>JAZOBA010000044.1:0-8225 GCA_045595705.1 Oscillospiraceae bacterium
GAAGATGTCCGCAAGATCGCCGAGACCAAGATGCCCGACCTGAACGCCGCCAGCATCGAGGCCGCTATGAGCATGATCGCCGGTACCGCCCGCTCCATGGGCGTTGTCGTCGAGGAATAATTGGGAAAGGAGGAGAACCAATATGTTTAGAGGTAAAAAGTATGTCGACGCTACCAAGCAGATCGACAAGGCTAATCTGTATGACACCGCTGAGGCTCTGGATCTGGTCGTGAAGACCGCTTCCGCTAAGTTCGACGAGACTGTCGAGCTGCACGTCAAGCTGGGCGTTGTCTCCCGTCACGCTGACCAGCAGGTCCGTGGCGCCATCGTGCTGCCCCACGGCACCGGCAAGACCCAGCGCGTTCTGGTGTTCGCAAAGGCCGCCAAGGCTGAAGAGGCTAAGGCCGCCGGCGCCGACTATGTCGGCGAGATGGATCTGGTTGAGAAGATCCAGAAGGAAAACTGGTTCGACTTCGACGTGGTCGTTGCCACTCCCGATATGATGGGTGTGGTCGGTCGTCTGGGTAAGGTCCTGGGCCCCAAGGGTCTGATGCCCTCCCCCAAGGCCGGCACCGTGACCCCCAACGTCACTCAGGCCATCAACGACATCAAGGCCGGTAAGGTCGAGTACCGTCTGGACAAGACCAACATCATCCACTGCCCCATCGGCAAGGTTTCCTTCGGTGCTGAGAAGCTGACCGAGAACTTCAACGCTCTGATCGGCGCTATCATCAAGGCTAAGCCCGCCGCTGCCAAGGGTCAGTATATCCGTTCCTGCACCGTGGCTTCCACCATGGGCCCCGGCGTTAAGATCAACAACGCCAAGCTGATGTAATTTTTCGCTGCGCGAAAAATTCAAAAAAATGTATCAAAACCGGACAGGTTATGCTTGACATAGCCTGTCCGGGATGATATAATACCATTCGTGTTCAGAGACAGCAGGCATTTGTAAGTCCTGCCGAGAATGCAGTATAAAAGATTTCTTTGTGCTGTTTTGTGTCTTTGGATACGAAAACAGCATTTTTCATTTTCTGGAGGTGAAACACAATGCCTAACGCAAAAGTTCTCAGTGAGAAGCAGGCTATCGTTGCTGAACTGACCGAGAAGCTGCAGGGCGCTTCCGCTGGTGTTCTGGTCGACTACAAGGGCATCACCGTGTCTGAGGATACCGAGCTGCGTGCCGAGTGCCGTAAGGCCGGCGTGGAGTACGCTGTTATCAAGAACACTCTGCTGCGCTTTGCCGTCAACAACTGCGGCCTGGAAGAGATGGATCCCGCTCTGAACGGCACCACTTCTCTGGCTTACTCCACCGGCGATCCCATTGCTCCCATGAGCGTCATCAACAAGTTCGCCAAGAAGTTCAACGGTACCAAGTTCACCATCAAGGCCGGCTTCATGGAAGGCAAGGTCCTGCCCCTGGCTGACGTTCTGGCTCTGGCCGAGCTGCCCGGTAAGGAAGCTCTGCAGGCTCAGGCTCTGGGCACCCTGCTGGCTCCCATCACCAGCCTGGCTATCGTCCTGAAGGCTATTGCCGATCAGAAGGGCGGTTTCGTGGAAGCTGAAGCTCCCGCTGAGGCCTAATCCCTAAGCAAACCCCAACAAACAAAAAAACAACAAATCACACACATATTTTAGGAGGTAACATATCATGGCTTCTGAGAAGATCACTGCCCTCATCGAAGAGGTTAAGAACCTGACTGTTCTGGAACTGTCCGAGCTGGTCCACGCTCTGGAGGAAGAGTTCGGCGTTTCCGCCGCTGCTATGGCTGCTCCCGCTGCCGGCGCTGCTGCTGCTGTTGTTGAAGAGAAGACCGAGTTCGACGTCGTCCTGACTGAGATCGGCGCTGAGAAGATCAAGGTCATCAAGGCTGTCCGCGAGATCACCGGTCTGGGCCTGGCTGAGGCCAAGGCTGCTGTCGAGGCTGCTCCCAAGACCCTGAAGGAAGCTGTTTCCAAGGACGAGGCTGAAGAGCTGAAGAAGAAGCTCGAGGAAGCCGGCGCCAAGGTCGAGCTGAAGTAATTTCAACTCCAAAAATGCTGAAAAAAACACGAGGTCAAATGACCTCGTGTTTTTTATTTGTTCAGATTTCCAACGTCTCATCTTCCGCACTGATTTGCGTCAGCACGCCGTCGGCGATGCGGTATGCTTCGCCCCAGATTGTTTCGACTCCGTTCTCACAAAGGATGTACGTTCCGTCAACCAGCGCGTAGAACTCCCGGCCCACACTATCAGCATAGGAGATATCCTCAAAGACACGCTGTCCGTCCAGTACGGCATCCTTGATCATCTGATAATGGGGCAACACATTGATTCTGGTCAGACCCAAACCGGGAATGAAGCGCTTGTATTCCGGGTCAATGCTCTCCCCTTCCAGTTCAGGCTGAGCATAAACCACATCGGCACTGTTCATGGTTCCGGCACTGATACCGATCACAAGGCCGCCATACTGCGCCATCTTTTCCCGCAGGCATATACGTTGGAAAAAGGCATTCTGGGTCGGCACATGACCACCACCAAGAAATACCACATCATAGGATTTCAGCGTCTCAACGGAAAAACTCTCGGTTCTGTCATCCCAAATGTCGCATGCTCCAACCGCCAGACCGCTGATTCCCATAGCCTCCACCATGTGAGCACGCATAGCGTCGGCAAAGGCCGCTTCGGCAGGTGCAGCCGAGATCAGGAGACATCTGGCCTGTTCCGGCCAGCGTTCCTTCAAATTTTCCACCAGTTTGTTCTTGGTATCAAATCCCTCCACGATGCGGCTGCGATCCAGCGGACCGGTGGGGCTGCTTGTCAGAAATACCGTCATGTTAAAGCTCCTTTTCCGTGTTTTCCCCATCATACCATATTATACAAACAGTCACAATCCAAAAATTGCTAACCACATTCCCCTGCTCTGCATACTTTGAAGGTGAAGAATCTTTTCCATGGAGGTCCGGTATATGCAAGCAGACGATAACATTCGTTTCTTCCTCGGCGCCAATTCTCCACACGGTTTTTACTCCCTCTACGACCAACTGATTGACCCTAAACAGGCAGAAGCCATCTACATTCTGAAAGGTGGTCCGGGTTGCGGGAAATCCACTCTGATGCGCAGAATTGCCACGCAAGCCGAAGAAACGGGCGAACAGATTGAGTACATCCACTGTTCGGCAGACCCCGACTCCCTGGACGGCATCGTGCTCCATGGCGCAAAAACTGCCATCGTGGATGGCACGGCGCCCCATATAATCGAACCTTACTACCCCGGCGCAGTTGATTTTTATGTAAACTTAGGGGATTGTTATGACAGTGCCGGTTTGCGAAATGTCCGACAAGAAATCATGGATTGCATGGTGGGATACAGCGACTGTTACAAACGGGCTTACCATTGTCTGAATGCAGCTGCGCAAATCACTGAAGACCTGCGTAATTCTCTTGCCACAAAAGGATTAGCGGAAAAATCAACCAAACGTGCCCAAGGAATTCTGAAACGCGAAGTACGGCCCGCAGGCAACGGAACCGGTCGGGTTACCCAACGCTTTCTGAACGCAGTCACCCATCAGGGGGTATTGACTTTCTATTCCACCGCGTATGCGTTATGTAAACGAGTCTATCTTTTGGAGGACAGCTACGGGTTTTCTCACTTGTTGCTGTCTCCTCTGCTGACCGGATTGACCCAGTCCGGATATGACGTAATCGCCTGTCCCTCCCCCATGGCTCCCGACCGACTGAAGCACCTGATGATCCCCGAACTGTCTCTTGCCTTTGTCAGTGTTCCTTCCGGCCACACACTTCATAAGCGCCCCTACCGAAAAATCCACATAGACGCTATGATCGAACCGGATTTGATCCGACAAAACAAAAACCGACTGCGATTTTCCCGCAAAATTTCCGCCGCTCTGATCGACGAAGCAGTTGACGCTCTGGCACAGGCCAAAGCAATGCACGACGATCTGGAGGCACTGTACAATCCCTACGTGGATTTTGAGCACGTTTACCGTATTGCTGATGAACTATCCAAGGTCATTCTCAGCCACTGACAAAAAAAGCCATCACGGAACAAATTCATTCCGTGATGGCTTATTCTTGTTATTTATCCGTGCAGCGTGCGGTATGCCGAGGGTTTGATGCCCACCAGACGGGTAAAGATGCGGCTAAAATATTTGCTGTCCGCATATCCCACTGCCTCACTGATGGCAGCAATGCTCATTTCGCCCTGCCGCAGCATATTCTTGGCCATTTCAATGCGGTATCCGGTCAGATAATCAGAGAAATTCTGCCCGGTCTCCTTCTTGAACACAATGCTCAGATAGGAGGCATTCAGATGAACATGCTTGGAGATCTCCTCCAGCGTCAAAGTCTTCATGTAGTTGCGGGCGATATACTCCTTGGCCGCTCGCACCGGACGGCTGCTGCGGCGCTCCTGAATGCAGCGCTCGATCTGCTGCCCGGTCCAGTCCAGCAACACATTGATGGTCTCCGCCAATGTGGTGGCATCACCCAGACGGTGCAGAATCTCCAGATGCTCCGCCTCACTGACCTCACCATATCCGGCCTGAATGCAGGCATCCATGACCGCATCAATGGCCACGTGGCAGATGTCAATGACCACACCGGGATCTGTATAGGGCGAAATGGGCGTAAACGCGTTGCGCACCGTGTAAGAGAACGTTGCAACATCGAGAATAGCAGCACTTCCACGTATATCGCCCACTTGCGTGGGAGTCAACACGTCTTCGCTTCGGATGGTGTCAAATTTCAACTTTCCGTACCAGTACAGCTGATTACGTCCACGCAGAATGCCGCAGCGTGCTGCCCGTTCCGCCGTATCCAGAGTCTGGCGCAGCCGACTCACATCCCGCTCGGGCAAACCAATTCCGATACAGAAGGACACGTGGCCGCATCCGCGTTTATGCAGATGCTCCCGCAGAATGTCCAGCAGCTCGGGCAGACGTTCCTCCGCCCCGCTTTCGGCTGCATAATTCAGCGTCAGTGTCAGGCGCTGATTCGCCTGAACAAAAGGAATCACTTCATGACAGACCGGGTCCAGACGGGCACGCAGATTTTCCGCCAACGCAGGAAGAAACACTCCGTCCTCTTCTTCCGGCAGACCGTCTACCATCAGAATCACCGACTGGAACACACCCTCGTGGAACCGGAAGTGATACTTGCGGTTCAGAGACTCCAGAGAAAAGTCCTTGGGCGGAACAAGGCCGGTAAAGGATTCCATGAAAGAATTGCGCAGCAGCTGGCGGGTTCGGAAGAACTGCTCGTTGACCTCCTGGGTTTCCCGGGCCAGTTTGCGGTGCCACATTTTCTCCAGCACGCGTTCCAGTTCTCTGGCATCCAGAGGTTTGGTCAGATATTCTTCAACTCCCATGCGCATGGCACTTTGGGCATACTCAAACCGGTGGAACCGGCTGACAATGACAAAGTCGCAGGCGATCCCCAGTTCTTTGGCATGGCGGATCAAATCAAGACCGTCCGTGCCGCCTTCCATGCATACCTCGGTGAACACAATATCCGGCCGCAGGCGCATGATGGCCTCCAGTGCTTCCACACCGTTACCGCAGATTCCGAGCACACGGGTATCCAGCCGATCCCAGTCCACAAGATGCATAAACCAATCCACTGCACTCTGCTCTTTTTCCACAACCAATGCCGTCAGCACATCACACGCCTCCTTTCCTCGTATATACAGCCATATGTGAATATTATACTATTTTTGTCCCACATTGCAAGGGGTTACAGGCTATATCAGTCACTTTTTACATTTTCGGTCCAAAGATTTTACCCCTTTTCCAACGAAAGAAACAAAAAAATATCACCCCTTATCCAAAAGCGTTCTCCTTGTTTTAAATGTGTAGAAATGATATCCTTTTGTTACACTTGGGCTAATTATGCTTTGGAGTTGCCAAACACCGGGGCAACCCGGTGGAACCCAAGCAAAAAATTATGTCCGGCCAACGGCCGGAGAAAGGAAGATTATCATGGCAGATTACAAGAATCTTTTTAACCTGGAAGGCAAGCGCGCAGTTGTTATCGGCGGCGGCGGCGGCATCGGCGGCGCTATCGCTGAAGGCTACGCCGCTGTTGGCGTGAAGGTCGCTATCGTCGGCCGCAGCATGGCCAAGCTGGAGAAGAAGGCCGCTGAGATCAAGGAAAACACCGGCAACGAGGTCCTGTGCTTCGCCGGCGATATGGGCTGCGAGGCCGATGTTGCCAAGCTGTTCGACGACGTCAAGGCTGCTATGGGCGGCGCTGACATCCTGGTCAACTCCCAGGGCGTCAACAAGAAGTTCTCCGCTCTGGAGCACCCCGTCGAAGAGTGGGATGAGATGTTCGGCGCTAACGTGCGTTCCATCATGCTGACCTGCAAGTACTTCGGCAACTACATGAAGGAGCAGAAGTGGGGCCGCATCATCAACGTCAGCTCCATCGGCGCTGTCCGCTCCAAGATGAGCGACATCTCCGTCTGCTACGGCTCCACCAAGGGCGCTGTCAACGCATACTCCCTGAACCTGGCTGCCGGCTGGGCTCAGTACGGCATCACCGTCAACTGCATCGGCCCCATCATGACCGAGACCGAGATGATGAAGCCCATCTTCGAGAAGAACCCCGAGCTGCTGACCGGCACCATCGCCCGCGTTCCCGCCGGCCGTATCGGCAAGACCGAGGACTGCGCCGGCCTGGCTATGTTCTTCGCTTCTGAGGCTGCTTCCTTCGTCACCGGCCAGATCCTGTATCCCGACGGCGGCCTGTGCACCCTGCAGTAATCTGAACTAAATTTTAAACAAAGAGGTACTTAACACATGAAAGAAGCCGTAATTGTTTCCGCTGTCCGTACCGCTGTCGGTCGTGTGGGCGGCGCTCTGAAGGATATCCGTCCCGAGAAGCTGGGCGGCATGGTCATCAAAGAAGCTCTGAAGCGCGGCAAGGTCGATCCCGAGTGGGTTGACGAGTGCATCTTCTGCTGCTGCGACAACGAAGATATCAAGATCTCCGGCCGTGTGGTCGCTCTGGAAGGCGGCCTGCCCGTTCACGTGCCCGGCTATCAGATCCAGCGTGGCTGCGGTTCCTCCCTGACTGCTGTTTGGGACGCCGCCATGATGATCAAGACCGGTTTCGCCGAGTGTATCGTCTGCGGCGGCACCGAGTCCACCACCTTCGCTCCCTATCTGATGAACAAGCCCACCCGCGCTTATTCCGTGGCTCCCATGCCCTGGGCCGAGCCCATCTTCTCCCCCAAGGAGTACGGCAACCTGCCCAACGGCCCCACCGCCGACAACATCGGCAAGCGCTTCAACATCACCCGTGAGATGTGCGACGAGTACGCTGTCGAGAGCCATCGCAAGGGTTCCGAGGCTTACAAGAACCATCGTTTCGACGAGCAGATCCTGCCCATCGAGATCAAGCTGAAGGGCGGCAAGACTGCCATCTTCGATCGCGACGAGCCTCTGCGTGATGACTGCACCATGGAGTCTCTGGCCAAGCTGCGTCCCTCCTTCGCTCCCGACGGTGTCTGCACCGCCGGCAACAGCTCTCCCCTGGTCGACGGCGCTTCCTGCGTCATCGTCATGGAGCGTGAGAAGGCTGAGAAGCTGGGTCTGGACATCATGGCCAAGGTTTCCTTCTTCGCCGATGCCGGCTGCGAACCCGCCATCATGGGCGAGGGTCCCGTCCACGCCTGCCGCAAGCTGTTCGAGAAGACCGGCCTGACCTGGGACGACATCGACCTGATCGAGATGAACGAGGCTTTTGCTGCTCAGTCCGTCCACTGCCTGCGCGAGTCCAAGATGCCCCTGGAGAAGCTGAACGTCAACGGCGGCGCTATCGCTCTGGGCCATCCCTTCGCTGCTACCGGCACCATTCTGGTCACCAAGATGGTGTACGAGATGCGCCGTACCGACGCCAAGCGCGGCGTCGTCACCTTCTGCATCGGCGGCGGCCAGGGTGTCGCCCTGCTGCTGGAGAAGCCCTGATCACCCCATGAATAATGCCCCCGGCCTTGGGAGGACCTCTTTCAAGGCCGGAGCCTTATCAATAAACAAGTAAAAATTA
Source organism: Oscillospiraceae bacterium (assembly GCA_045595705.1). GTDB lineage: Bacteria > Bacillota > Clostridia > Oscillospirales > Oscillospiraceae > JAJPXI01. Next base: position 8,048 of record JAZOBA010000044.1, read on the forward strand.
AGAATAAAGGAGTTTTTTATCATGGCTAAGACTATTATCACTGCTGCTCTGTGCGGCGCCGTGACCCCTAAGGCCAAGTGCCCCGCTCTGCCCGTCACTCCCAAGGAGATCGCTGAGGACGGTATCCGCGCATGGAAGGCCGGCGCTTCCGTTCTGCACCTGCATATGCGTGACGACA
>JAZOBA010000045.1:0-19587 GCA_045595705.1 Oscillospiraceae bacterium
AGCTGATGTTAAGACCCTGCGCGAGATGACCGGTGTCGGCATGATGGATTGTAAGAAGGCTCTGGCCGAGGCCGATGGCAACATGGACAAGGCTGTTGAGATCCTGCGTGAGAAGGGTCTGGCTGCTTCCCAGAAGAAGGCCGGCCGTATCGCCGCCGAGGGTATGGCTTACGCCGCCGTTATCGATGGCATGGGCGTGGTCGTCGAGGTCAACGCCGAGACCGACTTCGTTGGTAAGAACGAGAAGTTCGTCGACTTCGTCAAGGGTGTTGCCGCTACCGTCGCCGCCAACAAGCCCGCCGATCTGGACGCTCTGATGGAGTGCAAGTACAACGGCACCGAGCTGACCGTTCTCCAGCAGCAGCAGGAGATGGTTCTCGTTATCGGCGAGAACATCAAGGTTCGCCGTTTCCACTCCTTCACCGAGGGTGTTTCCGTTCCCTACATCCATGCCGGCGGCAAGATCGGCGTTCTGGTCAACCTGGAGGTTGAGGGCGTTGACGCTACCGAGTGCGGCAAGGACGTTGCCATGCAGATCGCTGCTCTGAACCCCCGCTTCTGGGACAAGTCTCAGGTCACCGAGGACGTTCTGGCTGAGGAGAAGAAGATCATGCTGGTCCAGATGGACAATGACCCCAAGATGGCTAACAAGCCCGAGCAGGTCAAGGTCAAGATCGTTGAGGGCAAGCTGAACAAGTTCTACAACGAGAACTGCCTGCTGCAGCAGGAGTTTGTTAAGGACGGCGACTACACCGTCGAGAAGTACCTGGCTAAGTGCGCCAAGGAACTGGGCGGCGCCATCACCTTCAAGACCGCTGTTCGCTTCGAGAAGGGCGAAGGCATCGAGAAGAAGCAGGAGAACTTCGCTGAAGAGATCGCCAAGCAGCTGGCTGGCAACTAATCAGCAGTTTCTGATAGAAAGCATCTACCGCCGGACGCATCGCGTCCGGCGGTTTTTATGTGCGAAGTTCTCCTGTATTCGCGCCGAGTGGCGCGTGAAAATCGAAGCCGCAGGCGGAGATTTGCGCAGGGCGGATTCATTTCGCCCGAGCATGTGAAATTGAGTGTGGGGTCCGTCCCCGCACGGTGAAACCGGGTGGGGGGAACTTCGCTGAAGAGATCGCCAAGCAGCTGGCTGGCAACTAATCAGCAGTTTCTGATAGAAAGCATCTACCGCAGGACGCATCGCGTCCGGCGGGTTTTGTTTTAGGTAGCAATTTTATAAAAAATGTGCTATGCTATAAAAAACCTGCTGAGTAGAAAAGGGAGGAATCTCAATGAACTTTGACGAGTATGTAGAGCGCCGCGGCACTGGCTGCGTGAAGTGGGATATTCTGGCCCATGCCTTTTCCGAATATGATGCGGAAGATGCTATTCCCATGTGGGTTGCCGATTCTGATGTGAAATGCCCGCCTGAGGTGACAGAAGCCATCATCAAGCGTGCACAGCATGGTGTGTACGGTTACTGTGCGCAGCGAACCCGCAATATGCAGAATGCGGTTGTTGGCTGGATGAGCAAGCGCTTCGGCTGGGAAATTGACGAAAAATGGATCGTATATATGCCCGGTGTTGTCCCTGCGCTGGCTCAGGCGGTGCAGGCACTGACCCAGCCGGGTGACAGTGTTATTATTCAGCAGCCGGTGTATCATCCCTTCCGCAACTGTGTGGTAAACAACGACCGCGTTGTGCGCAACAATGCACTGATTTTGGAAGGCGATGAATACAGGATCGATTTTGAACAGTTGGAGGAACTGGCTGCCGAAGAAAATACCAAGCTGATGATTTTCTGCAATCCGCATAACCCCATCGGAAAAGTATGGGGCAGGGAAGATGTGGAGCGTGTCTGCGAAATCTGTGCAAAGAACGATGTTATTCTTGTGTCGGACGAGATCCATGCAGATCTGCTGATGCGGGGCGTCTCGTTTGCATCCACCGGTCCGATTGCCCGGGAGCGAGGGGCAAAATGCATTTCCTGCTATGCACCCAGCAAGACCTTCAATGTTGCGGGACTGCAGGCTTCGGCGATTCTGATTCCGGATGAAGAAATTCGAAAGAAGTTTGAATGGCAGAAGGAAAAGAACGGTATGCCCGGTCTGAATGTGTTTGCCATTACTGCGTTGGAAACCCTTTGGACTCAAAGTGAATGGTACATTGATGAAGTGACGGAATACATCGAGGCGAACATGGACTATGCCATCGAATTTCTTGCAAAGCATACTCCGAAAATTAAGATGAAAAAGCCCCAGGGGACCTACCTTGGATGGGTGGATCTGCGCGGCTTGGGTTTGCCCTCGGAGGAGGCAGAACGGTTTTTCATTGAACGGGCCCAAATTGCCGCGAACAAGGGATCCGGTTTCGGCGAAGCGGGTGCCGGCTTCATGCGGGTCAATTTTGCCTGCCACAGAAGTACGTTGGAAAAGGCGCTGGAGCAACTGCGCGCAGCGTATGTAAAGGAATTTAACTAAACAGAGAAAAGGCCATCGGCGGTTGCACCGCCGATGGCCTTTTGAATGTAAAAAAGGGAGTTATTTGCGGATAAACAGTATGCCCAGGCAACAGGGACCGCAATGGGAGCAGATGGTGCAGCCGGCGCGGTTGTCAATGACCTCGGTGAAGGGAGCGTACTGGCTGACTGCCTCACGCACGGCGGCAACCACTTCGGGCATGTCGGAGGAATAGGTGATGAAGATACGGTCGTAAATCACGTCTTCACGGCCCTCCAGACGGTCCTTCACGTACTCGAGGATGACCTTGGAGAAGGAGCCGCGGTACTTTTTGACCATGCCCATCTTACCGTCTTTGACCTCGATGCAGGGCTTCAGTTTGAGCAGATTTGCGCCTAAAGCAGCCACAGTGGAGCAGCGGCCGCCCTTGACCATGTAGGCCAGCTGGTCCAGCACAAAGCTGGCTTCCACACGACCGGTTAGGTCGTTCAGGAAGTCTACGATTTCGGGAGCGCTCATTCCGCGCTGAGCGGCCAAAGCGGCCTCGATGACCACGTGGCCGTGGCCGGTGGACAGGTTGCGGGAATCCACGATGTACACATTGTCGAACTCTTCGGCGGCGATGCATGCGTTCTGATAGCAACTGGAGAAGTCGGAACTGATGTTGATGTGGATCACAGCATCGTACTGGGCAGACAGGACGGCAAAACGGTCCTGATACTCACCTACGCTGTTGGCGGAGGTGGTAGGCAGGCTTCCGGTAGTTTCCACGTGGCGATAGAGATCGTCAGGGAACACTTCCACGCCATCTTTCAGAGATTTGTCATTCAAAATAACAGACAGAGGGAACATTTCGACATCATAGCGTTCCAACAGTTCTGCAGTCAGGTCGCAGGTGCTGTCGGCAGTGATCTTGATGGACAAAACAGACACATCCTTTGTTGAGATTTGTAACGTAAAGAGTGGCTTTTCCTGTCGAAAAAAGGGGAAAGGAAAATCGCTTAAAAAGCATTTTACCATGTTTCTGCGAAAAATGCACGCTTTTTTTGTTCGCAGTCCAGGAGGAGGCGGCGGATAAAATATTTACAAAAAAACTTTTGTCAACCCCTATGCAAACGGGTAATTTTTTTATATAATATGTATTTGATAAAAAAGAAATAACGCAAAGGGATGTGTTGAATATGGGACAGCCTGTATTTAAGCGTGTATTGCTGAAGATCAGCGGTGAAGCACTGGCCGGTGGAAAGGGTTCCGGTCTGGATTTTGAAATGATCGGCAGCGTCTGTGATGTGATCAAAAAGTGTCTGGATCTGGGTGTTCAGGTCGGACTGGTGGTCGGTGGCGGCAACTTCTGGCGCGGCGCGAAAAACAGCGGCGGCGGCAAGATGGAGCGCACCCGTGCCGATCACATCGGGATGCTTGCAACCGTGATGAACTGTCTGGCTGTGGCTGATGTCTGTGAACAGAAGGGAATTCCCGTTCGAGTGCAGACTGCGCTGGAAATGAGATCCGTTGCTGAACCCTATATCCGCTCCCGAGCCATTCGCCATCTGGAGAAAGGCCGTGTGGTCATTTTCGGTGCAGGTACCGGCAATCCGTACTTCTCCACCGATACGGCTGCCGTGCTTCGTGCGGCAGAGATCGGTGCCGACGTGATCCTGCTGGCCAAGAATATTGACGGTGTATATTCCGCCGATCCCCGTCTGGATCCTACCGCCGTGAAGTACGATACGATTACTTATGGCGATGTGCTGGCCCAGCGCCTGCAGGTTATGGATTCCACCGCTACGTCCCTGTCTATGGACAATGAGATCCCCGTGCTGCTCTTTGCTTTGAAGGATCCGGAGAACATTCTCCGTGCCGTTATGGGCGAAAAAATTGGTACTATCGTGAGAGATTAAAACATAGGAGGAAGCCACAATGAAAGAGATTAACAAGGAATTTGACACCAAGATGGGCAAGACCATTGAAGTGGTCAAGAGCGACTTCGCTTCTGTTCGTGCCGGCCGTGCCAACGCAGGCGTGCTGGATAAGATCACGGTTGACTACTACGGTGCCCCGACTCCCCTGAATCAGGTTGCAGCCATTTCCACCCCCGACCCCCGTGTGCTGCAGATCCAGCCCTGGGATGCCAGCATCCTGAAGGCTATTGAGAAGGCTATTCAGATTTCTGATCTGGGCATCAATCCTCAGAATGACGGCCGTGTGATCCGTCTGACCTTCCCTCAGCTGACCGAGGAGCGTCGTAAGGATCTGACCAAGCAGGTCCGCAAGTACGGTGAGAACGGAAAGGTCGCCATCCGTAACATCCGCCGTGATGCCATGGACAAGTACAAGGCGCTGGAGAAGAAGGGCGAACTGACCGAAGATGACCGCAAGGAGCACGAGAAGGAGATTCAGGAGATCACCGACAAGCGCTGCAAGGAAATTGACGAGCTGACCGCCAAGAAGGAAGCCGAACTGATGGCTGTCTGATCCGGCTATGGTATTTTTTAAGAAAAAACAAAATATACCTGAAGTAGATTTCGCCCACCTGCCCCGTCACATCGCCATCATTATGGACGGTAACGGGCGGTGGGCGAAACTTCGGGGTTTGCCCCGCACTGCCGGTCATAAGGCAGGTACGGAAACCTTTCGCACCATTGCTACCTACTGCAAGGAAATCGGCGTGCAGTATCTGACGGTGTATGCTTTTTCCACCGAAAACTGGAAGCGGCCGGAGGATGAGGTGGGCGCCATTATGGGCCTGCTGAAGAAGTTCCTGCTGGAAGCCATTGATCAAATGGAGCGGGATAAGGTAAAAATGAAGTTCTTTGGTGACCTGTCGGTGCTCAGTGAGGAACTGCGTGCGCTGTGCGAGCGGACCGAAGAAATCTCGACCCATTACGATGGATGTCAGGTCAATATTTGTTTGAACTACGGCGGTCGGGATGAGATTGTCAGGGCGGCCCGGGCCTTTGCGCTGGATTGCGTTGAGGGCAAAGCCGATCCCAACCACCTGACTGAAGAGGCCTTTTCCGGTTATCTGTTTTCCGCCGGGGTGCCCGATCCCGATTTGATCATTCGCCCCAGTGGGGAACTGCGTTTGTCCAATTTCCTGCCTTGGCAGTCGGTCTATACGGAGTTCTATTTTGCAGACGTGCTTTGGCCCGATTTTGGAACGGACGATTTGCTGAAGGCCATTGCTGATTTTCAGCAGCGTTCCCGCCGTTACGGAGGTGTCTGAACGTGCTGAAACGAATTTTGGTTGCCGTGATCGGTGTGCCGGTTTTGCTGTGTGTGATTCTGTTTTTACCCACGGTTTTCTGGGCAATTCTGATCGCTGCCATTTCGGGTATGGCGGCCTTTGAGCTTCTGCGCGCCGCGGGAGAAGGAAAAATTACCGTTCCCATGCGTGTGGTGACGCTGCTTTCGGCCGTATTGATTCCGCTGGGCGTGTGGTTTGGCTGGACGATTCCTGTTTCCGCAGTTTGCGTGTTTGCGGTTCTGGTCGTATCCTTTTGGTGTGCCATTCGTGCATACAATGATGGGGACGTTTCGATCGGCTTTTACCACGTTATGCTGACGTTGTTTGGCGCAAGTGTTATTCCGCTGGGCCTGTCCGCGTTGGTGCAGCTGCGGGGTATGGAATACGGCCGCTATCTGGTTCTGCTGGCGGTTTTTCTGACCTTTGTTACCGATAGTGCAGCCTATTTTGGCGGTATTTTTCTTGGCAAGCATCGCGGTATCACCCGGGTCAGTCCCAAGAAAAGTCTGGAAGGATACATTTTTGGTTTTCTGGGCGGTGTGGTTTTCGCAATCGCGTACGGTCTTGTGATTGGCGCCATTGAGGACTGCCGGGTAAATCTGTGGTCCCTTGCGCTGTGCGGCCTTTTGGGAGCTGTGTTTACCGAACTGGGCGATTTGGTGTTTTCTTTCATCAAGCGTCAGTATGACATTAAGGACTACGGACATTTGCTGCCCGGACACGGCGGTATGCTGGACCGTTTTGACAGCATGATCTTATGTGCGCCCGTGGTGCTGTTTCTTGTGTCTTATCTGCCCGTTTTCTAAGGAAAGCGCCCGAAGGGGTGCTGCCAAGTGAGGCGATTTTCATGAACAAAACAACTATTTCGATTTTGGGGTCCACCGGCTCCATCGGGCGGCAATCGCTGGAAGTGATCGCCGCCCTTGGTTTCTCTGTGGGTGCGCTGACCGCGCACTCTTCAGTCGATTTGCTGGAGCAGCAGGCCAGGCAATTCCGCCCCAGACTGGTTGCGCTGATCGACCCCATTGCGGCAGCTGACTTGAAAGTGAGGCTGGCCGACACCGACATCCGGGTTGTGTCCGGTATGGACGGCGTGGTGGAAGCGGCCACTCTGCCTGAGGTTGGGACGGTGGTCACTGCCGTGGTAGGTGTGGCCGGCCTGATTCCCACGCTGGCGGCCATTGATGCCGGAAAGCGGATTGCATTGGCCAACAAGGAGACTCTGGTTTGTGCCGGTGAACTGGTCATGCAGCGGGCAAAGGAAAAGGGTGCTGAGATTATTCCGGTGGACTCGGAGCATTCCGCCCTGTTCCAAAGCTTGGAGGGCAACAGCAGGGGAGAAGTCAAACGTCTGATCCTGACTGCCTCCGGAGGCCCCTTCTTTGGGAAGAAGCGGGAAGAACTGCAGAATGTGACCCGCGCACAGGCGCTCAAACATCCCAATTGGGCCATGGGTGCCAAAATTACCATTGATTCAGCGACTATGATGAACAAGGGACTGGAGTTCATCGAGGCCATGCGTCTGTATGATATGCCGCCGGAAAAGATTTCGGTTGTGATCCATCGGGAGAGTATTATCCACTCGCTGGTGGAATACTGTGACGGTGCTGTGCTGGCACAGTTGGGTACCCCCGACATGCGCCTGCCCATCCAATATGCCCTGACCTGGCCGGAGCGCGTACCCGGCCCGGCCAATCCGCTGGATCTGTTGACCTGCGGTCCGCTGCACTTTGCGCCGCCCGATCTGGAGGCGTTCCCCTGTCTGGCGCTGGCCATTCAGGCGGCAAAGACCGGTGGAACAGCTCCGGCTGCCATGAACGGTGCCAATGAGGTTGCGGTTGCCCGATTCCTTGCCGATGAGATCGGTTTTTATGACATTCCACGCCTGGTGGAGGAGACCCTCGCCAAGGTGCCTGTTGTTTGCGCGCCCGGATTGGAGGACATTCTGTCTGCCGATGCCGCCGGACGCGAGATTGCAGGAAAATGACGTTGTGTGCCTAAGAGGTGAATCTGTTGCAGTATACCCTGTATATTATTATCGCGATTATTCTGTTCGGAATTCTCATTGCCGTACATGAATTCGGTCATTTCATCACAGCGAAATTGCTGGGTGTCAAGGTCAATGAGTTCTCCATCGGCATGGGCCCCCGTATTTTGCATAAAACAAAGGGTGAGACCGAGTACAGCCTTCGTATTCTGCCCATTGGCGGTTTTTGTGCCATGGAGGGTGAGGATGAGGCCACCGATGATCCCCGCTCTTTTGCGTGTCAGGCTGCCTGGAAGAAATTTATCATTCTGGTGGCCGGCTCGGTCATGAACTTTTTGGCCGGCATGGTGATTGTTCTGCTGCTGTTTTCCAGTGCGCAGGCATTCAATGCTCCGGTGATTACCGAGTTTATGGAGGGCGCCGAGCATCTGCAGGCATCCGGTCTGCAGGAAGGTGACCGCCTTTACCGCATTGACGGGCATCGCATCTATTTTATGAATGACGTCAGTCTGTTTCTGAGCCGTGCGAAGGATGATATCATGGATCTGGAAGTGATCCGTGATGGAGAAAAAATTCATCTGAAGGATTTCGACTTTGCAGCAAAGGTGCCCTATACCGATGAAAACGGGCAGACCACCTATTTGCGCGGATTTTACTTTGGCGCACCGGAGAAGGCCACCTTGGGCCTGATTTTGAAGAACACGTGGTATCAGTCGATTGACTGTGTGCGGTTGGTCTGGATCAGTCTGGGAGACCTGATTACCGGCGTTGCGGGCTTGCGGGACCTGTCCGGACCCATCGGCATTGTGGATGCCGTGGGCGATGCAGGAGCCAGCGCAGACACGTTTGGTGCCGGCCTGTTCAGCGTGTTCAGTTTCATGTCTCTGATTGCCATTAATCTGGCGGTGATGAATCTGCTGCCCATTCCTGCACTGGATGGCGGCCGGATTTTCTTCCTGATCGTGGGCAGCCTGTTTTATGGGTTGTTTAAAAAGAAGCTGAACCCCAAATATGAAAGTTGGGTCAATGCGGCAGGTTTCATTCTGCTGATGACCCTGATGGTCGTTGTGGCCGTCAGCGATGTGTTGAAGCTCGCAGGAGTGTGAATCAGATGAGCAAACAAATCATGGTAGGCAATGTCCCGGTGGGTGGCGGTGCCGAGGTGACCATCCAGTCCATGTGCAATACCCGTACCGATGATGTGGCTGCTACCGTCAAACAGATTCGCGATCTGGAGGCGGCCGGCTGTCAGATCGTCCGTGTGGCGGTTCCTGATCTGGCTGCTGCACATGCTATCGGCGCCATCAAGGAGCAAATTAACATCCCTTTGGTAGCCGACATTCATTTTGACTATAAACTGGCGCTGGAAGCCGCCGCAGCCGGCGTGGATAAGATCCGTATCAATCCCGGCAACATCGGAGCGCCCGAGCGGGTCAAAGCGGTGGCTGATGTCTGTCGCACCCGAAAGATCCCCATTCGCATCGGGGTCAACGGCGGGTCCCTGGAAAAGCCCATTCTGGCCCGATACGGCGGTGTGACGGCACAGGCATTGGTGGACTCTGCTTTCGGTCACATTGAACTGCTACATAAATTTGACTTTGATGACATCTGCGTTTCCTTGAAATCTTCCTCGGTTCCTCTGACCATGGCGGCCTATCGCCTGATGTCGGAGCAAAGCGATTACCCGTTACACCTCGGGGTTACTGAGGCCGGAACGGTGGAGATGGGTACGCTGAAGTCGGCCATCGGCATTGGTGGTCTGCTGGCGATGGGAATCGGCGACACCATGCGTGTATCCCTGTCGGCCGACCCGGTAGAGGAAATCTATGCCGCCAAGAAGATTCTGAAGGCAGCCGGGCTGCGCAAGGACGGCGCCGAACTGGTGTCCTGTCCCACCTGTGGGCGTACCTGTATTGACCTGATCGGACTTGCCAATCAGGTGGAAGAGCGCTTGAAGAACGTAAACAAGCCCATCACTGTAGCCGTCATGGGCTGTGTAGTCAACGGACCCGGCGAAGCTTCGGCGGCTGATGTGGGTCTGGCCGGCGGAAGGGGAGAAGGAGTCCTGTTCCGCAAGGGTGAAATTGTGAAGAAGGTCCCCGAGAATCAACTGGTGGACGAGCTGTTCGCATTGATTGAAGAAATATAAATCTGAGAAGAAACGGAAGGAATCCCATGGCTGAAAAACTTCCATTTTTGAATCTGTTTACTGCATTCCGACCCGATGCCGCATTGGCGGCACAGTTGGGTGATGTGCTGGTGCTTTCGGCGAACATTGACGCCAAGGCCCGCACATTGGAAGCAACGTTGGAAGGTCCCCAGACATTGGGGGCTTTGTTGCCGTGTCTGGAGCAGGAACTGGCTGCAGCATATCAGCTGGGCAGTGCCCGGCTCCAACTGCAGATCGTGGAAACGGCATCTCCCGCTTGGGAAGAGGCTCCGCCGCCAGTTTGGGAGCAGGAGCCGCCTCCGGAGGTTTCCTGTGAACCGGAGAGCCAGGAGGACGATGTGTTTGCCCGGACTGAGGCCATGCGGGAACAGGCATTGAAAGCCGCCATGAAGGCGCGCGGTGGTCCGGCTGCCCCCAAGAATAAAACAATTTACGGCAAGATCACCCGCAAACATGTGACACCCATCAATGACGTAGAGTTGGATATGGGATCCATTCTGGTGGAAGGCCAGGTTACTGCTGTCGACCACCGTGAGATGAAAAAGCGTCAGGCTTGGGTCATCTCGTTTGATATTACTGATTTCCAGAATTCCATTCGCGTGTCCCGCTTTATGGCGGGTGACACCGGACTTCCCATTGTGGAAAAGGTCAAACCCGGTATGCGTGTTCAGGTGCAGGGCACGCCCTCTTTCAATCAGTTTGAGGGAGAAGTGGTGCTGGAGCCTTCCGGTGTTGTGGAACTGCCTGCACTGCCGCCTCGCAAGGACAACGCCGAAGAAAAGCGTGTGGAGCTGCATCTGCATACAAAGATGTCCAATATGGATGCTCTGACCGATGCTAAGGCAGCGGTCAAACAGGCTGAAAAGTGGGGTCATAAAGCGATCGCCATCACCGACCACGGTGTTCTGCAGTCCTTCCCCGATGCATGGCATGCGGCCAAGGATATCAAGGTACTTTACGGCGTGGAGGCCTACTTCCAGAACGATGTGGATGAAAAGGTGGCGGTGCACCGCTGCCATGAATCCTATCCGCTGGACGGCGAGTTTGTGGCGTTTGATTTGGAGACCACCGGCTTCGACCGGGAGGGAGATACTATTATCGAGATTGGCGCCGCCGTGCTGCGCAACGGCCAGCTGACCGATGAGCGGTTCCAGACTTTTGTTGATCCCGGCCGTATGATTCCGCCCAAAATCACCACTCTGACCAGTATTACCGATGATATGGTGCGCGGTGCGCCCACACCCACGCAGGCGGTCAGACAGTTCCTTGAATTTGCCGCCGGACGTCCTCTGGTGGCCCATAATGCTGCCTTTGACACATCCTTTATCGCTGCCCAGTGCCGTAGGGACGGTGTGCAGTTCAACAACCCTTCGGTGGACACTGTGGTGCTGGGTCAGTATCTGCTGCCTGATTTGAAGGATCATAAGCTGGATACCATTGCGGCTCACCTGAAACTGCCCGGGTTCCATCACCATAGAGCGGATGACGACGCAGCCACCTGTGCACTGGCTTTTGCCGGTATGATGCCCTTGCTGCGTGGCCGCAAGGTGGACACGCTGGATGCCATTAACCCGCTGCTGAAGACCATGAAGCGGGGCGGACGTGCCCGCCGTATTCCCTATCATCTGATCATTCTGGTCAAAAACAAAGCCGGTCTGCGCAATCTGTATAAGTTGGTTTCTCTGGCCCATCTGGACCATTTCTCCCGCTTCCCCATCATGCCCAAATCGGTCATTGAAGAGAATAAGGAGGGTCTGATTTTCGGCTCGGCCTGCGAGGCGGGTGAACTGTTCCGCGCCATGGTGGACGGTGCCGACGATGAGGAACTGGAGCGCATCGCTTCCTGGTACGACTATCTGGAGATCCAGCCCATTTCCAACAATGCCTTCATGCTGCGCCCTGATAAGGAAGGCGTGTCGATTGCTAAGGACGAGGAGCAGTTGCGCAACTGGAACCGCCGGATTGTGGAACTGGGCGCTCGCTTGGGTAAGCCGGTGTGCGCCACAGGTGACGTACATTTCATGAATAAGGAAGATGAGATCTTCCGTCACATTCTGCTGGCGACCAAGGGATTTGACGATGCCGATTCGCCCAATCCGCTGTACTTCCGTACCACAGATGAAATGCTGGAGGAGTTTGCCTATCTGGGAGAAGAAACCGCCCGTGAAGTGGTGGTGACCAACACCAATTTGGTGGCCGACTGGTGTGAAGCGATCGAGCCGCTGCCCCACGGTTTGTTTACCCCAAAGCTGGAAAACTCCGATGGCGAGCTGCGTGATCTGGTGTGGGGTAAAGCAAAGCGACTGTACGGCGAAAATCCGCCTCAGATCGTAGTGGACCGTCTTAACACCGAACTGAATGACATCATCGGCTGTAAATACGACGTGATATATATGTCGGCTCAAAAGCTGGTGCAGGACTCGCTGGAGCACGGTTATCTGGTCGGCTCCCGAGGCAGTGTTGGTTCTTCCCTGGTGGCATTTATGTCGGGCATTACCGAGGTCAACTCGTTGCCGGCCCATTACCGCTGCCCCAACTGCAAGCATTCCGACTTTGACTACGGCGCCGATCCCGAGCATTTCTACGGCTGCGGTGCCGATATGCCGGATGCCAACTGTCCCATCTGCGGTACGAAGTATGAGAAGGACGGTTTCAACATCCCCTTCGAAACCTTCCTTGGCTTTGGCGGCGACAAGGTGCCCGATATCGATCTGAACTTCTCCGGTGAGTATCAGGGTAACGCCCATCGTTATACCTTTGAACTTTTTGGCCAGAACCATGTGTTCCGTGCCGGTACCATTGGCACCGTGGCCGAAAAGACGGCCTACGGCTACGTCAAGAAGTACTGCGAGGAGCGTGGCCTGAACATATCCAAAGCGGAGGAGACCCGTCTGGCGCTGGGCTGTACCGGTGTCAAGCGCACCACGGGGCAGCATCCTGGCGGCATGGTGGTTATTCCGCAGGACAAAGAGGTCTATGACTTCTGCCCGGTTCAGCATCCTGCCGATGACAAGGATTCTGACATCATCACCACCCACTTTGAATATCACTCCATGGAGTCCAACCTGCTGAAACTGGACATTCTGGGTCACGATGACCCGTCCATGATCCGTATGCTGCAGGACCTGACCGGTGTGGACCCCCGGAAGATTCCGCTGGACGACCCGGATACCATGAGCCTGTTCACCCAGTCCAAGGCCCTTGGCTACGAAAATGACCCCATTCTGGGCCCCACGGGTGCCGTGGCCATTCCCGAGTTCAACACCCACTTCACCCGTGGAATGCTGGAAGAGACCCAGCCCCATCAGTTTGATATCCTGCTGCGACTGTCCGGTTTCTCCCACGGCACCGACGTGTGGTTGGGCAATGCCCGTGACCTGATTTTGGAGCAGGGCATTCCGGTTGGACAGGCTATCGGCTGTCGTGACGACATTATGATCTATCTGATCCAGTGCGGATTTGAACCCAAGCGTGCCTTTAAGATCATGGAAGCGGTCCGTAAGGGCCGCGGTCTGCCCGAAGGTGCCGAGCAGGAGATGATCGATCATAACGTGCCCGACTGGTACATCGGCTCCTGCAAGAAGATCAAGTACCTGTTCCCCAAGGCTCATGCCGTGGCCTACGTTATGATGGCCTTCCGCATTGCGTGGTTCAAGGTCCATCATCCGCTGGCATTCTACGCCGCATTCTTCTCCATCCGCGCCAAGGCATTTGACGCTACCGTCATGTGTCAGGGTATGGACCGCTGTCTGGCTAAAATGCGTGAAATTCAGGCCAAGAGTCAGTTCAAGGAGAAGGAAAAGCGACCCACTGCCGTGGAAGAGGATATGCTGGTTACGCTGGAAGTGGTTTACGAGTTCTATCTGCGCGGGTTCCAGTTTGAGCGCATGGACATTTTCCGCTCGGATGCCATCAATTTCCTGCCTGACATGGAGCGGGGAACCCTGCTGCCGCCCTTTATTGCCATGCCCGGTCTGGGCGAATCGGCGGCTATTGATCTGGCCAACGCCAAAACCCGGGGTGAATTTATCTCGGTTGAAGAGATCGCCATGGCCTGCCCCAAGGCATCCAAGACGCACATCGAACAATTGAAACAGATGGGTGCCTTTGGTACCCTGCCGGATACCAGCCAGATTTCGTTGTTCTGATCTTCCTTGCGGCAGGGTGCCGAAGACGCGCCGAGTGGCGCGTGAAATCGACGCCACTGGCGGAGATTTGCGCAAGGCGAATTCATTTCGCCTGAGCATGTTAGTTTTCTTTCGGGGTCCCCGCACGGCGCAGCCGGGTGGGGTATCTGCCGGATACCAGCCAGATTTCTTTGTTCTGATATGATGTTTCGACAAGATAATAAGACGAAAGCTGTTAAAATCGCGGTATACCCAATTGGGTATACCGCGATTTTTTTACGAAGGAGGACGGGCTATGCCGGTCTTTTGTACAGAACAGGGGAGGACCCTGACCGCCCGCCTGTCGGGCGAAATTGACCATCATGCAGCCAAGCAGATTATGGAAGATCTGGCCGAACAGATCGACGCTGCGCTGCCGGAACAATTGGTGCTGGAATTATCCGAGGTGACCTTTATGGACAGCTCAGGTATTGCTGTGCTGCTAAATGTCTGGCGCCGTATGGGACAGTTGGAGGGGACTGTCGAGGTGCGGCAGGTGCCCGATCAGGCCCGCCGGGTTCTTCAGACGGCCGGTCTGGAGCGATTGCTGAAATTTGTATAAACAGGAGTGATACATAGATGAAACGACCCATCAATCAGGCGACGGTACAGTTTCTGTCCCGTTCCAACAACGAGGCCTTTGCGCGCACCACGGCGGCCTGTTTTGCTGCGCAGCTGGATCCTACACTGGATGAACTTAATGACCTGAAAACGGCGGTGTCTGAAGCGGTGACCAATGCCATTGTCCACGGTTATCCGGACACCATTGGAAAGGTGACCATGGTTATGAAACTGTTCGAAGACCACACGGTGGAGATCACGGTGAAGGATAAGGGTGTGGGAATTGCCGATCTGGAACAGGCCCGCACTCCGCTGTACACAACGGGTGGAGTCGAACGTGCCGGTATGGGATTTACCATCATGGAGAGCTTCACCGATGGAATGAAAGTGCGTTCCGCGCCGGGGAAGGGAACAACGGTGGTGCTGTCCAAAAAGATTTCTTTGCGGGCGGGTGGTGTGCGGTGAGCATCGCCGACACACCGGAACTGCTGCAGGCTGCCCGGGCGGGTGACAACCAAGCCTGTACCCGGATTCTGGAGGAAAATGCAGGGCTGATCTGGAGTGTGGTGCGTCGTTATTACGGCCGCGGTGTGGAGGCTGACGACCTGTATCAGTTGGGGTGTCTGGGCTTTCTGAAGGCGGTGCGCGGGTTTGACGATGCCTACGGTACACAGTTTTCTACCTATGCCGTGCCAAAAATTGCGGGGGAAATTCGCCGCTTTCTGCGGGATGACGGTCCGGTCAAGGTCAGCCGGGGAGTAAAAGAACGTGCTGCCTCCATTTATGCCGCGCGGGTCCGATTGACCGCAGAACTGGGACGGGAGCCAAACCTGTCCGAACTGGCCGAGGAGACCGGGTTGACCGTGGAAGACATTGCCGCCACAGAGACTGCTTCCGGTCCGGTGGCGTCCCTCCAGATGGAAACAGCCGAAGGATTTACGCTGGAGAGCATTCTGGGAGAAGACGGTATGGAGGAAACTGTGGTGGAGCGTGTGGCGCTGCGTGCCGCCATCGACAGTCTGAGTGAACGGGAGCGGCAGGTGATCCTCCTGCGCTTTTACAAAAACCTGACCCAGGACAGGGTGGCCAAGGTGTTGGGAGTGTCACAGGTGCAGGTTTCCCGTATCGAGCGCAAAGCCATGGAACACCTGCGGCAGAAACTGCTTTGAATCAATGAGAAACGCCGGTTGGAAGTGATACATTCCAATCGGCGTTTGTGCATGAAGTCAGGATTTATGAAAGAAGTCGCACCACGGACGCAGGGTACAGTTAGGGCAGTCCGGCTTGCGTGCCATGCAGACGGCACGGCCGTGGAGGACCAGACGGTGGCAGAAATTGTTGGATTCCTCCGGAGGGAGAATGGCACGCAGCTGTTGCTCCACCTTGGCAGGATCTTTGGTGCCATCGGTCAGGCCCAGTTTACCCGCAATGCGAATGCAGTGGGTGTCGGCCACCACCACGCCGGGGGTGTTATATACATCGCCCAGGATTAGATTGGCCGTCTTGCGGCCCACGCCGGGCAGGCGCAGCAGGTCATCCATGTTGTCGGGCACCTTGCCGCCAAACTCCCGGAGCATCATCTGGGATGCGGCCACAATATCCCGGGCCTTGGCCCGGAAAAATCCCGTGGAATGGATGTAAGTTTCCACTTCGGCTACATCGGCCTCGGCAAGAGCCTCCAAAGTGGGGAAACGGGCAAATAGGGCGGGGGTAACCTTGTTGACCCGTTCGTCGGTGCACTGGGCAGCCAGCCGGACGGCAAATAACAGTTCGTAAGGTTTGGGATAATTCAACGAGCAGATACTGTCGGGGTACAGGGACTTCAGTTCGTTGACAATGGCCCATACCGCAGTCTCATTTTTCATGTGCCTCACCTCTGAGAACATCATACCATAAATTCAAGGGGAATTCGACAATTATTTTGTAAATCGGTTGTCAAAAAGAGGAAGGATGTATATAATGATAAGGATTATACTGTTTCCAAGAAGGAGTCGACAATATGGTAGAAAAGAACATGGAATTTTTGGCATCATGCGACCCCGAAGTGGGCGCCGCTGTCAAGGCAGAGTATGACCGCCAGCGCCGCAACATCGAGCTGATTGCATCGGAAAACTTTGTCAGTCCCGCTGTGCTGGCCGCAGTGGGTACTGTTTTGACCAACAAGTATGCCGAGGGCTACCCCGGCAAGCGCTATTACGGCGGATGCCAGTGTGTGGATGTGGTGGAAGAGATTGCCCGTCAGCGTGCCTGCGAGCTGTTTGGCGCCGACCATGCCAACGTGCAGCCTCATTCCGGCGCCAGCGCAAACTATGCCGTCTATCAGGCTCTGTGTAATGTGGGCGACACCGTGCTGGGCATGAATCTGGCCCATGGCGGTCATCTGACCCACGGCTCTCCCGTCAACTTCTCCGGTAAGAACTACAACATTGTGCCTTACGGTGTCAATGACAACGGTTACATCGATTACGACCAGCTGCGTGATCTTGCGAAAAAGCATCAGCCCAAAATGATTCTGGCCGGTGCGTCCGCTTATCCCCGTATCATCGACTTCAAAACTATCCGTGAGATTGCTGACGAAGTGGGAGCCTATATGTTTGTTGACATGGCCCACATTGCCGGTCTGGTAGCTGCCGGTGTGCATCCTTCGCCCATTCCCTATGCGGATGTGGTTTCCACCACCACCCACAAGACCCTGCGCGGTCCCCGCGGCGGCGTGATCTTCTGCAAGGCTGAGCACGCCAAGAAGATCGATTCTGCCATCTTCCCCGGCAGCCAGGGCGGCCCTCTGGAGCACGTCATCGCCGGCAAGGCTGTGGCCTTTGGTGAGGCTCTCAAGCCCGAGTTCAAGGAATATCAGAAGCAGATCGTCAAGAATGCAGCCGTTCTGGCTGACACGCTGATGGAGCAGGGCTTTGATCTGGTTTCCGGCGGCACCGATAACCATCTGATGCTGGTGGATCTGCGTCCCGCCGGTCTGACCGGTAAAGAGATGGAACACCGCCTGGATGAGGTGAACATCACGGTCAACAAGAACGCCATTCCCAACGATCCTGAGAAGCCCTTTGTGACCTCCGGCATCCGTGTGGGTACTCCTGCTGCCACCACCCGTGGTTTCAAGGAGGAGGAGATGAAGACCATCGGCCGACTGCTGTGGAAGACTGCCACCGAGTTTGAGACCAAGGCCGATGAGATTCGCGCCGAAGTCAAGCAGCTGACCGATAAATATCCTCTTTACGGCTAATCGAACATGTGTTACAATCAAGGGGATGGGAATCCATCCCCTTGATTTTATTTTGGAGGTGAACTCCATGGCATATCGGCCCCTCGCGGACGAGATCCGTCCGGAAACTCTGGATGAAGTGGTGGGACAAACCCATATCTTAGGTTCGGATGGTTTGCTGCGCCGCATTGTCGAATCAGGCAACATTCCCAATCTGGTGTTTTACGGTCCTTCCGGAACTGGGAAGACCACGGTTGCCAACATCATTGCCAAACAGTCGGGGCGTACCTTGCGCCGCATCAATGCCACCACAGCGTCTCTGGCTGACATCAAAGATGTCATTGCCGATGTGGGCACCCTGATGGCACCCAACGGAATTTTGCTGTATCTGGATGAGATTCAGTATTTTAATAAAAAACAGCAGCAGTCTCTGCTGGAGGTTATTGAGCGGGGCGATGTGACTCTGATTGCCTCCACAACCGAGAATCCTTATTTTTATGTTTACAACGCGGTTTTGTCCCGTTCCACCGTATTTGAGTTTAAACAGATTACCCCGGAACAGGTGCGACCCGCCATTGATCGTGGTATTCGACTGATGGCACAGCGGCTGGAAGCCGAGGCCGAAGTTCCGGAAGAGGTGCGGGAGCATATCTCCTTTGCCTGCGGCGGTGACGTGCGAAAAGCCATGAATGCTGTCGAGCTGCTTCTTAACTCTGCCAAGCGTGAGCAAGGGAAACTCCTTGTCACGTTGGAGGATGCCAAAGCGGTGGCGCAACGCTCGGCTATGCGCTATGATCGGGACGGAGATTCGCACTATGATATTCTGTCTGCGCTGCAGAAATCCATCCGTGGTTCCGATCCCGATGCCGCCTGCCACTACCTGGCCCGTCTGCTGGAAGCAGGGGACATGATCTCGGCATGCCGCCGGTTGATGGTTATCGCCTGTGAGGATATCGGCCTGGCCTATCCGCAGATCATTCCTATTGTAAAGGCTTGCGTGGACATGGCCAATATGCTGGGATTACCCGAGGCACGGATCCCTCTGGGGGACGCTGCCGTATTGATGGCAACCTCACCCAAGTCCAATACAGCGCATGTTGCCTACGATGCGGCTTGGGCTGATGTACGTGCCGGGAAGACCGGAGATTTTCCGCGGCATCTGCAGAATATGCACGCTGACTCTTCCGGCATGGAACGGGAACAGGGGTATCTGTATCCCCACGATTTTCCGGGCCACTGGGTGAAGCAGCAATATTTGCCCGATGAGCTGAAAGATACGGTCTATTATCACTACGGAGAAAACAAGACTGAGCAGGCCGCCAAAGCCTACTGGGACAAGATCAGAGGAAATCAGGAATGACATGCATCGAACCGGGAATTATCTTCCCGGTTCGTTTTATTCTGTGTATTGCCAGTTGGACAAGGTACCGGATCGATGGAAATAGGACAGTGCCGGAGGCATTTCTTCCTGCGGAAGCCGTTCCAGAATACGCAGCTTGATTTTGTGTCGGTCATGGAAGATGGACTTGATGTATACCGAGACACGGTCTCCTTCGATCAGGTCGTCTCGTGGCTCGGCCAGACCGGACAGATTGGGAAACAGTTCGACGAATGCACCGTATTCTTTGATGCTGCGCACATAACCCGGTACCGTCATGCCGGCTTGCAGACAGGCGGCATTTTCATCCCAGGTCCCCAGTAATTCTTTGTGGGATAATGTGACCCGGCCCAAAGTGGGATCGATACCGGTAACGAGGGCGAAGATTTTTTGCCCCGTGACAAAGCGACAGTT
>JAZOBA010000046.1:0-30012 GCA_045595705.1 Oscillospiraceae bacterium
TCATTGAAGGTGAACTGATAGTCCAGATCACGAACCATACGCTGACGGTGGATGTAAAAGTGATTGTGATACTCGCAGAAAACCTCAGTGCGGCCATTGCTCTCCTTCTCCCCTGTCATCAAGGGAAGAATGCTTTCCCCATCCACCGGCTGAGGGGGCTTCACTCCGGCCACATCCAGAATGGTCGGCATCACTTCGTGCAGGTATACAAAGCTGTCATTGTCCTTGTTTCCGGCACCCTTGACCACCATGGGGATGTGATAGATCTCGTCAAAGGTGAACGCACCTTTTTCGATCAGTTTATGTGCGCCCAGACAGTCACCGTGGTCGGCGCTATAAATGATGATGGTATCATCGTACATTCCTTCGGTTTTCAGCTTATCCACAATCATACCGACCATGTCATCAATTAGAGTGCAATGGCCGTAATAGCGGGCAGCGATCTCCTGAAATCCCTTCCAGCCGTAGTTGCCCAGACCCCACATCTTCTCACTGAGATAATAGCCGTAAGGTTTGTCCAGCAGATCATCACAGTAGCTGGGATGCTCCGGAATATCATCGGGATTATACATGGAATAGTAGGGTTCCGGCACGATGCTGGGAGAATGCGGTCCCCAGAAATTTGCCCAGATGAAGAAGGGCTTATCCTCTTGCTTGGCTTGGTCGATCAGGCGGTTGGTCTCATGGGCAACAAAATATTCAATGGTGCTCTCCACGGGACCTTCGTGCTTACAGAACATCTCCTGGATCTGCAGAGCGGGATTGTCACCAAGAAAACCGTTGGACACATCGATGTTCTCAAACCCCTGCTCTTTCAGATACAGTTCATAGTAGTTCAGTTCGTTATCGGGCGGCTGGTTGAAAATCAGGCTGGGAAACACCTGACTTCCGGGAAACCCGTAGCCCATAAAGGGTTTGCCCTCGTCGAAACCGCACTCTTCCGGTGTTTTGTTCGGGGTCACATGCCATTTACCGGCATAACCGCAGTAATAACCGGCGTCGTGCATGCAATCACCCAGCAAAGGAGTCTCCTCACTGATGCAGGTGAAATTATCCACCACACCGTGCTTATGCGGATACAAACCGGTCATGACACTGGCGCGAGCCGGTGCACAAATCGCTGACGGAGTGTACGCATTGGTGAATTTCATGCCTTCCGCCGCCAGCTGATCGATGTGCGGCGTTTTGCAAATGTCATTCATTCCGTAGGCACTAACCGTATCAAGGCGCTGTTGGTCCGAAAGGATCAACAGCACGTTTTTTCGCTTTGCCATATCAACCCACTCCTATTCTGACATTCAACATTAAAATACGCGCAATATTTATTTTTCATAATACCACGTATGGGTCAGACTGTCAAACACAAGGTGAAGAATCGCTATGTTTTATGTAAAAGTTACACAAAAAACACGTTATATACAGAAAACCTTATATTCCAGCGATTTCACCTCGCCCGGACCCAGCGTAATACAGTGCGGTTTGTCCGTAAATTCGCCCGTTTCATCCTCCACGGCGGCACATCCGTGCCAGGGTTCAAGGCAAACAAACGGCGCCTTTTCCACACCCTTTGTCCAGAATGCGAGCATGGGAAATCCTTTGAATTCCATCCGCACTCCATGACCGTTCTCACGGTGTGCCAGACGGATGCTTTCCGATTTCAAGTTCTCCAGAATCACCGTATCGATGCGGGCAAAAAGTTCATAGTCCAGCGTGAAGCGCTCCTGTCCGGCAAGCAAACGCTCGCAAAGCGCCGAACTTAAAAGACCCTCTTTGGTCAGCAGTCGCATAGATGCCTCCTCGGGTCGGTCGAAGATGATTTCATAATCCTCGAAACGTTCTCCCTCCCGCAGCGGACAGCGGAACGCGGTATGTGCACCGATGCAGAACGGCATGGGTTTGTCTCCCGTGTTCTCAACACGAAGCGATGTGGAAAAACCGCCTTGCGTCAGCTGATGACAGACCTGAACTTTGAACGGATAGGGATAGCGTGCCAGTGTGGACTTGTTTTCCCGCAGTTCAAACACGATACGGTCTTCCGTCCGGTCTGCAACTTCAAACTCCTGATCTCTTGCGAAGCCATGCCGGGACATTTTGTATTCCTTCCCGTCAAATTGTACTTTACCGCCTTTCAAAGACCCCACGATGGGAAAAAGCAGCGGATTTCTACCTGCCCAGAACGCCGGATCACCACTCCAGATATACTCTGTACCCTTCGTGTCCCGGAGAGACACCAACTCTCCCCCGTGACTGTCTGCAATGGCGCGGAACCCTTGGAAAGAAAGCTCAAACTGCATCACGATACCTCCCGACATGTTTCTTGTTTGCCTTCATTATATAAGACGGCAACCCAATTGTCACGGCAATTTTAGCGACGCGAAAAAGGTGTTGCCAATTATAAAAAACCTATGTAGAATGAAGACAATAAAACATCATTTTTTCTCATAAAATCAAACCGACAGGAGATCATTATGCCTCCCCTCAGTATACTGATTAAACCGGCCTCCGGAAGCTGTAACATGCGCTGTCAGTATTGTTTCTACACCGACGAAACAGAGCATCGCGAAGTGGCTTCTCTGGGCCGAATGTCATTGGATACAATGCATAAAATTGTGGACAAGGCTCTGCTCTACGCCGACGGTGATTGTACCTTTGCCTTTCAGGGCGGCGAGCCGACCCTTGTTGGGCTTTCTTTTTATCGCGATTTATCGAATTACATCAAACAACATCTAAATCCGAAGCAAATTCGAGTTCATTATGCCATCCAAACCAACGGATACGATCTGAACGAAGATTGGGCCAAGTGGTTCGCAGAAAATAATGTACTTGTCGGAATCTCTTTGGATGGTCCCAAATCGGTCCACGATCAATATCGTCTGGATCATTCCGGGAATGGCACCTTCGAACGTGTAATGAATTCAATACGACTGCTTGAAAAGTACCATGTTGATTTCAACATACTGACCGTTGTCTCCGGTGCAAACGCCGACCATGGACAGCAAGTGTATGACTTTTTCAAGGAACAAAACTTCCGTTATCAGCAGTACATCGAATGCCTTGATCCCATCGGAGAAGTCCAGGGTTGTCATGAATATTCCCTGACCCCGGAACGATATGAACGATTCTTAAAAGATGTTTTCGATGCTTGGTACCGGGATATGAAATCCGGACACTATGTCTACAATCGATATTTTGAAAATCTGATGATGATCCTCTCCCGTCAGAGACCGGAAAGCTGTAATCTGCAGGGATTTTGCAGCCCACAGTGGGTTATCGAGGCGGATGGCAGCGTATATCCCTGCGATTTTTATGCCTTGGATCGGTGGAAGCTCGGCAATATTCTGACCAATTCCTTTGAAGCCATGGAGCAGAATCGAGTGCAATCCGGCTTCATTGATTGGTCGAAGAAACTTCCGGAAGATTGCAAATCCTGCCGTTGGATCATGCTCTGCCGCAATGGCTGCCGACGAAATCGCGAACCGGTCACAGCAGAAACCTGCGGCAAGAATTATTTTTGCTCTGCGTACAGCAGTTTTCTGGATTATGCATATCCCCGTCTGGTTGAAATTCTCCGTCTCCTATGCACCCAAGCAGCTCAGCAACAAAATTAACATGATGAAACAATCATTTTAGGAGGATGCAATATGGAACGTTTTGGAATCTCTGTCGATGTCATCAACAAGCCAGTGTTGGACCCAAACTTTATTCCCCTGCTCAAATTTAACCGCGCATTCCTCAAGGATGCCGCCAAGCCAGTCTCTATTGCCGTAGAGCGTGCCGACGGACAGATGGCCACCACACATACGTTCATTCACGGAACACCCGAAATGGCAGATGCCGACCGCTATTACATCGACCGCATTGTTAAAACCGCCCTGTGGATGAAGGGCGGCTACAAAATCTATGTGGACAACAAGGAAATCTATGACTACCTTTGCAGCGTTTACTGCAAAGGCGGTGAGCGTGAATTCGACTGGGACTTCATGGCAAACATCTTTGAAAACCCCTTTGAGATCGTTTTGACTGATAAAGTCCCCGAAAGCAAGGATGCCCCCAAAGCCATGGGCGGACATCTGGAAGGCTGCCGCATTGGCTTTGATGCGGGCGGCTCTGACCGCAAGGTATCTGCCGTGATCGATGGCGAGACCGTGTTCTCTGAAGAAGTCGTCTGGCTCCCCAAGATTAATCCGGATCCCGACTATCACTACGAGGGCATTGTCTCTGCTTTGAAAGCTGCCGCTGCACACATGCCCCGCGTGGACGCTGTCGGTGTCTCCTCTGCCGGTATTTACATCAATGACCGCACCATGAGCGCATCCCTGTTCCTGAAGGTTCCCAAGGAACTGTACGAAGAGAAAGTCAAGAACATCTTTATCCGCGCCATCACCGACACCTTTGGCGATGTGCCTTATGCCGTTGCCAACGACGGTGACGTATCCGCTTTGGCCGGCACCATGAGCCTGAACGACAACAACGTTCTGGGCATCGCCATGGGCACCAGCGAGGCTGTCGGCTACGTCAATGCCGACGGCTGTATCACCGGTTGGCTGAACGAGTTGGCATTTGTGCCAGTGGATGCCAATTCCGACGCCATGGTGGACGAGTGGTCGGGCGACATCGGCTGCGGCGTAAAATACTTCTGCCAGGACGGCGTCAACAAACTGGCCCCACGTGCCGGCATTGAACTGGACGAGAACGCCTCCCCTGCCGAAAAGCTGAAAGTCACACAGAAACTGATGGAGAATGATGACCCCCGTGCTGTTCAGGTCTATGAATCCATCGGAACTTATCTGGGCCACACTCTGGCTTATTACTATGAGCACTACGGTTTCCATTATGTCCTTCTGCTTGGCCGCGTCATGAGCGGAAAGGGCGGCGACATTTTGCTTGCCACCTGCCGTAACGTTCTCGACAGTGAGTACCCCGAGCACGCAGACAAGATCGAACTGACCCTGCCCGACGAAAAGTTCCGCCGCGTGGGCCAGTCCATGGCCGCAGCCAGCCTGCCCGAAATGAAATAAGGGTTGTGCACATTACATCCTGCTCCCCTTCGCGACCGTTATTAACGATAACAGTAAATGAGGTGTGCCTATGCATATAACCGGAGGATTTGTCTTTGATTTGGAACATGGCTTTATTGCGCGGGATGTCAACACCACCGGTGCCTTAATCACCGAAAACTCCGGTGATGACATCATTCTGGACGCATCAGACTGCTATGTGATCCCCGGACTTGTCGATGTCCATTTCCATGGTTGTGTGGGCGAAGATTTCAGTGATGCCACACCGGACGGCCTGCAGGCTATTGCTGATTACGAACTCAGTCAGGGAGTAACCTACATCTGTCCGGCGGGCATGACACTTCCCGAAAAGCAGTTGGAAAAAATCTGCCGCAATACCGCAGCTCACCGCGCAAAAAATGCCGGCGGTGCCGAAGTTGTCGGTGTTCATCTGGAAGGTCCCTTCCTCTCCACCGCTAAAAAAGGCGCACAAAACGAGAACTTCCTGCATGACCCGGACATTGATATGCTGCACCGCCTGCAAGAGGCATCGGAAAACAGTGTTCGCCTTGTGACGGTTGCCCCGGAACAACCCGGAGCCATGGAGTTCATTCGTGATGCAGTTCAAAATGGAATCACCGTTTCGGTTGGTCACACGGTAGCAGATTACGAAACTGCCATGGCCGCTTTTGAAGCAGGTGCCAATCACGCAACTCACTTGTACAATGGAATGCCTTCGATCCATCACCGCTCCCCCGGCGTTATCGGAGCTGCCTTTGATTCTCCGGGTGTTCAGGCCGAATTAATATGCGACGGCGTCCATATTCATGGCGCAATCGTTCGTCTGACCTTCCAACTGTTCGGAGCTGAGCGTATGATTCTGATCTCCGACTCACTGCGTGCCACCGGAATGCCCGATGGACAATATCCTTTCGGTGGCCAGGAGATCGAAGTACATGGAAACCGTGCGACCATTGTGGGGCATCCGGAAACCCTTGCAGGTTCCGTCACCAGTCTGATGGGATGTCTGCGCCAAGCAGTTGCATTTGGTATTCCTTTAGCCGATGCAGTACGTGCCTGTACATATAATCCGGCTCAGTCCATTGGAATCGCAGATCGAGCCGGCACTTTGGATATCGGCAAGGAGGCAAGCATCGTCCTTCTAAACAAAGAAGATCTCTCTATCCGAGCTATCCTCTTCCGTGGGGAGCGCACTGCCTGATTGATTTTTATAACAAATTACAGCCACCCTGCAATCAATCTTGACTGCAGGGTGGCTGTTCAACTCTCTATAAAGCAAATCATAATCATACGATGGTACAATAACTCTCTGAACAATTACTTCATCAATTCATCAGACAAGCGAAGGATTTCCGGCGCAATACGCTCACGCTCTTTTTTCAGAACACGGTTGTAAGTAGGATATGCAAGAATCACTGGGATCATACCGATCACACCGATCACAATGCCGGGAATCAGGGCATTCGTAAGACCGATCATTTCCCCGATATCAGTCATTACAAGGCTCATACCGGATCCCATGATAAGAGCACCGAAGATACCCAAAACGAGAGACCAAACCTGAGCTTTCTGCGTTGCTGAATAATGGAGCTTGCGCAGGCGCTCCATTTTATCCTCTTCGGGTGCAAGATATTTTTTGCGGATATTCTTTATTTCCTCCTGCTGCTGCGCAGAGTAGGTGTAATGAAATGTTTCCTGATTTTTCTCCATTTTATTTCAGGCTCCTTATTTCTCTGGTAGTTCGGACAATCATGTAGATCGCCATAACAACGATGATGACAGCAATTCCTGCTCCCGTGGACATAATCATGATCCTCTGATTCTCCAAGGACATATCTCCGCCAAACTGAGAAAACATAGCTGTTTCAAGAGAGAGCATGGAAACCAACGCTGCAGCCATTTTAATGACCTTGGACATGGACATAATAGGACTCCCATATTTGCGGTACTTCACCATGTCGATAACGGCGGTGGTAGTAATGTAGAAGGTATACATTGCCATCACGTAAATCAGAATTCCTTGGTAATCAAAGCCACGTTGGAAATAGACCATCATCAACACGGCTCCGGACAAGGCAAGGTTGACGGTCAGAAGGATGTAAGCGCAAAGGCGCGCCCGATATAGCTCTCCAAGACAGCTGGCTCCGATTTTGTTTTTACTTACGTAGCGGACAAGAAGAAATCGCATGACCGCAAGAATCGCATAGTACCCTGCGAACAGAGCAAACCAATGTGTGTTGAATATAGCTGCCGAAATAGCGTTAACCGCGACATAAAGCACATTGATAGCCAGCGAGCGGTAAAGACTCACATGGGTCTTAAATTCTGCGTCGGTTAGATAACGATTGGCCAGCTTATTGGCATAGAGCTTTTCTTTTCCGCTTTTCCAGTATCTAGGCAACGTATTCCAACAAAAAACGCAAAAAACACAAAGGGTATAAAACGCAAAAACATAGCTGATACAGGCCGCAATTGAAGTTTCCGCGCCTTTTGAAAAGACCATCACCAGCGCCGCAGTGCTCATCACTACAAGAAGTAAAATGATCCCCGATGGCAGAAACAGGAGTTTCTTCGCAATGTGCTTCCAATCCATCTTAGACCCTCCGGATCCTTACCGTGAAGGTTGTTCCAGCACCCACAGCGCTTTCTACGCTAATCTCACCTCGCATGATATCAACCACGCGCTTTACCAACGCAAGACCTAAGCCATTACCTTGAGTAGCATGGGATGTATCACCCTGATAGAACTTTTCGAAAATATGCGCGCCAACTTCTGAAGTCATACCACAGCCGGTATCTTTTACTTTCACGACGGCGTAATGCTCGTTGGTATACAGGCTGAGTGAAACAGTACCGCCCGCTTCGGTAAACTTGAACGCATTGGAAAACAGATTGCCCCACACCAGAGCAAGCAACTCCGCATCTGCTTTTACGCGAACCCCTTCTTCGATTTCCGTTTCTATTTTAATCTCAGACTGTTCCCAGATATGTTCATATTGAAGCAAACACTCACAAAGTTGTTCGCCAAGGTCATACTCAGAGGCCTGTGGGAAGATCTGTTGATTCTCCAAACGATTCAGTTTCAGGATGTTGGTCATCATTTCGGCCAGCCTGCGGGAACCTTCTGTGACAGCCTTGGCATATTCGATCCGCTTCCCAGCTTCCAAATCCGGCTGCTGGAGCATGGTTCCATAGTTCTGCATCACGGCCAGTGGCGTTTTCATTTCATGAGATACATTGGCTATGAAATCGGTACGCAATGTCTCAACACCGGAAAGCTCCTTGACCATCTGATTGATTGCCATACCAATTCGATTGAAACCCTCCACTGCACTTCCGTGCATAGACGGAACCCGAACCGAAAAATCCCCTTGTGTAATTCGCTCTGTTGCATCCGTGATTTTTTTAACCGGACGATCTACCGTGATTTTACGACGGATAAAGTCAAAGGATCCAAACAGAAACGTAATCAGCAGCACATTCCAAAAGGTAATTTTTGCTGCTGCAGCGATATTCTCTGCGTTTATCGTCAGCCCCATGGTGTTGGCCAGCGTACGGACAAACAGCATAAGACAGCAGGTGACAGCAAACCCTACCACAAAAAAGAACACAACATAGTTGTTGACCGCTCTCAGGAAGCGCTTCATTTCATCACCGCCTTGTAACCAAGCCCGTGAACCGTCTTAATTTCGAAATCTTCACAGTCGGATAGTTTCTGGCGCAGTTTGGTCATGTATACATCCACGGCACGGGGTGCGGTTTCGCTGTCAGCATCCCAGAACTCATCCATCAGCTGCTGACGGGTGAACGTCTTCTTGGGATAGCTGAGCAGTTTATAGAGGATATTAAACTCTCGCTTGGTCAAATTGATCTCCTCTCCGTCCAGCTCAGCAGAAAACTCATCTGCATCCATCGAGAATTTTCCAACTTCGAGTTTTCGGGATGACGCAATCTTAGCACGGCGCAGCAGAGCTCCGATACGCAAAAACAGTTCATCCAGATCAATCGGCTTAACCATATAGTCATCCACACCGATACGGTATCCCCGCTGCTTGGATGCAATATCGTCCCGCGCTGTCATAAATAGAATCGGAATCGTCTGGTTCAGCGCTCGTACATTTTGAGCAAACTCAAAGCCATCGATGCCGGGCATCATAATGTCCGATACAATCAAATCAAACATGGTTTCATACAAAGCATCATAGGCATCGTTGGCATTCAGACAGCCGATAGCCTCATATCCGCTCTGATTCAAAAAGGAGCAAACAGACTTATTCAGATCCTTGTCATCTTCCACAACCAAAATTCGAAACATGACAACACCTCCGGGATTTTAGCTTTTTGTTTTAATTATAACATTGAAATGTTAAAGTTTTGTTTGCATTTGCAATGTATTTATAAAAAATATAAGGCAAGACGAGTCGCCTTACCTTATATACGCTTCATAATCAGCCGTTTTCGGTTTTGTCACCTTCGTACAACTCTTAACCTTTCATCAATTCATCGCTGAGCGCAATGATTTTATCTGCAAATTTCTTGCGGCGGGCAC
Organism: Oscillospiraceae bacterium; assembly: GCA_045595705.1. GTDB lineage: Bacteria > Bacillota > Clostridia > Oscillospirales > Oscillospiraceae > JAJPXI01. Next base: position 9,568 of record JAZOBA010000046.1, read on the forward strand.
CCAAAATTTTCTTATGCATAGGATAGTTGATAACGGCCAACGCAAGACCGATCACACCCACCACGATTCCGGGAACCATCGATTCAGTCATGCCCAACCGTGTACCGATGTCAGTCATGACAAGGCTCATACCGGCTCCCATAACAATAGCGCCGACACAACCAAAGATGTAGGCAAACACATTCGCAGGACGCTTGACTTTGCAATCCAGCTCCATTAGAGCGTCCAACTCAGTGTGTTCTTTTTCGGTGTACTGAGTGCGGATCTTTTGCACCAAGAATTCGTGATCATTCTTATTCATAGTTCATTACCTCTCTTTTTTATGCGATATTTGTATTTTAGCAACCATTTGTCTTAGAATGTTTTGAAAAATGTTTCGTAGGATTAATTTTGCTTCTCGCCGGACAGTCTCTTCTTGGCGTCCTCTACGGACTCACCTTCCTTGGTAAAGAGTTTTTCCACAAACTTGTCACTGACCTTGCCGAAACCTTCGACTACGCCAGTCTCGATTTTCTTATATCCGCCGACCACACCGTCTTCAATTTTCTGATAACCCTCGACAACATTCTCGCTGATCTTCTCAACCACATCTGCAATTTTAGCCATTTTCATGTTTCTCCTTTTTTTGAAGTTTTTTATGGATTCAATGGCTGTATCCTAACGAATGTTTGTTTTTAAACGTTTCAAGATTTGTTTCCGTTTTATTAATTTGAATTCTTTAGTCCTTTTTCTTAACTACTACTCACCGATATTCGAGCAACCACTGTCAGCGAAAAGAACGCTCGTCAAAGGCCACCTTATATTGACTTTACCGGCATTTTACGATAAGATAATACAAGAATTTGCAATGTGCTACTTCGTATTAGGAGGACATTTATGACCCCTCTTGTCTTTCAAACCGATTTTGGTCTTGTAGACGGCGCAGTCAGTGCAATGTACGGTGTCGCTTACAGTGTCGAGCCGACCTTATGCATCCATGATCTGACCCATGACATAACTCCCTACAATGTGTGGGAGGCCAGTTACCGCCTGATCCAAACTATTAACTACTGGCCGGAAGGCTCTGTCTTTGTTTCGGTGGTCGATCCAGGAGTCGGATCAGACCGAAAGAGCATTGTTGCCAAAACCAAAAGCGGACGCTACATCGTCACACCCGACAACGGAACTTTGACCCATGTCATCCGCTTCGAAGGCATCGAAGCAGTTCGGGAAATCGATGAAAACATCAATCGTCTTCCCCATTCCGGCGAGAGCTACACCTTTCATGGAAGAGATGTCTATGCCTTTACCGGTGCAAAACTTGCATCCGACAAAATTTGTTTTGACGAAGTAGGTCCCGAACTTCCGACAGACAGTCTTGTAAAGCTGCCCATCGTAGAACCAGTTTTAGCCGACAATGCCGTGTGTGGAACCATCGATGTGCTGGACGTCCGATTCGGAAGTCTCTGGACAAATATCCCCCGCACCCTATTCCTGCAGACCGGTGCAAAATACGGAGACCGTGTCAGCATCACCATTGAAAACGACACACGCTGCGTATACCGTAACATTATCATGTTTGCAAAAAGTTTTGCCGATGTATATGTCGGTGAGGCGCTGGCCTATATAAACTCGCTGGACTGTATGGCAGTTGCCATCAATCAGGGTTCTTTTGCACGGGCCTACAACATCGGTACCGGAAACTCCTGGAAAATCCGGATCGAGCCCTTCAAGGGCTTTAAATAAGTGCTGTTTTAGCGAAAGGCTGAAATAGATAAAAATGGGAGGTAATTATCAATGAAGAAGTTCTCTGTGAAAACCATCGTTGCCATTGGTATCGGTGCTGCCCTGTTCTTTGTTTTGGGCCGTTTCGTTGCCATCCCCAGCCCTGTTCCTAACACCAATATTTCCACTCAGTACGGCCTGCTGGGCTTCCTGTCCGTGGTCTTCGGACCCGTCGCCGGCGCTTTGATCGGTCTGATTGGCCATGCTCTGATTGACTTCAGCTACGGCTGGGGCATCTGGTGGAGCTGGGTCATCGCTTCCGCAGTCTTCGGTCTGCTGGTTGGCATCGGCGCTAAGATCACCAAAATGAACAAGGCTGAGATCGGCAAGAAGGGCCTGATCAAGTTCAACATCGTTCAGGTCATTTCCCACATCATCTGCTGGGGCGTTGTTGCTCCTGCCCTGGACATCCTGATCTACAACGAGCCTCTGGAGAAGCTGTTTGCTCAGGGCCTGTTCGCCGGCATTTCCAACGCTGTCACCACCGCAATCATCGGCAGCATTCTGTGCATTGCTTACGCTGCAACCAAAACCAAGGACGGCAGCCTGTCCAAGGAATAAATCGAAAAACTTGTAAAGGCAGGCCCAGTGCCTGCCTTTCCTTTTCTGGAGGTCGTCCAATGGATAACGATGTTATCATCTCGTTTGAGAATTTTGGATTTCAATATAATGCCCAAGCCGAGCCCACCCTATACAATATCGATTTGCAGATCCGAAAGGGTGAAAAAATCGTCATTACCGGTCCCTCCGGATGCGGCAAGTCTACTCTGGCACACTGCATCAACGGCTTGATTCCCAATTCCTACCCGGGTAAAGCCACCGGCTCTCTGACCGTCTACGGTAAGGATGCATTGGAACTGGGTTTATTTGAGTTGTCCAAAATCGTCGGAACCGTGCTTCAGGATTCTGACGGCCAATTCATTGGACTCACCGTCGCCGAAGATATCGCCTTTGCACTGGAAAATGACTGTATCCCGCAGGATGAGATGCGAAACCGCGTCCAAAAAGTGGCTCAGCTGGTCGATGTTGAGCGCGTGTTATCTCACGCACCCCACGAAATCTCCGGCGGTCAGAAACAGCGTGTTGGTCTGGGAGGCGTCATGGTCGACCAGGTTGATGTTCTCTTGTTTGACGAGCCTCTCGCCAATCTTGATCCCGCAACCGGAAAGCAAACCATTGCTCTCATTGATGAGATTCAAAAACAGACCGGATGTGCCGTCATTATCATTGAACATCGTCTGGAAGATGTTCTGTATCGCCCTGTTGACCGCGTGGTGGTACTGGGCGATGGCAGAATTATTTACAACGGCGATCCGGATACCCTTTTGTGCAGTTCCGTTTTACAGGAAAGCGGAATTCGCGAACCCCTTTATGTTACGGCACTAAAATATGCAGGAATTACACTTAATCCCGACATGCACCCCTCCTATCTCCCTGAGCTTATACTCAGCAATGAACAGAAGGAACAGGTTCAAAACTGGTTTGATCGACTCCCCCCGGCTGAACAGTCTCCTGAACGTGATATTCTGCTGCATGTAAAAGAACTTGACTTTACATATGAAAACGGTCATCATGCCCTGTACGATCTCAGTGTTACTGTCCATAAGGGCGAGATGTTAAGTATTGTTGGCACAAACGGTGCCGGAAAGTCTACATTTTCTAAAGTAGTCTGCGGATTTGAAAAACAGCAAAGAGGAACCATAACTCTTTCCGGAAATGATTTGAGCGAGTACTCCATCAAAGAGCGAGCCGACTACATTGGATATGTCATGCAGAACCCCAATCAGATGATTTCCAAAACAAAGATCTTTGACGAAGTTGCTCTCGGCTTGCGAAATCGTGGTGTATCCGAGGACGAAATCCGCCCCAAAGTGGAGGAAACTCTAAAAATTTGTGGTCTGTATCCCTTCCGAAACTGGCCGATATCTGCATTAAGCTACGGCCAAAAAAAGCGTGTGACCATTGCTTCCATCCTGGTATTAAAGCCGGATATCATTTTGCTGGACGAGCCCACAGCCGGACAGGATTTGAAACATTATACTGATATCATGGATTTCCTGCGTGAGTTGAATCAGCAAGGTGTCACCGTAGTTCTTATCACTCATGATATGCATTTGATGCTGGAGTACACTCCCAGAGCCGTTGTATTCAACGAGGGTCATATTATTGCTGATAAAGCTGCCGCTGAAATATTGAATGACCCGGTAATCGTCAAAGCTGCACACCTAAAGGAAACTTCGCTGTACCATCTTTCGCTTCTTTGCGGAATTGATGATCCGCAGGAGTTTACGCGCCGGTTTATCGCGCGAGATCGTGAGGTGCGCGCATGATCAATCTGTTTAATTACATTGAACGGCCCTCCATCATCCATCGTCTTACCGGTGCATGTAAGTTGATTGCTTTGATCACGTGGAGCGTTGCGCTGATGACCAGTTTCCACACTCCCCTGCTTATTGCAATGACTCTGGCATCCTTTATATTATTCAAAATTGCAAAGTTGAAACTCAAAGACGTTTCCTTTGTAATTGCTTTGATGTGTGTATACATTGTTCTGAACAATGTGCTGATTTTTCTTTTCAGCCCAATACACGGCACCGAAATCTACGGCAGCTATACCCTGCTCTTTAAAATTGCCGGCCCTTACGTAGTTACTGCCGAACAGCTCTTCTACCATCTGAACGTAATCCTAAAGACCGTGTGCACCATTCCCATTGTTCTTCTTTTTGTGTGCACTACAAACCCCTCTGAGTTTGCTGCGTCTTTGAGCAAAATCGGTGTCAGCTACCGTATTGGCTATGCCGTCGCCCTCGCTCTGCGCTATATTCCCGACATTCAGCGCGAATACCATGACATTTCTTTGGCACAGCAGGCACGCGGAACAGAAATGAGTAAGAAAGCAAGTCTCGTCAACCGACTGAAGGCTGCAAGCACCATTCTTATTCCGTTGATACTGTCTTCTATGGAGCGTATCGAGACCATCTCCAACGCCATGGAGTTGCGTGGATTTGGCAAGAGCAAAAAACGCACTTGGTATTCCGGCCGAAAGTTTGCAACTGCTGACATTGTTGCTATAGCAATTTGCCTCTTGTTGATGATCACTTCCCTGCTGATTACATCCATTAACGGAAGGTACTTCAATCCCTTTATTTAATCAAAAATAATTGCACTCATATCCTTACGAAAGGAAACAATCCTATGTCCGAGAATATGTTTGAATATCGCGTCAAGCTGGCACAGGATGCCATCGATCACAAAGAGCCGGACCGCATCCCCATTTGGATCAATTACGGCAGCACTCCCTTCTGCTTGGACGAAGATGGCAGCTCCACATATAAAGATGTTTTCTACAACCACGACAAGGCAACCGCAGCCATCATTAAATTTCACCAGGAATTTCAGCCCGATGTTCAAATGGCCAATCTCCATTGCGGACCTGCCGAAGACCTGGCACAAACCCAGTCCATTGATTGGCCCGGCCGTCCCGGCGGCAGGGTCCCTGATCAATCCATTTTTCAAGCACATGAGCATGAGTTTCTGGAGCAGGATGAATACGAAGAAATGCTGGCCGATTATACCGGCTTTATGCTAAAAAAGTATATTCCCCGCGCTTTCCCCGGCTTGAAAGGTCTGGGCAATATGATTACCCCTGCCCCTACTAATTATATGTATTTCAGCGCATGCCGCAGCCTTACCTCACCACCTGCTGTGGAGGCTTACACCAAACTGTTGGAAATTGCCAAGCACCAGACCGAAATGCAGGCCAAACTTGGACAACTGCAGGGCACTCTGGCCGGAATGGGCTTCCCTCCCATGCTAACCGGTGTTGGGAACGTTCCGTATGATACTTTGGCCAATTACTACCGTGGCACGTTAGGAATTTTTGATGACCTGATTGAATGCGAGGATATGATCGAAAGGACAGTCAACCTTTTTGCTGAACAGCAAATCGCAAACCTGCAGTATTTCCGCCACGCCCCCCTACCCATTAAGCGCGTTATGTTCTGGATGCACAAGGGCATGGACGGCTTTATGCGCCCCGAGCAGTATGAAAACCTGTACTGGAAACCTTTCTTGAAAATCATCTACGCACTGGTTGATATGGGGGTTACTCCCATCATCTACACCGAAGGTCCCTATCACACCCGACTGGAGCAGATGGTCGACCTGCCTGAGAACAAATGCGTCATCCATTTTGAGGATATCGACCTTGCAAAGGCAAAAGCTACAGTAGGCAAGACCAACTGTATTACCGGCAATTTCCCCATCTATCTGCTGGAGCACGGCAGCGTGGAGCAGGTGGTGGAGGAAGCCAAGCGCCAAATTGACATCGGTGCTCCCGGTGGCGGATTCATCTTCGAAACCAACGCCTCTATGGAAAAGGTGAAACGAGAAAACCTTCACGCCTTATACAACACCGTACGAACATATGGTAAGCGCTAAAGTAATGGCCCGGTGCATTGCACCGGGCCATTACTTTATTATTTACTTTAGCGCACTTAAAATCTCGCTGGCATCTTCAAGGACCAGATGAGGCTTATCCTCGGATGCTTCCAAAATCTCACGTGTGGTTTCACCGCTGAGAACCAAAATCCCGGTGATACCGGCATTCAGTCCAGACTTCACATCGGTATAGATACGGTCACCCACTACGGCAGTCTCCTCCTTGGAAAAGCCGTGAGCATCCATGGCTAACAGGGGCATCAGGGGGCTGGGTTTACCGATGACCACCGGGCGCTTGCCGGTAGCGTTGAAGATCATATCGCACACGCTGCCGCAGTCGGGCACCGAGCCAAACTCGGTGGGACAGACATAGTCGGGATTGGTGGCAATATAAGGAATACTCTCACGGGTCAAAAGCAGATAGCTGACATCGTGAAGTTTCTGAAAGGTCAGCTCGGTGTCAAAGCCCATGACGATGCACTCAACCTCATCGATGTTCTCGGTGACAGTGAAGCCCTCCATCTCCAATTCCTTCTTCAGAGACTTGGTTCCGCAGACGTACAGGGTCTGACCCTTGTGGTGCTCCTTCAAGTAATAGGCAGTCGCCTGAGAAGATGTGATAAAGTCCTCTCGAGTGGACGAAATACCCAGCTTGGCCAGCTTCTTGACGTAATCCTCCACACTTTTGGAGGAATTGTTGGTCATGAACAGATACTTTCGACCGGTGGCCTTGATGGTATTCAGCAGTTCGATGGTAAAATCGTACAGACGGTCACCCAGATACAGGGTTCCGTCCATGTCAAACAGGAACAGCTTTTTACTGCGCAGGATCTCGTTTTTATCCATTACAGAATCTCCTTCGTGGCGACGATGGAAGTGCCGTACACATCAGACAAGATCACATCACCGATGGCAACAGGGGCCTCAACACTTGTGGCGTGAATAAGGTCCATGATCTCAAACATCTTATCCTTGGGCACGGGGGCGGCCGACTTGACTGACACCATGGTATCTTCACGGTTGCTGACACGGACGATAGAGGTCAAGCTGCGCACGGGATTGGTGCATTCGCCGATGGCATGAGCCTCACCGCGGGGACAGGCATTACCGGTCACGGTAATCAGTTCGCCATCGATCTCGGCCACCATGGAGCAGCCGCGGGGGCAGACAACACAGGTAATATTTCGTTTCATTCTGCCACCTCCAGACTGACAATAATCTCTTCGGTCACATTCTTCAGCTTATCGGCCTTAACGATCAGCTTTTCCATCTCACCGGGAGCCGCGCGCAGACGCATGGCAGTGGCCAGAACTGCATCCCCGGACTTCACGGTAAACTTCACCTTGCCGTAGGGCGCGCCCACACGCAGGAACAGGCTGACATCTTCATTTCCATCGGTATGGACACTCTGAGGCAGCACGTAACGCACTCCGTAGCCTGGCTTGGTTGCTACCGAAACAGAGCCGGTCTCCTCACCCTTAACAAAAGCAGCAGCACCCAAACCGGCGCGCTCAGCCTCATCAGACACGTAATCCACAAGATCGTGCACCTGCAGCACGTTGCCGCAGGCAAAGATGCCGGGCACCTTGGTCTGGCAGTGCTCGTCCACCAAAGCGCCGTTGGTGATGGGATCCATAGGAATACCGGCGGCGCGAGTCAGCTCGTTTTCAGGAATCAGTCCGACCGAAAGCAGCAGAGTGTCGCAGGGGATATAGCGTTTGGTCTCTTCAATGGGCTGCATCTTTTCATTCACTTGAGCAATCGTAACACCCTCAAGGCGTTTCTTGCCGTGGATCTCACACACAGTGGTGCTTAAATACAGGGGGATATCAAAGTCCTCCAAACACTGAACGATATTACGGGTCAGACCGCCGGAATAAGACATGATCTCACAGACAGCCTCCACCTTGGCCCCCTCCAGCGTCATGCGGCGGGCCATGATCAGACCAATGTCGCCCGAACCAAGGATGACCACCTTTTTGCCCACCATATAACCTTCGCAGTTAATGAACTTCTGGGCGGTACCGGCGCTGTACACACCGGCAGGACGGGTACCGGGGGTGTTCAGTGCACCACGGCTGCGTTCACGGCAGCCCATGGACAGAACCACGGCCTTGGCCTGAATCTTCAGAATACCGTCACGGTTCTGGGCTGTAACCACCTTTTCGGGGGATACAGCGGTAACAGTAGTTTCATAGTAGACCTGGATGCCGCGTTTGAGTACTTCCTGCTTGTATGCATCGGCATACTCCGGACCGGTCATTTCTCGGCCCATCTTATGAAGTCCGAAACCGGCGTGAATACACTGACGCAGAATACCGCCGATATCAGGCTCGCGGTCCAGAATGACCACATCCTGCACACCGGCGTCATAAGCGGCAACGGCAGCAGCCATACCGGCAGGGCCACCGCCCACAATGACAATATCATGCTGTGTCATGCTGCGACCCTCCCTTACAGTTTTCCGGTCAGGGGCTCAGAGCCCTTGCCGAATTTGGTGACCTGTTCCACTGCCATGCCCTGTTCCTCAGCAATTAACTTCATAACATAAGGTGAGCAGAAACCGCCCTGACAGCGTCCCATGCCGCCGCGGGTACGGCGCTTGACTCCGTCCAGATCATAGGCAGGAGGATTGCGCTTAATGGCATCACGCATCTCCCCTTCACTGACCGTCTCACAGCGGCAGACGATCTTGCCGTAAGCAGGATGCTGCTTGATGTAGGCATCCTTCTCGTCATCGGACATTTCACGGAAGGTACGAGTGTTTTCGCGCTTGCCGTCCCAGTCTTCCTTCTCCTCCAAAGCAAGACCCTGAGCAGCAAGAAGTTCAACGGCACGTTTGGCGACAGCAACGCATGCAGTCAGGCCGGGAGAATCAATTGCCGCAACATGGATAAAGTTTTTTACCTTGTCAGAGGAACAGATGATAAAATCTCCGCCTGCAACCGAGCTGCGCACGCCGGTAAAGGAAGTGATGACCTGTCGGAAGTTTACAGTAGGCACACTGCGGGCAGCAAAGCGGCTGATCTGAGCCAGTCCCTCTGCCGTGGTCTCGGTGCATCCACCATCTTCCACCGGAACAGCGGTGGGTCCGGTCAGCAAATTGCCATCCACGGTGGGAGAAACAAGAATGCCCTTGCCCTGAGCAGAGGGAACCTGGAAGATTGTGTGCTTGACACGCTCACCTTCAGCCTTGTCCAACAGCATATACTCGCCTGCACGAGGAATAATGGAGTAGAACTTGTCCCCTGCCAGTTCAGCAATCTTGTCCGCACCGCAGCCGGCGCAGTTGACCAAATAAGTACAGATAATGCTCTCCCCTTCTGCGCTGGTCACGGTGAATTCTTCACCGCCTTCGATTTTGACCACTTCAAAGTTGCGCTTGAACTCCACCCCGTTGTCCATGGCGTTGCCAACAGCAGCGATGGTTAGGTCGTAGGGGCAGATAATACCCGCAGTGGGAACATACAGTACCTTGGATACTTCCTGCGACAGATTGGGCTCCAGAGCACGAGCCTCATCGCCGGACAGTACAGCAAGCCGAGGAATCCCATTGGCTTGTCCACGCTGATACAGCGCTTCAATAACAGCATCTTCCTCAGCCGTGCCAAAGGCACACACCAGACTGCCGTTGTTCTTATAGTGAACATTCAGTTCCTTCGCGGCCTGATACAGCAGTTCCACACCCTTGGCGTTCATTTCAGCCTTCAGGGTGCCGGGCTCGGGGTCATAACCGCCGTGAATGATGCCGGAATTAGCGCGGGAAGAACCCATTGCAACATCATTTTCTTTTTCTAAGAGACATACGTTCAAACGGCAACGTGACAGCTCACGAGCCACCATGCCGCCAATCACGCCTGCTCCGATGATCGCAACATCGTATTTCATTTCCTTTTCTCTTCCTCTCAATACATCTAGCAGAATTAATTCTCGTCCAACAGGAACTGAACCAGATCCGGGAACTGCATATAATCATCTACACACAGGAACGGGATATCCGACAAGTAAACCGATTCATCATTTCCGCCCAAACCGTAGTCATCACCCACATAAAGCACATTTGCATGCTCAAGGCCCTGTTCCTTACAGTACTGGTCCAACGCATGGAACTTATTATAGGGCTTGGGAGCCATGTCAAAGGAAGATGAACCGCCCACAAACACACAATAGTCGGAAAAGGCTTCCACAACCTCATCGTAGAAAGCGCGGCGTTTTTTACGGTCTGGATCAAAAGCCAGCTTGTCCGCCTGAACAGCCTTTGTACCCAGCACCGGGAATGTCAAGCATCCGGAAGGATGATATTCCACATTATCACCGGCAAATTCGGTGTATCCATGCTTTTCACGCAGGGCAGTCACACGCTGCTCCACGCTTTCCCTGTCGCAGGGAAAACTCAGATCCCGTACGATATCCAGATCTTTGGTCTCTGCATTATATGTTGCGTACTGTAAACCATAGTTACCGATGATATCGATTGGAAACTGCTCCAGCTGATTGAAAATGCGGTACACCTGACCGGCACCTACCATCAGCAACTTATATCGCTCACCCAGAGCAATCAGAGTCTGGCGACAGCGCTCGGTCATATGTTGCTTATGCTGAGTAAGCGTACCGTCAAGATCCATTGCAATCACTTTAATATTATTCTTATCCATCGTTCAGCCCGCCTTTTCAGTGAACCATCAGGCTGTAATACAGCCACAGGACGGAATAACGGTCCTTCAGATCTTTGCCGAACTTCAGAGCATTTTCAATCTTCTCACGGCCGTACAAGTTTTCAAACTCAGCCACATCCATCTCAATGCTCTTCAGATAAGCAATCATTTCCTCGGAAGAAGGCGCCTCACGAAGCACTTCCTTGATCTCTGCCCATTTAGCAGCATAGACCGAGTACCAATCCTCGGTATACCAGCCGGTCTTGTCCTGCAGAGCAATTACGCTGTCGGCAATGGTGGTGTAGATCGCACGGATCTGCTCCTCCCACTCTGCGCGACTGGGAATCTCATTTTTCACAGGGGCGTCCAGTTTCAGCAGTTCCTCGCGAAGACGCTCGGTGTACACGCTGGAGTACACCACATCAGTACCGTGCATAAAATAAGGCTCATCGTTGAGAATACCGGTAATCTCGAAGAAATGAGACAGATGATGTTCACTGCCGGAAGCAGGGCGGGAATTACCCACAAAGGCCATGGCTACGCCCACACCAACAATAGCTTCCATCAAAGTCTGAATTGCATCGGGATCGCGCTGCAGCAGTTTGGGGCCCAGATCCTTGGTCTTGATAAGCATATCGTAAGTCAGATCATATACATAGTCGCAGAAATACTCATCACGGACCACCTTGGCCAGCTTCCAGTCGTTCAGGCAGGAGTACTTGCCCAAAATATCACCGTAACCGGACTTGATCATCTCCATAGGCGCATCCTTGAGCACATTAACATCAGCAATGATCACTTCAGGCACATGGGTGGAATAGGTAATCTTCATGCCGCCCATGATCATAGCAGCGCCCACCGAAGCGTATCCGTCCATAGAAGGTGCGGTGGCGATGATGTAATAGGGCAGTTTCTTCTGGAAACTGACATATTTGCAGGTGTCCTGAATAACGCCGGAACCAATGCCGATGATCAGATCGGTGTCATCGGTTAATTTAGCATACATCTCTTCGACAGCTTCCTCATTGGGAATCACAAGGCCGTCACGCAGGTAAATCAGTTCCGACTCGAGACGCTCACCAATCTGTGCCTTGATTTTGTCGCCACAGGTAGCGTAGGTATTGGTATCAGCTACAAGCAGAATCTTACGGTAATCACCCAACAGGCTGCCTAATTTATCATTGGCCCCCTGCTCCACAAGAATGTGCTTGATACTGCAGGTATGAGTCATACCGCAAGCACAGGGCTTATCTTTCAGCAACTCTTCAAAATTCATTTCCCGTACTCCCCCGTATGTATCAATCTGTATAAATCCAATTAAAGTTCTTCGGCAGCTGCCACATGCTCCAGACTTGTAATTTTAACCAGAAGGGCATCAGCCGAATATTTCTTCGGAAGATAAAGCGACAGAACGGCTCCGGTACATTCCCGGTCCTCTCCCACCGCGCGGGTCACCTCGGTGGTCAGAAGTTCTACATTATCTTCCTCCAAAATCGCTATAATACGATTCAGTGCGCTGTTGTCACAGTATTCCACATACAAATTGACTTGAGCCCTTCCGTACAAAAAGGATTGCTCCAGTCGAGAAAACAGTACCTCAGCAATGAGAATCAACACGACAGCAATAATACCGCCCTCATAGAAACCGGCACCAAAACAAAGACCTACGATGGCAGATGCCCAAAGTCCGGCTGCCGTAGTCAGGCCCTTGACGCGCTGACGACGGGTCACAAGAATAGAGCCTGCGCCCACAAAGCCAATGCCGGCAATTACCTGAGCACCCAAACGGCCAAGATCGGTGTTATAACCCATCACAAGCACCAAATACTGACTGGTCAATGTGGTAACCGCAGCACCAAGACAAATCAGAATATGGGTGCGAAGACCGGCAGAGCGACGTTTAAATTCACGCTCAATGCCAATCAGACCACCACAGATAAAAGAAAGTACCATACGCACAACAACTGCAAGCAGGCTGATATCCCGTAATGAATCAAATATAGTGATCATAGCGGCCCTCCTCACATTTCATCGATCTTGTGCAGATGATCCAACTGCGAAACAGCAGACAAAATCTCGCTGTGAGACTGCTTGTTTTTCAGTTTCAGATTCAAGACGGCGTTGGAATATTCCTGGAATTCCTTTTGTCCGGGTTCAATCTCCACATCCACAACGGTTACACCCATCTGCCGCAGGCATGCTGTCACGGCACGAATCTCCTGAATCTGAGAAAACTCAATGTAAAGGTTCATATTTCGGGAGCGTTTCCGCATCCGGATCTCAAACAACGGCAGTACTCGAATACAAAGGAAAATAAGCGCCAAACCCAAAATAACACATTCGTAAAACCCAGCACCAATGGCAAGACCCATACAGGCGCAGGCCCACAGTCCGGCAGCCGTGGTCAGACCTTTAACCTCCTTGCGGCCGGTCAAAACGATAGTTCCGGCACCCAGAAAACCGATACCACTAATAACCTGAGCACCATATCGTGTAATATCACTTCGATTGCCCACATCAGAAATCATCGATGCCCAGCGTGTGGCCAGCATCAGATCCTGGTACTGACCCAAAAGCATCGTCAGCGCCGCACCAATACACACCAGCATATAAGTACGGAACCCGGCAGCGCGGTGCTTTCGTCCACGCTCAAGGCCGACCAGTCCACCCAGTAACATCGCCAGAAAAAGACGCACCAAAATAGAAATCAGATTCAATTCTCTCAGAGTCTCTAAAACCGCACCCATTCTCGTGCCTCCCTTCCTGATCCAATGTTCTGGTATTATTTATGGACACCGTTTTGCAAAAATGTCCTGTATATTTTAGTTCGACAAGGGCAGTCGGGATCCGACTGCCCTTGTCCCTTGTCGCATCAATAAATCAGATTGCGATCGTTCAAACGTTACAACGTATTGAATTAGTTGGTGGTGCCGTGCTCAGCCCACAGAGTATTCCACTTCTCCAGGATGGAAGCCTTGTTGGCGGTCAGATAAGCGACGTCGCGCTCAACCCAGGTGATCTCGGAAGCGGGCTTCAGCCAAGCATTCTCGGGGCTCTCATAGTTCTTGTTGGTGTAGCGCAGAGTGCCCTGCTGATAAGCAGCCAGAGCAGTCTGACCCTCGGCGGAGCAGATGAAGTCGATGAACAGCTTAGCATTCTCGGGGTTGGGGCCGTTCTTGATCAGAGCAGTGCCGAAGCAGGAAGCGGAAGTGCCGTTGGTGGGGTACTGCAGACGAATATTCTTAGCACCGTCACGGACCAGGCCGACAGCGCCGTCTTCGTAAGTCAGACCAACAACATACTCACCGGCCTGAGTGTTCTTGAACACGCCGGAGGAGGAGCCCAGGATAACCAGGTTGGGCATCAGCTTAGCGATGTAATCCCAAGTCTCGGGGGTGTCGTTGCCGTAAACAGCAAAGATGTTGGACAGGTTGTTCCAAGCGGAGGAAGAGCTGTTGGGGTCAGCAGTAGCGATCTTGCCCTGCAGCTTGGGATCCAGCAGGTCTTCGTAGGACTGGATGTTCAGGCCCAGTTCCTTCTCCAGGTCCTCGTTAACGACGAAGACGACAGTGGACAGGTGGTCCATGGAGTACAGGCCGTTGGGAGAGGTGTAGCCGGGCATATTCTCGGCATCGTACTTGGAAACCCACTTCTCAAAGATCTCGGCGTACTTGTCGCCGTCGGAGTCAGCCATGCCACCCCAAACCAGGTCGCCCTGGGGATTGCCCTTCTCGCCGTCGATACGAGCGGTCAGCTCGCCGGCGGAACCGTTGGTAACGATAACTTCGATGTTGGGATACTTCTCGTTGAAGCAGGTGATCAAAGCTTCCAGGTCAGCTTCGGTCATAGTGGAGTACAGCTGAACCTCGCCAGATGCCTTCTCGCCGGAGTCGCCACAGGCTACGAGTGCAAACACCATAATCAGAGCCAGCAGCAGTGCAACGATCTTCTTCATGTTCATTTCTCCTTTTTGTTTTTTGTTATATACTTTATCGCGCTTTCATATCGCGATGAAGCCAAAATTACAGTCTGACGTCTTCCGACTTGGAAATCTTCAGATACAGCAGCAGAGACACAATGGTGACCACCGTCAGAATGGTAGCAAAAGCGGTTGCAATTCCGTCGTTACCACGTAGGATGGCCAAATAAGTGGACATGGTCAGAGTAATGCTCTTGTTGCTGTACAGAATAATAGACGAAGACATCTCGGTGACAATTGCCACCCAACTGAGGATAGCACCGGACAGAATGCCGTTTGCCATCATAGGCACGGTAATCTTCACAAAGGTCTTGGCCTTGGAAGCACCCAAACTGATCGCAGCCTCCTCAATACTGGGTGAGATCTGCATCAGCGTTGCTGTGGCCGAACGTATGGTGTATGGCAAACGACGGATGACAAAGGAAATTACCATGATGGCAAATGTACCGGTCAAAGCCAGAACACCGCTGCCAAATGCCAGCAAAAGGCCCAGACCCACGACAGCACCGGGCATGATGTAAGGCAGCATGGAAATGGTATCAATGGTATTGTTCAGCACGTTGGAACGACGGACCACCAGATAAGCAATCAGAACGGCAATCACAATGATGATAACCAAGGCAATAATGCCCATGACGGTGGTGTTCTTGATAGACCGCCCCATCAGCTTCTTTGCCGCCTGTGCATAGTTGCCAAAACCGTAGATTTGCTTTCCGCTATCATCCACCTGGCGGATCGCACCCTTATACTCGCAGAAGGACAGGTAAATAATGTACATCTGAGGCAGGAAGGCAATGGCAACCAGAATATAGCTGTACAGATGCATCAGCACGCCGCCAAGACCCTTGGCTTCCTTCTTCTCCACGGGGTGAAGCGCATTCATAGAGAACTTAAACTTGCTGGTTCCCCACTTCTGAATCAGGAAGATGATGGCGGTAATGATAATGGCAACAACAGCCAGTGCAGCAGCGAAATTCTTATCCACGCCGCCTTCGCCTAGGTATGCGTTGTAAATCAACACCGGGAAGGTCATGTAACCTTCGCCCATAACCATGGGAGTACCAAAGTCGGCAAATGCCTGCATGAAAACCATCAGAGCGGCAGCCAGAATGGTGGGCATAGACAGGGCAAGAACAACCTTGAACAGACGGCGCACGCCGGTGCAGCCCATGTTGGCAGAAGCCTCCATCAGAGTATTATCGATGTTCTTGAAGGCGCCGTTCATGTAGATGAAGACTAAGGGGAAGAACTTCAGTGACTGGACCAACAGAATACCTTTAAACCCATAGATATTTCCCACGGCGATACCAAGGATTCCTTCCAGGAACTTAGTAATAACACCGGAACGGCCCAGCAGCAGGATCCAGGAATAGGCGCCGATAAAGGGTGCCGACATGGAACACAGCACTGACAGCACGAAAATCAGCTTTGCGCCCTTTATTTTATAGAAGGAATAAAAATATGCGATGGGAATACCCAGCAACAAAGAGAAAAATGTGGTACAAACGGTAACCTTAACGCTGTTCCAGATGGGCTTGAGATAGTATCCGTTAACGTATGTAAAGAATCGCTCAAAGTTAGCAAGCGAAAACTCACCGGCACTGTTGAACACCGACTGTTTCAGCAGACCAAACAGAGGCCATACCAGAAACGTCACAAACAGCAGCAGCAGTATTACAGATACGATCAGCCACTGATCATATTTTTTAACTTTCATTGCGTTCCCTCCGCTCACAGGTTGGCACAATCGTTCTGCACACCGGTGAGAATATTGGCGGAGCCGTCCGCATTAAAAATATTGACCTTCTCAGTGTTCAGGGTCAGCTTGATCTTGGTCCCGGGCTCAATGATACTGTCAATGGAGGATTCCTGAATGATCTCCGCCTCTTCGCCGGACTCCAGATGGACGAAGTAGTGCGTCATCAGCCCCAGGAACACACAGTCATCCACGGTGGCGGTCATGCCTTCAGCATTGAAATCGCGGTTTGGCAGCAACTCCTCGGGACGAACCGAGATAATAACGTCCTGATCCTGCTTGTATTTCTCCTGCACATTGGTCATTTCAGCACGGTAACCGCTGGCGGTAACCACATAGGTCTTTCCGTCCTCCACGACCAGCTTGCCATTCATCACATTGGAGCGGCCGATAAAGGTAGAAACAAACAGGTTGGCAGGACGCTGATAGATATTCTTGGGAGTACCAACATGCTGGATCACACCGGCGTTCATAACGGCGATACGGTCAGACACAGCCATTGCCTCTTCCTGATCGTGAGTAACATATACGGTAGTAATCCCCACGTTATGCTGAATGTTCTTGATGACAGTACGCATTTCCACACGCAGCTTGGCATCCAAGTTGGACAAAGGCTCGTCAAACAGAAGAACGTCAGGCTCAATGCACAGGGCACGGGCCAAAGCCACACGCTGCTGCTGGCCGCCGGACAGACGCTCGGGCAGGCGGTCGGCATACTCATCCACATGCATCAACTTCATGAACTTGTCAGTCTGTTCCTTGACCTGCTCCTTGGACATCTTGCGGTTCTTCAGGCCGAACTCCACGTTCTTACGCACTGTCAGATGCGGGAAGATAGCGTAATTCTGGAACACCATGCCGATGTTACGCTTAGCGGGATCCAGATCATTGATGCGGCGGTCATTGAAGTAGAAATCACCGCCCTCAATGCTGTTAAAACCTGCGATCATGCGCAGAAGGGTGGTCTTTCCGCAGCCGGAAGGGCCCAGCAGAGTAAAGAATTCACCTTCGTTGATCTCCAGATTCAGGTCAGGAATGATCACGTTGTCGCCGTACTTTTTCAGTGCGTGACGAATGGAAATTTTGTCGCTCACGTTTGGTTCTCCTCTCTGATCAAAAACACGTATATATTTATATCAATTATTTACTTCAAACAGCGGCGCAGCCGCATTAGGGTCAGTCGGTTGCGCACCATGGGAGAAACATCCAACAAGGTCTCCCCTACCTGCTCCGGCACACCAAGCTCGTCCAGCGTGGTCATGGCGCCGATCTTTTCAAACGCAGCCAGCAGTTCTTCGGCCGGAGGAATGGCAGCAATTTCAGCACGAAGTGCATCCCAATGGGTTTGAATCTGTTCAGCAGTAATACCCGCTGCGCAGTCATTGGTATTTTCGTCGGCAATCTGCCTGCTCAGGCGTTCACCGAACACCGCAAAGATCTCTTCCTCTGTCAGTCCGGGATAGTCACCCCAGCAGTCGGCTTCCAAACAGGCCAGTTTGTGGTATTCTCTGGCCGCCATCAGGGTTCCAACGCCGACCTTTTCACCATGCAGCGCATCACTGTGAATACCAAGCCCGTCAGGTGCCATTTCAATACAATGGGAAA
This sequence comes from Oscillospiraceae bacterium, assembly GCA_045595705.1. Classification (GTDB taxonomy): domain Bacteria; phylum Bacillota; class Clostridia; order Oscillospirales; family Oscillospiraceae; genus JAJPXI01. The sequence continues at coordinate 27,767 of JAZOBA010000046.1, forward strand.
TGTGATGCTCACCACCGGAAGCAGGCCGGGAATTCCCCATCATCTGCATGGCGATACCGGAAAGAAGCAGTCCGTAAATCAACGTTCCGAACGCCTCTTCCTCTCCCCTGACGATTCCATCCACACTGTCCAGCACGGCTTGAGTCGCCTGCGCCATAATGTCCGCAATACGTGGACAATAGAACTCTCCTGTCAGACAGTGCGCCATGCGCCAATCAGCCAATGCGATGTACTTTCCGATCATATCTCCAAAACCGGAACGGGCCAGGAACATAGGTGCTTTGGCAATGATATTCACATCAGCCAGAACAATCACCGGGGATACGGCAGTCAAGGTCTTCTTCGCGCCCTCCCATGTCATGGCAGCCACCGAGGAACAGTATCCATCCACACTGGCAGCCGTTGGGCAGGACACAAAGGGAATCTTCTTCAGATAGGCACAATATCGGGTGATATCATGGACCGTTCCGGAGCCAACCGCAACCAGGACCTGCACACGCTCATCCAGCTGTTCCATCACTGCTGCAACACCGTGTTCATTGGCGTGAAGTCCTTCGGGCTCAAGAATTATCTCCTGATCCGCTTTGGGTCGAACGCCTTCGCAGGCAGCATACGTATTCCGGTCATAAATAACGGCCCGAAAACCACAAATTCCGTATTCTTCCAGATAGCCCTCCGCTCTACTTAGACATCCGGCTTCAACGAGAACAAATTGTGTTTCCAGACCGTGACTCTTACCGCATGAACAGGGACCTCCGTATGTTTTACCATCAATGATCATATTGACGCCCCTCTTACATGAATTAATTTTTCTGTAATATTTTCTTTTCACATTGTACTCGTTCTTGCGTCACCTTTCAAGGTATTTTTTTATTTTTCAGCGGTTTTTTAAAAAAGATTTCACCTGTTCATGCTCTGCCCACACTGTGTGGACAATTGTTAATTCTTTTTTATATATTCCACCCCTGTATTTTACAAAAACCTTTCGGCATTTCATACCGAACTGTGAAGTGAATATCCATATATAAACGAAGCCATCTGCAATGTCGGTACGGAAGCGGTTGACTTGACGAAACTGCCTTCAAGAGCTAAACTAAATATAATGGCTCATTGTTCCCACATAGAAAGAAGGCACCTTATGACAGCAGCAAAATTGGCTATACAATTAATTTTAACGGTAGGCATTGGATTCTTTGCGGTGAAGGCACACATTGTTGGCGAAAATTTTGAAAAACAACTTACCGCATTGATCATGAAAATACTTCTTCCCTGTATGATCGTAAAATCCATGATGGGAGCCTTCTCCTGGAATGAGCTCAAGCTCTGCGGTCAACTCGTTATAATCGCCATTGTTCTGTGGGCCATTACCTTCGCTTTGGGACAACTGATCTTCCGTCTCATGGGGAAAAGTTCTTCTGCCCGCATCATGCGCTTCAGTATGATGTACACGAACTTTACCTTTGTCGGAATTCCCGTCATTGAATCCCTCTACGGCGCAACCGGTGTGTTCTACTTTGTAATATTCCAGGTCCCCTACCGTATGGTGTATTACAGCTCTGCAGAACCTCTGCTCTCTCCCCCCGGTCTCCAGCGCAAGGAACGAACAGTGAAGGATAAATTGAAAGGTTGGTTCTCCGCCCCCGTTGTCGCTGTTCTTGTTGGTCTGATCCTCTATCTGACTCAATTGCAGCTTCCCACACCGATAGCCGGAGTCATCCATTCTCTTGGTTCCTGCGCATCTCCGTTGGGCATGCTGCTTTGCGGAATGTCTCTGGGAAAATACCCCATCCGCCGTCTGCTCCGCCCCAGATACTTCTGGATTCCTCTGGTTCGAAATCTCCTTCTTCCTGCTCTGATCCTTGGCTTGTCCCTCTTGATTGGACTTGAAGCGCAACTGGCTCAGGTCGTGGTCATGTTCACCGCCCTTCCCGTAGCCTCCCTTACTGCCGCATTCACGATCCAGTATGACCCCGATCAGGAAACTCAATTTGAGGCAGCAGCCGCTGTGCTGCTGTCCACTACGTTAGCCTGCCTGACCATCCCGCTATGGTCTTGGGTGCTGAGCATTTGTTTCCCTTGATTCCTCTCGTATTATTTTAAAAAGAAGAAAGACTAACTATTAAATGTCAAGAGGAAAACTGAAGACTGGCTCCAAATTGTAGACGGCTTAGAAAAGGGCATAGCAAAGCTGACGTCCGTTGGACGCCTGGTCGAGTTTATGTAAGCAAAAAGATTACGTAGCGCTG
>JAZOBA010000047.1:0-4443 GCA_045595705.1 Oscillospiraceae bacterium
CTGTAAAGGACTGTGGTTGGAGCCTTTCTGGAACCGTCTTGCGGTAGGAGGAGCAAACCAATCCACAGCATCCCTTACAGTGTAGCATAAGCCCTTGGAGAGGGGCTCTAATAACTACTACTCTATAATACAAGGAGGAGCAGCGGAATGAGTGAGCTTTCCTGTTTACAGGGAAGCGAAGGATATGAAGCTTGCGACGACGCAGTCCCGCCTCGCGCACCAAAAAGAAGGACAGCCAAACGGATGTCCTTCTTTTTCCATTTTTTCCAGGCATTTGCTTTTCCTTTAGTTATGAACTGTAATGCCATCGCATAACATGATTGTAGCCCTTGCTTTCCTCGTTTCCCGGCATAAGTATTTTCATGCGCATTTTGCCGAAAAAATACAAAAATAGATTGACTGTTTTTGAACAATATGTTAATATACAACACATAAATACCCAATGGTTCTCGACCTGATCGAATGACTGCGCCGTGCCCCCATTTTCATTTCCGCCATATGAAATTTTGGGTCATCACGACGCAATTATTTTCTGATTCAGAAAGAGAATTGTGTGGAATTTCCTTGGCCCCATCCCAAAAATTGAGTATTTAAAGGAAGGAAGGAAAAACATGGATATGACCCCGTTGTATGGCACTATTTGGGCCCTGTTTCCCCCCATTGTAGCAATTATCCTTGCTCTGCTGACCAAAGAAGTGTATTCTTCCCTGTTTATCGGCATTTTGGTTGGCGCCCTCATGTACTCTAACTTCAATGTTATTGGCATGATTACCCACACCATCGAAATCATCAGCTCCCGACTGGGCGATAATGGCGGTATCATCGTCTTCCTGATCTGCTTGGGCATCATCGTTTCCTTGATGCAGGCATCGGGCTGCGCGAAAGCGTTTGGTAACTGGGCTGCAACGGTCATTAAGACAAAGAGAAGCTCCCTGATCTTTACCTCGATTTTGGGCCTGTTCTTCTGCATTGATGACTATTTCAACTCCCTGACCACCGCTAACATCATGCGCCCCATCACCGATACTCACAAGGTGAGCCGTGCTCGTCTGGCTTACAACGTCGACTGTACTGCCGCTCCCATTTGTATCATCGCCCCCATCTCCAGCTGGGCCGCTGCTGTTGCTTCCTACGTTCCCCCCGAGGTTGACGCTGACGGTTACGCTCTGTTCCTGCGCGCCATCCCCTTCAATATGTACGCCATCCTGACCCTGACCATGCTGTTCGCTCTGGCCATCATGAAGTTCGACTTCGGTCCCATGCGCGGCTATGAGTACCTGGCAGAAGAGAAGGGCGACATCTACGGCGGTACCGGCGACATGTACGCCAATATCTCCACCGTAGAAAACGAGAACCCCCTGGGCAAGGCTCTTGACATGCTGCTGCCCGTTATCGTTCTGATTGCAGGCTGCATCTTCGGTCTGATCTACACCGGCGGTTTCTTCTCCGGCGAAGGCGTTGGCTTCATCGAGGCCTTCAGCGCTTGTGACGCTTACATGGGTCTGCCCATCGGCGGTCTGATCGCTCTGTTCTTCACCGTCATTTACTACTTCCTGCGTAAGATCATCAACCTGAAGCAGTTCATCCAGTGCATCCCCGACGGCGCTGTTGCTATGACTCCCGCTCTGTTCATCCTGACCCTGTCCTGGGGCATTGAGGGCATCTGCCGCGAGAGCTTGGGCGCTGCCGTGTTCGTGGAGAACACCTTCGCCAACAGCAGCTTCCCCATGTGGCTGCTGCCCCCCATCCTGTACCTGCTGGGCGCTTTCGTCTCCTTCGCAACCGGTACTTCTTGGGGCACCTTCGGCATCCTGATCCCCATCACCTTCGCTATCTATGGCTATCAGGTCACCGACGCTTGCATGATCTCCCTGGCCGCTACTTTGGCCGGCGCTGTTACCGGCGACCACTGCTCCCCCATCTCCGAGACCGCTATCATGTCCTCCACCGCTGCTCAGGTCGACTTCATGACCCACGTTATGACGCAGCTGCCTTACGCACTGTTCACTGCCGCATTCTCCCTGATTGGCTTTGCCGTCATGGGTCTGGTCGGCCACTGGATCGTGACCCCCATCATGATGGTTGTCCTCGTTCTGGTTCTGGTTGCCATGAAGAAGTACTACAAGAACAAGCCCATCAAGGTCAAGTACGTAAGCAAGAACGTTATTCAGCAGTAATCCGCTCACACGTTCTGCGACATACAAAATCATTCCATAAGCACAAAAGAGACAGCCGTTTGGCTGTCTCTTTTTTATCTTGTCATAACCTGCGCTGAAACAACAGGGAGAACGGCGTATAGCCGTTCTCCCTGTATCTCATCCTTGTTTTTTCAAGCGGTGTTCCCTTACTCTTCCAACAGAGCTTCCATCTCATCCAGCAGTTCGCCGAACAGATCCAGCGCAGACTGGACGGGAGCAGGACTGCCCATATCCACACCAGCGCCCTTGAGCAGGTCGATAGGATCCTTGGAGCAGCCGCCGGACAGGAAGTTGATATAATCCTTCACGGCGCTCTCGCCCTCGCTCAGAATACGACGGGACAGAGCAATGGCAGCGGAATAGCCGGTAGCGTACTGGTAGACATAGTAATTGTAGTAGAAATGGGGGATCCGAGCCCACTCCAATGCAATCAAATCATCACATTCCATATCAGGGCCGTAGTACTTTTCGTTAATAGCACGGTACTCACGGCTGAGCAGATCGGCGGTGAGGGGCTGACCCTCAGCGCACAGCTGGTTCATGCGCAGCTCGAACTCGGCAAACTGTGTCTGACGGAACAGGGTGCCCTTGAACTTATCCAGATAGTGGTTGATCAGATAGGCTCGCTCCTTCTTATCGGTGGTCTTGTTCAGCAGGTACTGCATGAGCAGCGCCTCGTTGCAGGTGGAAGCCACCTCAGCCACAAAGATCACATAGTGACGGTAAGCCTGAGGCTGATTGTGGCCGGAATACCACGAGTGGAGTGCGTGACCCATCTCGTGAGCCAGTGTAAACATGCTGTCCAGATTGTCTTTGTGATTGAGCAGCACATAGGGGTGGGGTTCGGAGCTGCCGGAGGAATACGCACCGGAGCGCTTTCCCACATTTTCGTACACGTCGATCCAACGGCTGTCAAAGCCCTGCTTCAGCACGGCACGGTAATCCTCGCCCAATGGAGCCAATGCGTCGTATACGATTTGCTTGGCTTCTTCGTAAGGGATCTCCTTTTCGCTGCCGGGCACCATGGAGGGGTAGATATCGTACATGCGCAATTCATCCAGACCCAGCAGTTTTTTGCGCAAACCAACGTAGCGATGGAGTTTGTCCAGATTGGCGTTGACAGTTTCCACCAGATTGTGATAAACCTCTTCGGGCACACGGGTATTGCTTAGAGCGGCGGCCAGCGTATTGGGGTACTTGCGCACGGTGGCGTTGACCTTCAGCTGCTTCATGTGGCCATTGATGGTGGCAGCCAGCGTGTTCTTCACGGAACCGTAGCCATTGTACATGGACTCATAGGCGCTCTTACGCAGCACCCGGTCAGCACTGTCCATGTGAAGGCCATAAGATCCGTTACTGACAGGATGAGCGTTACCCTCACCGTCTACGGCATCGCTGAACTTCAGATCGGCGTTGGTCAGCTTACCGAACACATCCGAAGCGGTACCGGTGGCTTCGCTGACCGTGGCAAGGATCTTTTCCTCGGCGTCGGACAGAATGTGCTCCCGCTTATCGCGCATACGGGTAAATACCAGACGGTACAGTTCCAGAGCAGGCTCATCCTTGTAGAACTGCTCCAGCGTTTCGTCCTCCATCTTCATCATCTCGGGCAGTTCAAAGGCTGTGGCGCTGCGCAGAGCCACCATCAGGGAACTCAGTTTTCCCGCCATAGCCTGATACTTAGGCTCACGGGTGTCTTGATCGTACTTGCGCTGGGCATAATTTGCCACGGGTGCGAGTTCGTCGCTCAACTGCTCATCCAGCTTGATGTATTCATACAGAGTGGCAGCACTCTCGCTCAGTCGGCCGGCATAGGCAGCCAACTGGGGGATTTTGGCCTGCACCGCGTCATACGCTTGCTGCCAAGCCTCATCGGACACAAAGAGATCATCGGTATTCCATGTATATTGAACGGGAATTTCACTGCGCTCGGGAATCTTTTTTTCCATGGTGGGTTACCTCCTGTTACTAAATCGGATTTATCATATCACACTGCTTTAAAATAGGCAATCTCCCCTTCAAAAATGTTGCGGCACTGTAAAAATACTTCTTTTCGCACAGATTCAGCTGATCGGCCCAAGCTTGTATTTCCCCCTCTTTTCAAAGATTTCTGTTGACAAATTCCTTCCCGTGTGGTATTTTATCTAAGCTGCATGCGCGAGTGGTGGAATTGGCAGACTCGCTAGATTCAGGTTCTAGTGTGCAATACGCACGTGCGGGTTCAAGTCCCGCCTCGCGCACCAAA
>JAZOBA010000048.1:0-2754 GCA_045595705.1 Oscillospiraceae bacterium
GACCATGATCTTCAGCTACGCCAGCAGCTACCTGACCAGCGCCGGACATCAGGCCTCCAATGTGGAGATCGACCATAGTGACTACACCGCGCTGGTGGAATCCGGTCAGGTCATCGCCGTGGACTTCGACACCGAAGAGGCCATCCTCCTCATCACCCCCGTGGACGGCTACGTCTACACCAACGAAGAGGGCGTGGAATACACCAAGGGCACCGACGAGGAAGGCAACAGCTATTACGCCTACACCGACGCCGCCGGCAAGGAACAGCGGGCCAACCTCCAGCTGTTCACCGTACAGATCCAGTCCAATGACGCGGTCATCGCCTATCTGGAACAGTTTGAAGGCATCCACATCAACGAGGACTACAAGGCACCCATGGGCTTCTTCGCCATGCTGCTGGTCAACATGGCCCCCTTCTTCATCATCCTGCTGCTGATGAGCGTGATCATGTCTATCTCCGCCAAGCGGGGCGGCGGCATCGGAGGCTTAGGCGGCGTAGGCAAGGCCAACGCCAAGGTCTACATGGAGAAGCAGACCGGCGTCACCTTCCGTGACGTGGCCGGTCAGGACGAGGCCAAGGAGTCCCTGACGGAAATCATCGACTTCCTCCACAATCCCGGCAAATACACCGAGATCGGTGCCAAGCTGCCCAAGGGCGCTCTGCTGGTGGGTTCTCCCGGTACCGGTAAGACCCTGCTGGCCAAGGCAGTTGCCGGTGAGGCCGGCGTGCCTTTCTTCTCCATCAGCGGCTCCGACTTTGTGGAAATGTTCGTGGGTGTGGGCGCCTCCCGTGTCCGTGACCTGTTCAAAGAGGCCGCCAAGATGGCTCCCTGTATTATCTTCATCGATGAGATCGACACCATCGGCAAGTCCCGTGACGCCTCCCGCTTCGGCGGCAACGACGAGCGCGAGCAGACCCTGAACCAGCTGCTGGCCGAGCTGGACGGCTTTGACCCCACCAAGGGCGTCATCGTGCTGGCCGCCACCAACCGTCCCGAGGTTCTGGATAAGGCTCTGCTGCGTCCCGGCCGTTTCGACCGCCGCATTACTGTGGACCGGCCCAATCTGGCCGGCCGTCTGGCCACCCTGCAGGTGCACACCCGCAACATCCGCCTGTCCGAGGACGTCAACCTGAAGAAGATTGCGCAGGCCACCGCCGGCTGCGTGGGCGCCGATCTGGCCAATCTGGTCAACGAGGCTGCTCTGCGCGCCGTCCGCCACGGACGCAAGGCGGTCAATCAGAACGACCTGCTCATGGCCTTTGAGACGGTGATCGCCGGTGCCGAAAAGAAGGGCACCGTGCTGACCGAAAAGGAAAAGCGCATGATCGCCTACCACGAGGTGGGCCACGCTCTGGTTGCCTCCAAGCAGAAGGACGACGCCATGCCGGTGTCCAAGATCACCATCGTACCCCACACGCAGGGCGCTTTGGGCTACACCCTGCACCTGCCCGAGGAAGAAAAGTTCCTGATGACCGAGGAAGACCTGCTCTCCGAGATCCGCACCCTGCTGGCCGGCCGTGCCGCCGAGGAAGTGGTATTCCAGTCCAAGTCCTCGGGCGCCGCCAACGACATCGAGCGGGCAACCGAGATCGCCCGCAAGATGGTGGCCATGTTCGGCATGAGCGAAAAGTACGGCATGATGGGTCTGGCCACCCTGCGCAATCAGTATCTGGACGGCGGCTACGGCATGGACTGCGCGCAGGAGACCTTTGCCGGTGTGGACGGCGAAATCCGTGCCATCATCGACCGCTGCCATGACGAGGCCATTCAGATTCTGGAAGAAAACCGCGAGATGCTGGACAAGATCGCTGCCTACCTGCTGGAGAAGGAGACCATCACCGGTCAGGAGATGATGTGCATTATCGAGGGCAAGGACCCTGCTTTGGCCGACTACTACGGCGGCAGCGAGCAGGAGCGCAAGGAAGCCCTGCGCCACGGCGATGTGGAGCCTCCCGCCCGCAGCGTGCGCATGGTCAGCCAGCCGGTCGCGGCCCCTCCCGTGGAGGAGGAAACGCCTGCCGAAGAACCTGCGGCAGAGGACGAAAAATCCGAATAAACGAATCAACCCGCCTCCGGAATTTCCGGAGGCGGTTTTGTGTTGATGCACTTATGCGGCAGATATCGGAACGGCTCCCTCTGACGAGAGAGCTGTCAGCGGAGCTGACTGAGGGAGAGATTTTGAACGGTTCGATCAACATACTCACATACACCGCTGAAATTGCGGTCGATATCCAAATTAGATATTCGCAGTACCGTCAAGTTCATAGCTTCCAATGTTTTTGTGCGGATCGCATCGGCTTCACATTGTTCCTTGGTATAGTGTCCACTGCCGTCCAGTTCGATGATTAGCTGTGCTTTCGCGCAGTAAAAGTCTGCAATATAATCACCGATGGCTTTCTGCCGCTGAAACCGCACCGGATAATTCCGCAAAAAATCATACCACAGCTTTCGTTCCCACGGCGTCATATTTTTCCGTAATTCCTTGGCAAGAGGGATGTTTGCTTTGTTGTATTCTTTCACAGTCTCTCCCTCCGTCAAAAATCAAAGATTTTTGCCACCTCCCTCATGAGAGGGGGGCTTTGGTGCAGTGCAAATTAGTTATGCAAATTAGAATTTAGCGAACTGGTTTATGCCTTCTTTGATAACTCAATCAATTCTTCCTTGGTGAACTCTTTGTATCTGTTATCAGCAAACATTGTTGATGTAGTATCTGGAATGTTCTCCATAAGTTGTTGCAAATCAATCTCTTCT
>JAZOBA010000049.1:0-9337 GCA_045595705.1 Oscillospiraceae bacterium
CAGCAAACCTACCAGAATACCGCCCACAATGTCGGTGGGGTAATGCACACCCACATACAAGCGGGACACACCCATCAGCACTGCCACAACCATGGCTGTCCACTTCATCCACTTCTTGGGTGCCCCAAACAGAAGGGCAAAACCGAACGCAAAGGCCGAGGTGGAATGACCCGAAGGGAAGGAACGGTGCGCGCTCTCCCCCACCAGATTGATCAATCCATCCACATCCAGCCACGGCCGGGGCCGGGATACCAGCGGCTTCAAGGTCAGATTGGTGATTAAGAATCCGATCAGCAGCGCGATCAATGCCGCCATACCCACACGGCGGGTCTTTTTGAAAAACAGAAGGATGACACCGGCAACGATAAACAAAATGCCGGAATTACCCAACGAGGTAAACGCTACCACGGCAGCGTCCTGCACGGGTCCGCGCAGCACTTCCTGAAACCAAAGAAGCACGCCGCCCTCTACCGAAGCAAGCCAACTCCAAATCATTTCACCGGCTCCCATTCACAGTCAACCACAAAACCGTTGGTAAACTCCAGATGGGTGGTTTTCAGATTGTGCGGCTTACCGATACGCACTTCAATGGTGCCCACCTTGTTGGTAAGCGTCTCGGGAGCAATGGCTTCCACCACAAAGCAGAAATCCACCAACCCGGCTGCCTCGGCTTCGGCCGCGGCGATCATTTCCATCTGGCCGGCAGCAGTAATATTGTAACGGCAGGGCTCTGTCCAAAAATCCACCACATAGGCATCGTCCACAATTTCCCCGCCGTGCATCAACTGGTCTTTTTTGCCCGCAGCAAGGTCGACATATTCAGTCACCTGCTCCGCTATCTCTTTGCGCTGTGCAGTCACGCGCACAGTGTAGGTCAGCTTACCTGCCCCGAACTCATCCGTCACGGCAGAGTCATCCGGAGTCTGAGAAGATTGGAAAATCCCTGCGCCCAATACTTTTGCGCCCACCACAATCAGAGCCGCAATGACCACAAGAATCACCAGAAGATCAATGATATTGATCTTCCCAAACAGTTTTCCCTTTTCATCAAACAGTTTCATGCCAGTCCTCCATTGCATCAAAACAACCCTGCCCCTCCTTATCAAAGCAAGGAAAGCAATTTGCAGTGTTGCCTAATTTCCGCAATCATTGTATAATATCTTTACTTATTTCACAAGACCTTTTTCTTTTTTGAGGTAACGATATGAAAGTAATCCATCTGATCTCCGGCGGTGACACCGGCGGTGCAAAAACCCATGTGCATTCCCTTCTGCACGGTTTGGATGGGAAGATCGAACTGACCTTGGTCTGCTTTATGGAAGGTCCCTTCACGCATGAAGCGCGGGAGCTGGGCATTCCTACCATTGTCATGCCCGGCCACAATATGCCCCGCATCCTTCACAGATTAAAGCGCATGATCCTGGATGAAAAATATGATATTATTCACTGCCACGGCGCCCGCGGCAATCTGATCGGGGCTTTGCTGCGCCGCATGACCGGTCTTCCGGTGATTACCACCGTACATTCCGACTACCGTCTGGACTATTTGGGTCGGTTTTTCTCCCGCCTGACCTACGGAACCATCAATTCCATCGCCCTTCGCACATTGGATTACCGTATCGGCGTCTCGGATGCCATGGTGGATCTGCTTATTTCCCGTGGTTTCGACCCCAACAAACTGTTCTCCATTTACAACGGTCTGGACTTCACTCCCCGCCCTGTCGCCATGGAACGAGGGGAATTTTTCCGCTCTGTCGGGTTAGACGCCGATGAGAACAACATCGTCATCGGCATTGCCGCTCGCTTGAACCCGGTCAAGGACATTGCCACTTTGATTCGTGCCTTTGCTTTGGCCCATGCCAAGCGCCCCGAACTGCGGCTGCTGATTGCAGGTGACGGCGCGCAGATGAACGAGTTGCAATCCCTTGCCCTGTCTCTGGGTGTGCAGCAATCGGTCTGCTTTGCCGGCTGGCTCAGCGATGTGGACTCCTTCTACCACGCCATCGACGTCAATACGCTGACCTCGCTTTCGGAAACCTTCCCGTACTCTCTGACCGAAGGTGCCCGAGCCGCGCTGCCCACCATCGCAAGCCGCGTAGGCGGTGTTCCCTATCTGATCGATCACGGTGCAAACGGACTTCTGTTTGAAGCCGGAAACGCCGATGCACTGGCTTCCCACATGGTTACACTGGCATCCGATCCCGCATTGCGAAACCGTTTGGGCAAAAACCTGTACAATAAAGCCAAGCAGATGTATTCTCTGGACGCCACCGTCAACCGCCAGATTGAGATCTATCAAGCTGTCCTGCGCAGACAGGCCCATTCGAAACAGCATAAAAACGGCATTCTGGTCTGCGGCGCATACGGCCGGGGAAATGCCGGTGACGATGCCATTTTGGAAGCCATTCTGGCTGAACTGCACCAGATTGACCGGGATGCTCCCGTCTGGGTTCTCTCCCGCAACCCCAAGCGCACCCGCCTGACTTACCGTGTTAATTCCATCTACGCCTTTTCTGCCCTGCGCTGGCTCAACCGCATGCGGCATACGCAGCTTTATATCAACGGCGGCGGCTCTCTGATGCAGGATGTCACCTCCAGCCGCTCCCTCTGGTTCTATTTGTTCACCATCTGGTGTGCCAAACGGTTGGGCAACAAGGTCATGATGTACGGCTGCGGCATTGGACCCGTTCTGCGCCCCTCCAACCGCAAACTGACCTCCCGTGTTCTGCAAACCAGTGTGGACGCCATTACCCTGCGTGATTCGCACTCCAAAACCGAGTTGGCCGATATGGGAGTCACCAACCCCAAGGTGCTTCTGTCTGCCGACCCCACGGTCATCCTGCCTCCCGCCTCTCCCGAAATCATCGACGGTCTGATGGAGAGTCATGGATTGGATCCCAATGGACGCTACATCGGTCTGGCTCTGCGCTCCTGGCGCGGTTTCCCTGCCAAAGCCCACCTGTTTGGCGCCTTGGCTGATCTGGCCTGGGAAAAATACGGACTGACCCCTGTATTCCTGTCCATCGAACCCAGACTGGACGTCCCTGCCGCACAACTGGCTGCGGCACACATCAAAAAAGCACCATATCACATCATCGAGCACAGTGGCTCCTCTGCCCATACCATCGGTCTGTTTTCCCGCATGCAGGTGGTCGTTTCCATGCGATTGCACGCCTTGATTTTTGCCGCCAGCCAGCAGGTCCCCGTGGTCGGTGTGGTCTACGATCAGAAGGTCAGTTCCTTCCTGTCCTACATCGGACAGAACCTGTACTGCGGATTAACCGATGCTTCCTTGGAGATTCTCTCCGCCCATCTGGATTGCGCATATCAGCGAATCGAGGATTCGGAATTCCTGCACAGCGGGGTTGCCCGCCTGCTTGATGTGGAAGCAATGAACAGCCTGACCGCAAAGGAACTGTACGGGGGTGACCCGACATGAGACAAGTGATCTGCCTTTCGCACACGCACTGGAGTTCCTGCCCCTCCCGTACCCAGCAGCTGGTCAGCCGCCTGCCCGGAACCGAGATCCTCTTTTTCGAACCACCCGGACGCAAACCGGACCCCAACGGCCGCAAAGTGCGTCCCAACGTAACGGTTTATCAGCTTCCCAAGACGGTGGAACTGTTTTCCGGTACCAAGCCGGTGGCCCAATACAACCGGCGCAAAATCACCTCCTGTGTGGAACATGCCATGAAGCGCCACCGATTCCGCGAGCCGCTGCTCTGGTGTACCTCGCCGGAGCATGTCCACCAACTGGATTACCTGCCCCACCGCGGTCTGGTATATGACTGCCAGCGGTACTGGTCCGACCTTCCCATTCAATGGGAGGGTGATCTGGCGGCTCAAGCCGATGTCTGCTTTGTTGCTTCAGACGGTCTGATGGACCGGTTGGCTCCCTGCAATCAGAATTTGGCTCTGATGCCCAACGGCGTCAATTTCCCCCTGTTCCGCCGCGACATGGTGGAGGTCCCCTCCGATGTATCCGATCTGACCGGCAAACCGGTGCTCGGCTTTGTCGGAACCCTGCATGCCGATCTGGATATGGCTCCCTTGATGCAGTGTGCCGATGCCCACCCCGAATGGACCTTCCTGCTGGTCGGCACCGTGCTTCGATCCCCCTACCTCTCCCATCTGGAACGGCGGGAGAACATCCGTCTGTTGGGCAGACGTCCTCTGGTCGACATTCCGGACTATCTGAGCGTTTGCACCGCCTGCATCCATCTTCAGCGCAAGCAGGAGGAAGACAGCGATGTGATCCCCTACCGCATCTATGAATACATGGCTGCCGGCAAACCCATTGCCGCCATGATCTGGAAGCATCAGCGGCAAGAGTATCCCGACGTGGTTCACGCAGCCCGCTCGGCGCAACAGTTTGTCCGCCAATGCGAAATCGCCATGGCAGAAAACCCCGAAGATCTTCTGCGCCGCCGCCGGGATTACGGCAGCGCCGCCGCATGGGATGAGCGCGCCGAGCAGATCCGACAGATTCTCGAAGTCAACGGGCTATATTAATGGATTGATCAACCGCCGTGACCGCCACGGCGGTTTTCCTTTTCCCCTCCCAGACACGCTGCATACTCTCCATAAAGGGCAATCAGCCCATGGATTCCACGGATTCTTTTTTATTATTGTTTAAGCCTACAAAATTCGCCATACCCCCTTGCATTTGAATGGTTTTTTCGGTAGGATTATGGAGTGAAATTTTTTCATTTTACATGAAAAGGAGATGTCCCTGCATGAAGAAAGTTGCCGTCATTATGGGTTCTGATTCCGATCTGGAGACCATGCGCCCCTGCATGAAGCGCTTGAGCGATTTTGGCGTGCCCTTTGAAGTACATATTATTTCTGCCCACCGTACCCCCACCGCCGCTGAAGCGTTCGCTTCCACAGCCGCAGAGCGGGGTTTTGGCGTTATTATTGCCGCTGCCGGCAAGGCTGCCCATCTGGGCGGTGTGCTGGCCGCTTACACCACCCTGCCCGTTATCGGTGTGCCCATCAAGACTTCTATGATGGGTGGTCTGGACAGTCTGCTGTCCATGGTACAGATGCCCAAGGGCATCCCCGTGGCTTGTGTGGCCGTGGACGGCTCGGACAACGCCGGCATTCTTGCCGTTCAGATGCTGGCCATCGGCGATGCCGATCTGACTGCCAAACTGGCTGAATTCAAATCCAGAATGGCCGATGAAGTGGCTGCAAAGGACCAGAAAATTCAGGTCGAGTTCGCTTAATCCGCAGTCGACCACATTCACATCAATCTGTTTATTTTCACGCCGTCAGGCGCACATGGAGGTTTTATTATGGAAAACAAGCTCGTTTACACTGGCAAGACCAAGAATGTTTATGCTCTGGAAAACGGTAACTACCTGCTGAAGTTCAAGGACGACTGCACCGGCAAGGACGGTGTGTTTGATCCCGGCGAGAACTCCGTGGGCCTGACCATCGAAGGCGTGGGCGACGTCAACCTGCGCATGTCCATCTACTTCTTCGAGAAGATCAATGCCGCCGGCATCAAGACCCACTACGTCAGCGCCGATCTGGCCAACACCACCATGGAAGTCCTGCCTGCCACCACCTTCGGCAAGGGTCTGGAAGTCATCTGCCGCAACCGTGCCGTGGGTTCCTTCATCCGCCGCTACGGCGCTCTGATCGAATCCGGTGCCAAGCTGCCTTCCTACGTGGAGACCACCCTGAAGGATGACGAGAAGGGCGATCCCCTGATCACCAAAGACGCTCTGGTTGCTATCGGCGTTATGAGCGACGAGCAGTACGAGGATCTGAAGGACATGACCCAGAAAATCACCAAGATCGTTGCCGACGATCTGGCCGAAAAGGGCATGGAACTGTACGACATCAAGTTTGAGTTCGGCTATGCTCCCGACGGCAGCGTCATTCTGATCGACGAGGTCGCCTCCGGCAATATGCGCGTATACAAGGACGGCGAGTACGTCGATCCCATGACCCTGAACAAGCTGTTCTTTGCTTGATCGCATTTCCGCCATGAACAGCAGAATCAGTATCATCGGCGGCACAAAAAGAAATAACTTGCCCTCCGGCAGACAAAGGAGGACTCCACATGGGTGGTTTCTTTGGCGCGGTCTCCAAACAGGACTGCGTGCTTGATATCTTCTTTGGTACCGACTATCACTCCCATTTGGGTACCAAGCGGGGCGGTATGACCATTTATGATGAAAAGGACGGCTTTCAACGAAGCATCCACAACATCAGCAACACCCCATTCCGCACCAAATTCGAAAATGATTTGACCGACTTTCATGGCAATGCCGGCATTGGCTGCATCAGCGACACCGATCCCCAGCCGCTGCTGGTGCGCTCCCATCTGGGTCTGTACGCCATCAGCACGGTAGGTATCATCCGCAATGCCGATCAGTTGGTGGAACGGTATTTTTCCGACCACGGCCATCAGTTCATGGCCATGAGTTCGGGCAAGGTCAACTCTTCCGAACTGGTTGCTGCTCTGATCAACCAAAAGGATGACATTGTCTCCGGTATTCTGCACGCTCAGAATGAGATTGACGGTTCGGCCACCATTCTGATTCTGGATCAAAAAGGCATTATTGCCGCCCGCGACAAACTGGGCCGTCTGCCCGTGCTGATCGGTCGGAACGAAGATGGCTGCTGCGTCTCCTTCGAGTCCTTTGCCTACCACAAACTGGGCTATGAAGATGCCTATGAGTTGGGTCCCCGCGAAATTGTGCGAATCACGGCCGACGGATGGGAATCCCTTGCCCCTGCCGGCAAGGAGATGAAGATCTGCAGTTTCCTGTGGACCTATTACGGCTACCCCAACTCCAATTACGAAGGGGTCAACGTGGAGGTCATGCGTTACCGCAACGGCGAGATCATGGCCCGCAACGAAATGGAGCGCGGCACTCTGCCCGATGTGGATTCGGTCTCCGGCGTGCCCGATTCCGGCGTCCCCCACGCCATCGGCTATGCCAACTGCAGCCGCAAAACCCTGACCCGCCCCTTTGTGAAATACACTCCCACCTGGCCCCGCTCCTTTACCCCGTCCAACCAGAGCGTACGCAATCAGGTGGCAAAAATGAAGCAGATCCCCGTCCCCGAGCTGATCAAGGACAAAAAGCTGCTCTTTGTGGATGACTCCATCGTCCGCGGCACCCAGCTGCAGGAGACGGTCGACTTCCTGTACGAATCAGGCGCCAAGGAAGTGCATATGCGCTCGGCCTGTCCGCCCATCATGTACGGCTGCAAGTATCTGAACTTCTCCTCCAGCCGCTCCGACATGGAACTGCTGGCCCGCCGCATTATTCAGGAACTGGAGGGTGACGAAGGCCAGAAGCACGTCGAAGAATATTCCGATTCTTCCACCGAGCGCGGTCAGTGCCTGCTCAAGGCCATCTGCGAAAAGTTCGGTTTTGACTCGCTGGGCTATCAGTCTCTGGACGGTCTGCTGGAAGCCATCGGCATCGACCGCGACAAGGTCTGCACCTACTGCTGGAACGGAAAAGAATAACTTCTGAAAAGGAGCGACTGAATATGGATCACAAGAATTCCCAGTCTGCCAGCTACGCCGCTGCCGGCGTGGACATTGTGGCCGGCTATCGCGCCGTTGAACTGATGAAAAAACATGTTGCCCGCACCCGAAACGAAGGTTGTCTGGATGACGTGGGCGGCTTTGGCGGCTGCTTTGGTCTGCCCATCGCCGGTATGGAGGAGCCTGTTCTGGTCTCCGGAACCGACGGCTGCGGCACCAAGGTCAAACTGGCCATCCTCATGGACAAGCATGACACCATCGGCATTGACGCCGTGGCCATGTGCGTCAACGACATTATCTGCGTGGGCGCAAAGCCCCTGTTTTTTCTGGACTACATTGCCTGCGGCAAGAATGTGCCCGAGAAGATCGCCGAGATCGTCTCCGGCGTGGCCGAGGGCTGCGTTCAGTCGGGCGCTGCGCTCATCGGCGGCGAAACCGCCGAGCATCCCGGCATGATGCCTGTGGACGATTATGATCTGGCCGGCTTCGCCGTGGGCATCGTGGACAAGAAGAAGATCATCGACAACACCCGTATGGCTGAAGGTGACGTGGTCATCGCTCTGCCCTCCACCGGCATTCACTCCAACGGCTTCTCCCTGTGCCGCAAGGTGTTTGATATCGACAACAACAACCCCGAACTGTACGTGGCCCGCGAGGAACTGGGCGGCAAGACCATTGCCGAGGCTCTGCTGGTTCCCACCAAGATCTACGTCAAGCCGGTTCTGGCTCTGCTGGAAAAAGTGGACGTCAAGGGCATCAGCCACATCACCGGCGGCGGTTTCTACGAGAACATTCCCCGCTCCATCCCCGACGGTCTGTGCGCCAAGATCGACAAGAGCGCCGTCAAGGTCCTGCCCATCTTCGATCTGATCGCCAAGTGGGGCAACATCCCCGAGCGCGATATGTACAACACCTACAACATGGGCGTCGGCATGAGCATTGTGGTCCCCGCAGCCGATGTGGAAACCGCTCTTGCAGTTCTGAAGGACGAGGGCATTGACGCTTATGTCATCGGCTCTATCATCAAGAACGAAGAAAAGGTGATCCTGGAATGAAACGGATCGCAGTTCTGGTCTCCGGCGGCGGCACCAATCTGCAGGCGCTGATTGATGCACAGCACCGCGGTGAGATCGTAGGCGGCGAGATTACCGCCGTCATCTCCTCTGCCGAAGGTGCATTTGCTCTGGAGCGTGCCGCCAAGGCAGGCATCCCCGGCTATGTCATGGCCCGCAAGAGTTATGAGTCCAACCGCGCCATGACTGTGGCTCTGGTGGAAAAGCTGAAGGAACTGAACATCGATTTGGTGGTTCTGGCCGGCTTTATGATCATCCTGACCGAAGAAATGGTCCAGGCCTTCCCCAACGCCATCGTCAATGTTCATCCCGCTCTGATCCCCTCCTTCTGCGGCGCCGGCTACTATGGCCTGCACGTCCATGAGAAGGCACTGGAATACGGCGTCAAGCTGTCGGGCGCTACCGTCCACTTTGTTTCCGAAGAATGTGACGGCGGCCCCATCATCCTGCAAAAGGCGGTTCCTGTCGAAGAGGGCGACACCCCTGAGACCCTGCAGCGCCGCATTATGGAGCAGGCCGAGTGGAAGATCCTGCCCGAGGCTGTGTCCCTGTTCTGCCAGGACCGCCTGCATGTGGAAGGCAGAATCGTCCATATTTCTTAATGAATAATCCGGACCGCATAACTGACGGAAGTGGATTCACCACATGGAGTGCGGTTCGTTGTGATGCCGACCGTCTGGGCCACCGGTTTTTCCGGTGAAAACGAACAAGGAGGAATTCCCATGCAAACACAGAATCTCTTTGAATT
>JAZOBA010000050.1:0-50953 GCA_045595705.1 Oscillospiraceae bacterium
GAGAACTACAAGGAGCTTGGCCTGAACTCTGAGACTGCTGCTATCTTCAATCTGACCTCCCGTGAGCAGGTTATTCTGAACACCTGGTACGGCGGCGAGATGAAGAAGGGTATGTTCTCCATGATGAACTACTACCTGCCCCTGAACGGCATGGCTTCCATGCACTGCTCCGCCAACACCGACATGGACGGTCAGAATACCGCTCTGTTCTTCGGCCTGTCCGGCACCGGCAAGACCACTCTGTCCACCGATCCCAAGCGTCTGCTGATCGGCGACGACGAGCACGGCTGGGACGACAACGGTGTGTTTAACTTCGAGGGTGGCTGCTACGCCAAGGTTATCAACCTGGACAAGGATTCCGAACCCGATATCTATAATGCCATCAAGCGCAACGCTCTGCTGGAGAACGTGACCGTGGATGAGAACGGCGTGTGCGATTTCGCTGACGACTCTGTCACCGAGAACACCCGTGTTTCCTATCCCATCGACCACATCGAGAAGATCGTTCGCCCTGTTTCTGCCGGTCCCGATGCCAAGAACGTGATCTTCCTGTCTGCCGACGCTTTTGGCGTTCTGCCTCCTGTCTCCATCCTGTCTCCTGAGCAGACTCAGTATTACTTCCTGTCCGGCTTTACTTCCAAGCTGGCCGGCACCGAGCGCGGCATCACCGAGCCCACTCCCACTTTCTCTGCCTGCTTCGGTCAGGCCTTCCTGGAGCTGCATCCCACCAAGTACGGTGAGGAGCTGGTGAAGAAGATGCAGAAGTCCGGCGCCAAGGCTTATCTGGTCAACACCGGCTGGAACGGCACCGGCAAGCGCATCTCCATTAAGGACACCCGCGGCATCATCGACGCCATTCTGGACGGTTCCATCCTGAAGGCTGAGACCAAGACCATTCCTTACTTCGGTCTGGAAGTTCCCACCGAGCTGCCCGGCGTGGACACCAACATTCTGGATCCTCGCAATACTTATGCCGATCCCACCGAGTGGGAGACCAAGGCAAAAGATCTGGCCCAGCGCTTCGTCAAGAACTTCGTCAAGTACACCGGCAACGATGCCGGTAAGGCTCTGGTTGAGGCTGGCCCCAAGGTCTGATTCCTGCAATTGAATGAACAAAAAGAGCTTCCGCAGTTTCTGCGGAAGCTCTTTTTCTCTGTAAGGGGTATAAAATAGTCAGTTTTCCGTTGCAATCTCTTCTTCCAGTTCACGCAGAAGTTTCTGGTCGGCCTTGGAGGAGAGATCCAGTTTTTCATACATATCCGGGCGGCGCTGACGGGTCCGGAGAATGGACTGTTTGCGGCGCCATTTCTGAATGTTGGCATGATGACCGGAAAGCAGAATGGGGGGGACGGCGCGTCCGTGCCAGACCTCGGGGCGGGAATACTGGGGATATTCCAACAGACCGTTGAAGTGGCTTTCGTCCTTAAAGCATTCGGGATCGGAAAGAACGCCGGGAACCATGCGGGCCACTGCATCGGCCACACACATGGCAGGAAGTTCACCGCCGGTCAGGACAAAGTCGCCAATGGATAGTTCTTCGTCCACACATTCCTCGATGAAGCGCTCGTCAATTCCTTCGTAGTGACCACAGACAAGGATCAGGTGATTGTAATCGTTGAGCAGGCGCTTGGCATGGGTCTGATTGAAGGTTTTGCCGGCGGGGGACAGGTAGATGGTATGTCCGGGACCGTAAGTGTCCACAATGTGTTTCCAGCACTGATAGAGCGGATCGGCCTGCATTACAGCACCGCGTCCGCCGCCGTAAGGATAATTATCCACCTGTTTCTGCTTATTCAAGGTGTAGTCGCGAATCTGGTGAGCCTCAATTCGGATGATGTCCCGTTCCTGAGCACGGCCAAGAATGGATTCATTCATCATATCGCCGACGGTCTCATCAAACAGCGTCATAATGTCGATCTGATACATCAGACTTCCATCCCTTCGATCAGTTGGATACGAACGTAACCTTCGTCAATGTTGGTTTCGACAAGGAATTCGTCCACAGCGGGGATCATATACTCCTTGCTGCCGCCCTTGACCACGTAGACATCGTTGGCAGGGAGGGTAAGGACATCGTGAATGGTGCCAAGGACTTCGCCGGTTTCAGCGTTGCAGACTTCCAGACCGTACAAATCAGCCAGGAAGTGACGTCCCTCGGGCAGTTCGACCTCGTCACGGTCGATGTACACGATTTTTTCTTTCAGGCACATGGCGGCATTGACGTCATTGATTCCTGCAAATTTGGCAATGACATTGCCTTTATGGGGACGCGCCTGTTCTACTTCGATGGGCTTGCCATCCATGTAGAGCACGTCAAAATCACAAAGAA
Source organism: Oscillospiraceae bacterium (assembly GCA_045595705.1). Lineage (GTDB taxonomy): Bacteria > Bacillota > Clostridia > Oscillospirales > Oscillospiraceae > JAJPXI01. The sequence goes on from JAZOBA010000050.1 coordinate 2,330, forward strand.
ACTCCGGACTGTCGCACCAGCAGACGATTTTCACTTCGCCGCGGATACCGTGGGTGTTGACAATCTGTCCGGCTTCCAGAAATTTCGATTTCATAGAGAGAACCTCCAATACTTGAAAAACGGCGGGGAAGAACCCCGCCGTTTTTTTAATCCATGATCTCTACGTTGATTCGCTTGCCCTGACGCTGGGCGACCGAACGCATCAGCGCACGGATTTCCTTGGCAATGCGGCCCTGACGGCCGATTACCTTGCCCATATCGTCGGGATGGACACGCAGTTCAAGGATAGTCTCGCCCGCGCCAGCGATTTCGGTGACGGTCACCGAATCGGGGTGCTCCACCAAATTCTGGGCGATATAGGTGAGAAGTTCCTTCATTGCCGGGGACCCTCCTTAAAGAATGTCGGCCAAATTAGATGGCGTTAGCCTTCTTCAGCAGAGCCTTCACGGTCTCGGTGGGCTGAGCACCGGTCTTGATCCAAGCCTGAGCGCGGTCAACATCGATGTTGATAGCAGCGGGGTTGCAGCAGGGATCATAAGTGCCGATCTCCTCAATGAAACGGCCATCGCGGGGATAACGGGAGTCGGCGACGACGATACGATAGAAAGGAGCCTTCTTAGCGCCCATACGACGCAGTCTGATCTTAACCATGGTATTTTCACCTCCAAATAAAATTAACATCTGTATCAATGGAAGTATCCAGTGATGGGATACGAACCAACATGTTTAGAAGGGGAAACCCTTCATTTTGCCAAAGCGGGCGGCCCGCTTCATGTTTTTACCGGAAAATTGTTTTGTCATCTGCTGCATCATTTCAAACTGTTTGAGCAGACGGTTGACATCCACAACCTGTGTTCCGCTGCCGGCTGCAATGCGTTTTTTGCGGCTGCTGCCGAGAATCGAGGGATTTTCGCGCTCCTGCGGGGTCATGGAGAGGATAATGGCTTCGGTTTTAGCCAGCGCCTTTTCGTCCACGGTCAGATTGTCCATGCCCTTGCCGCCCATGCCGGGCAACATGCCCATAATATCGGTCAGGGAACCCATGCTTTTAATCTGAACCAGCTGATCATAAAATTCAGCCAGAGTGAACTTGTTTTTGCGCAGTTTCTGTTCCAGTTCGGCGGCCTTCTTTGCATCAAAGGACGCTTCGGCTTTTTCAATCAGGGAGAGCACATCACCCATGCCCAGAATACGGGATGCCATACGGTCGGGGTGGAATACTTCAATCTGATCGAGTTTTTCGCCCACGCCGGCGAATTTGATGGGTTTACCGGTTACAGCCTTGATCGACAGGGCGGCACCGCCACGGGCATCGCCATCCAGTTTGGTCAGCATGACACCGGAAATATCAAGGGCCTCGTCAAAGCTCTTGGCTGCGTTGACGGCATCCTGACCGATCATAGCGTCGACAATCAAAAGAATCTCAGTGGGATTGACTGCGGCCTTCATGATCTTCAGCTGTTCCATCAGTTCCTCGTCAACATGCAGACGGCCTGCGGTATCAAGGAACACAATATCGTTTCCGTGCTTTCTGGCATGCTCGATACCGGCTTTTGCAATATCGACCGGATCGATTTGACCCATCTGGAAGACGGGGATATCGAGCTGGGCTCCGACTACTTCCAACTGATGGATTGCGGCAGGGCGGAAGGTATCGCATGCGACCAGAAGGGGGCGCTTACCCTGTTTCTTCATGAAACCGGCCAGCTTGGCGCCGTTGGTGGTTTTACCGGCACCGTTCAAACCGACCAGCATAACCACGGTCGGAGGGGAAGAGGAAATGGTGAGTTTGGTCTCACCGCCACCCATCAAGGCGGTCAATTCCTCGTTGACGATTTTTACAATCATCTGAGCCGGAGTAAGGCTTTCCAATACATCGGAGCCAACCGCCCGCTCAGAGACCTTTGCCACAAACTCTTTGACGACCTTGAAGCTGACGTCGGCTTCCAGAAGGGCGAGGCGAATTTCGCGCATGGCTTCCTTTACATCGGATTCCGACAGACGGCCTTTGCCGCGCAGACGCTTGAATGTCGCAGAGAGCTTTTCGGTCAGTCCTTCAAATGCCATGAATTACTCCTGCTTCAGCTGTTCCAGGGTATCCTTGACCTTGTGGGCAAGGCTATCCAATTCCAAATCAAAATACTTGTTGCCGTTGATGGAGATAATTTTGTCCATGTTTTCAGAAGCATCGGTCAGAGTCTTCTGCATGTTATGGAACCGCTTGATGATACCGGTTTTATCCTCCATCTCGGTCATGATTCCCTCGGCGCGAACAATTACGTCACGCACACCCTGACGGCTGATACCGTAGTTTTCAGCGATTTCGGCCAGACTCAGGTCCTCATTGTAGTAGAGGTCAAAGAACTCCTGCTGACGTTCGGTCAAAAGTTCGCCATAGAAGTCGTATAGCATAGTCATGCGATAAGCCTGATTCTTCATATGGAGCACCTCCACAAGATGTTGTGTAAAGTTAAAACGCTTTACGAAAACATAATATACACTAAAATCTACAATTTGTCAAGTGTTTTTCGACAATGGAAAACGCACCAAATCACACAGGATTTGGTGCGTTTTTTGGTCAAATAGCAAAGTTGCCTTTGTCAAAGACGGTAACTGCCTGGCCATCGGAAGTAAAGCCAACGATTTTCAGGTCGGAAGTGCCCACCATGAAGTCTACGTGATTGATGGACTGGTTGATGCCCAGCGCGGCCTGTTCTTCGCCGGACAGTTTGTCGGCGCCGTGGATGCATGGGTAGGCTTCGCCGAACGCGAAGTGGCAAGATGCGTTTTCATCAAACAGAGTTTCGTAGAAGAGGAGACCGGTGTTGCTGATGGGGGAGTTGTAGGGAACCAGAGCCACTTCTCCGAAATAGGAAGAACCTTCGTCCAATGTGACACTCTTGCGCAGATATTCTTCGCCGATATCGGCATGCAGGTCAACGATTTTGCCGTCCTTCAGCTCCATCCAGAATCCGTCAACCAGATTTCCGTTCAGGGAAAGGGGCTTGGAGGAATAAACCTTTCCGTTGACTTTGTCGCGATGGGGGAGCGTGAAAATTTCCTCGGTAGGAAGGTTAGCAATGAACTCCACGCCGGTTCCGGCCAGTTCACTGGCGCCGCTCCAGAAATGGTTTTCGGGCAGGCCGACAGTCAAATCGGTACCGAGGCTGTTGCTGTAGTGCAGCGTGGTGAAATTGTAGTCATTGAGCTTTTTGATGAGTTTCTTCTGTTCTTTAGTGTGTGCCATCCAGCGTTCAACGGCTTTCCCGTCACCGGTAATACGAACGGCGGCGAAAATTGCCTCCCACAGGTCTTCTATAGGGTTTTCGCTCTGGGGGAAGACCATATTGGCCCAGGACAAGGTGGGACATGCTGCGACAAGCCACTGGAACTCATTGTTGGTCTGTGCCTTGAAATACTCTTCCAGTGCTTTGCCGGATGCCTTGCGCTGACGCTGAATCCGGGAGGGGTCAACACCCTTCAGGGCCTCAGGGTCATCACCCACGATTGCCATGCGAGGGCTCTTGTTTTCCAATGCGGTGTCATAGAAAACCTTCTGCCATGCGGGCAGTTCGTCAAAGACAGAATCCTCGGCGTGGAGGTATTTCATTCGGTTGACCTGGTCATCGTTCCACATGACGGTGACTTCACGGGCACCGGCATCATAGCAGCACTGAACGCAGGCGCGTGCCAGAACGGCACAATCGATCGGAGCGGAAATGGTTATGGATTGGCCCTTTTGGACATTCAGACCGATACGGACAAGCAGTTCGGCGTATTCCTTGAGTTTTGCAGCATCCATGGGTGTGTTCTCCTTTGATTAAGAGTTTGTTCTGTTTTCAGCGCTGAGCCAGACGGGCAGACCCAACAGAACAGCGCCGCCAATTAGGTTGCCGATGGTGACCCAGATCATGTTCCATACAATTCCGCCAATGTTGGGATTGGGGACCAAAAGGGCATACAGGGAGAAGGTGGCCATATTGGCAACCGAATGTTCGAAACCGGCAAGGACGAATGTAGTGATCACGCAGAGAATGGCAATACACTTTCCGGATTCACTCTTCAGCTTCAGACCGGCATAAACACCCATACAGACCAGGAAGTTGCACATGATTCCCTTCAGAAGCAGTGCGTACCAGGTTCCTGCCAGTTTTCCGGGAACGACAACGGCAAGATAGGCAGCAAACAGGTCGCGGCTGGCGCCGGAGCCTGCAATGATCAATGCCAGCAGGAAAATTCCGATGAAGTTTCCGATATAGGCGAAAATCCAGATGCGGATCGCGCCGGGAAGGCTGATTTTGTTTTCGTACAAACTGACACCCATGACGAAATTGGTTCCGGTAAACAGTTCCCCGCCCAGAAGAACGATCAGAATCAATGCGGCGGAAAAGGTCGCGGCGCCAAGCAGTTTGGCAAGGCCGGGCTGATCCACATAAAACCATGCAGCAGACAGTGTGGAAATGATAGATCCGACCATAATGAATGCGCCGGCCATGGCGGCACGGGAGAGGTAGCGCACAGGCTGTGTACGGGAATACTCCAGCTTTGCGGCGCCGGCAGATGCAATGGTATCAATGTCAACGCGTGTCATATTGAGGTACCTCCATTGTGTTTCGTGTGCGCCTGTAAAAAAAGGCGCACTACGTAATTGGTAGTGCGCCCAGACGGTCGGCATTCATGGCGATACTTCATGTGGTTGTTCCACTTCCGTCAGTCATATCGCAATATATTTTTACCATTTGACGCTGATTTTGTCAAGGAAAGGATTCCGTAAAAAAAGATTTGTTTTCATTCGATTTACGTGTATAATACGATTAAATATTGTATCGACGATAAGTTTTATCATATTGCTTTTTTCAGGGAGGGGTAAGATGAAGATCGTAACATTTCCCGGTTTTGGCCTGGAGCTGGAACTGAATCCGGTTCTGTTGTCCATTACCGAAAATTTCGGTATCCACTGGTACGGCGCGATTATTGCCGTGGGGTTTCTGCTGGCAGTCTATTGGGGTTGCCGACAGTGCAAGCAGTTCGGAATTACGCAGGATGATGTGTTCGATATTCTGATCGTAACGGTCCCTTCTGCAATTGTCGGTGCAAGGCTTTATTATGTTATTTTTGAATTCGAAAATTATCTTGTACCCGGCGACTTTAGCGCAACTTTGACGAGAATTGTTCGAATCTGGGACGGCGGCCTTGCCATTTACGGCGGTCTGATTGCTGCCATTCTGGCCGGCTACATTGTTTGCAGAGTGAAAAAACTCAGCTTTCTTGCTGTTGCTGATCTGGCAAGTGTCGGATTTCTGATTGGCCAAAGTGTTGGTCGCTGGGGCAACTTCGTTAATGTTGAGGCTTTTGGCGGCGTGACCGATGTGGCTTGGCGTATGGCAGGTCCTAACGTTGCCAATTATCTGAAGTATACTGGTCAGATCGATGGGACGGTTTTTGACCAGATTGTAGACGGAACACTGGGCGTTCATCCTACATTTTTCTATGAATCCATGTGGAATCTGATTGGTATCCTTTTACTTGTGTTTGTGGTAAAGAAGTTCCGCAAGTTCGACGGACAAATGTTTTTCGGCTATATGCTGTGGTACGGACTTGGCCGGTTCTGGATTGAAGGTCTGCGCACGGACAGCCTGTACATTCCCGGAACAGAACTGAGGGTGTCCCAGGCGATTGCGCTTGCATCCGTTGTTGCAGGACTTGCGCTCATTCTTTATTATCTGCTGGTCAAAAAACCGGGTCCTGATAAACTGTTCGTGAATAAAGTGGCAGCAAGGGGGGCAAGTGAAGATGTCGGCGAAAATTCTTGATGGAAAAGCGCTGGCCGCGAAAATCAAGGCGCGGATCGCAGATGAGGTAAAAACAATGGCTTCCCGTCCCGGTCTGGCCGTGATTCTTGTCGGTGACAATCCTGCTTCCCGTGTTTATGTGACCAGCAAGCGCAAAGATTGTGAGGAATGCGGTTTTTACAGCGAAGAATATACGATGCCCAACGACGCAAAACCGAAACAGTTGTTGGAACTGATTGCGCAGCTAAACCGCCGTGCCGAGATTGACGGAATTCTGGTTCAGCTGCCGCTGCCGCCCCAGTTTGATGAAAAGGAAGTCCTTTTGGCAATTGATCCGAATAAGGATGTAGATGGTTTCCATCCGATGAATGTGGGCAAATTGATGACAGGGGAGCCATGCTTCCTGCCCTGTACACCGGCCGGTGTTATGGAACTGCTGGAAGAAGGGGAAATCGAAATTGCCGGAAAGCATTGTGTCGTACTTGGCCGGTCCAATATTGTAGGCAAACCTCAGGCACTGCTGATGCTGCAGAAAGATGCTACCGTAACCATCTGTCATTCCAAAACCCCGGATATGGCCGAGCAGTGCCGCCGTGCGGATATTCTGGTGACTGCGGTTGGTAAGACTGGATTGATCACTCCGGACATGGTTTGTGAAGGCGTTGTCATCGTCGATGTTGCGATGAACCGAGATGAAAACGGCAAACTGTGCGGCGATTGTTGCCACGCAACATACGAAAAGGCCTCCGCCTTTACACCGGTTCCCGGTGGGGTCGGCCCCATGACCCGCGCGATGCTGATGGAAAACACGCTTCGTGCAGCAAGGATGCACGGGAAATAATCAAAGGACCTGTCCGTTGTTTTGTACGGACAGGTCCTTTTTCAGCGATAGAAGTCGTGGCAGCCAATGGTTGCAATATATTCTCGGTTCTTGACGATCCAGAAATTCTGAGCGAGGGCAGGGGCGAGGAAATAGATGCTGTCGCCAATTACATTGGCTCCGTTGAGACACAGTTTTGCGGCAAGGATACTCTCTTCGGTTGGCGTCTGGTAGATCGTTCCGTTTCGAACCGGCTCAAACTGCCCGCCCCAACGATTGTCAAAGATAACTCCGTAAATCGTGTTCGGGAATTCGGGGTTTTTTACACGGTTGAGCACAACGTTTCCCACGGCGATTTTTCCTTCCAGCGGTTCCCCTTGGCTTTCTGCGGAGATAATGCGCGAAAGCCAATATAACTCATCGCTGGTATAGTTTTCTTTTAGTTCACTGAATACGGAAGCCTGTTTTTTGACCGTACTCCAGAATACGGTGGCGCCAAATGCCTGCGCAAGAGGGCGCAGGGGGACGAGAATACGGCCATTTATATTTCTGACTCCAAACGGCACTGCGACGCTACGCCCGTTTACATTGATGTATGTATCTCCTGCTTGGGCGGTCAGCGTCAGATGCTCGGTCTGAACTTTCGCGGTGTTGTTTTCCCAAAGGATTGCGCAGGCCGGATCAAGGGATGCTGCTACAGAGCGCAACGATACATAGGTTGTATTGTTCAAAATTCTTGCCATTGCATCGTTTCCTGCAGCGGTGCCATTGATTATCACGTCGGGAGTCGACACGGCCATTGCGGCAGGGGAGAGGGCTAAAACAGCAGCCGCAAAGACTGCAGCAAATCGTTTTTTCATGGGAACACATCCTTTGTAACTTTTTGTAACCTTTTTTATCCTACCGGATTTTGGAGATGGAAACAAGCGGTAAGTCTTTCCAGATCATTTTGAAATTTTGAAAAGAAACCCTTGACAGATTTAAAAACGATGCTATAATACACTTGTTGTCCAGATACGGAGTAGTATCGAAGTGGTCATAACGAGCACGACTGGAAATCGTGTGCACGTCAAAAGCGTGCCGAGGGTTCGAATCCCTCCTACTCCGCCAGAAAACCGCACCAAATGGTGCGGTTTTTTCTTTTTGTACATACTTTGGGACAAGGGAGCATATACTGCCCTGAAACGAGGTGGGCAGTGTGCAGAAAAGATATTCCAATTTCAAAAAAACAGGAGGAAGAAAGGTTGTTTTCGGCCCAAAAGAAAAGAAGAGGCTGTTTCAACTGGGCTTGTGTATCTGTCTGTTTCTGGTCATCTTCGCCAGCCGAGGAAATGAGTTGTTCCAACAGGCGCAGGCGGGGGAGAAGATTCTTCAGATCGTTCAGGAAAACACGGATTTTACCGCAGCATTTTCGTCTTTCGGTGAGTCAATTTCCCACGGTGAGTCCGCGTGGAAGGGCATTGGAACGCTGCTTGTTTCCCTCTTTGGAGCGGAAAAAGAATGTGAACCGACACAGAGTCGTGTCGATGTATTGGCGGGTCCTGCATGCCAAGATGCGATTCGGAGGATAGCCGCGCCTGTATCACCGGAATCTATGGTGCGGCTGTTGGGTGTTCAGCCGGATGAGATTCGTGCACCTGAGGAGTCAGATATGCCTCTAACGGAAGAAACCGAATCTTCCTCCAAGATACAGGAAGCGCCCGTGGAAGAAACACGACCTGAGGTTGAGGTACCAAAACCTCAGGTGTATGACGGACCGGCGTTGCCGGACAATGCAACCATGGAATATGTCACACTGGGTCTGGATACCATCATAACTCCGGTACTGGGTGAGATTTCTTCCGGATTTGGCTATCGCGACCATCCGATTACCGAAGAGCATTTGTTTCATGCAGGGGTTGACATCGCCGCGGATATCGGAACACCAATCGCGGCGTTTGCGGATGGCAAAGTTGAATTTATTGGTGAAAGCAGTAAGTATGGCCTCTATGTTCAGTTGGACCACGGAAATGGCGTGAAGAGTTTTTACTGCCATTGCAGCGAGCTGTTGTACGGGAAAGGGAAATCGGTAAAAGTCGGCCAGCCCATTGCATTGGTTGGCGATACCGGAGAGACGACCGGATCTCATCTCCATCTGGAACTGAAAAAAGATGAAATCTTGTTGAACCCGGTCTATTATATCGAATCGGTGAATTGAAAGGTGTTAAAGTAACCTGTTCTGCAGGGTTTCTTCTGCTTGCGGCAGGTCTGATCTATCTGGATGGCGTAGAACTGTTTGTTCAGGTGCTTGCTGCCTGTACTTTGCATGAGATCGGGCACGGTGCAGCAGCGTTGAGTGTAGGCAGCAGGATATGTGCGCTGCGCCTTACTGCGGTGGGAGCCGAGATGAGACTTAGTCCGGCGGTATCGCTTTCTTATGCCCGGGATGCATGGATTACCTTGGCGGGTCCGGCGGTAAGCTTGATTACTGCATGGATTGCTTCACAAGTGGGAGCAAACTTATTTGCCGGATTAAACCTCAGTTTTGGACTCTTTAATCTGCTGCCGATTCGTCCGTTGGACGGAGGGCGCATTTTGGAAGACTTGCTTTCCTGTTTTCTGCCGGAAAAGGCAGAAATGATCCTGTCCGGACTTTCCATTGTTGTTTCCGGGACCTTTCTTGGGCTGGGCTGCATGGCTTGGAGCAGATGGGGGAACTTGACTCTTTTCTGTACTGCAGTCTGGCTTGTGGCCGGAATGATTCGAAATCAAAAATAAATTTATAAATTAAAAGAAAAAAGACTTGCCTTTTGGGAAAGTGTATGGTAACATATTGCAGTCTCAAATAAAGGGTGGTCCTCTGCGACGGTTTTCCGCATGCGCATGAACGCCTATAAAACAGGAGGAAATAAAAATGGACATCATGCAGGCATTTTCTGCCAAGTACGTCAAGGAAAATCACCCCGAGGTTGCCATCGGTGACACTGTCAAGGTTCACCTGAAGGTTAAGGAAGGCAACCGCGAGCGTATCCAGATTTTCGAGGGCACTGTTATTGCTAAGAAGCATGGCGGTATCGAGGAGACCTTTACCGTTCGCCGCGTTTCTTACGGTGTCGGTGTTGAGAAGGTGTTCCCCGTCCACTCTCCCGCTATCGAGAAGGTGGAGCTGGTTCGTCACGGTAAGGTGCGCCGCGCCAAGCTGTACTACCTGCGTGACCGCGTGGGCAAGGCTGCCAAGGTCAAGGAGCGTCTGTAAGCTCAATCGAAAAGGAAATGACAAAAGGAGTGGAATTGTTCCACTCCTTTTCCTTTTATCCTGTTATGTAAAAAGCGAGCGCCGCAGCGCTCTCTTTTTTTAAAACTGATTATTCGACAACAAACATCACGTCGCCGGTCTTGACCTTATCGCCAACAGCGACCTTGATTTCCTTGACAACGCCATCCTTGGGGTTGGGGATGGGCTGCTCCATCTTCATGGCTTCCATGGTGCCGACAATCTCGCGGGCCTTGATAGCGTCGCCAACAGCGACCTTGATGGAAGTGATAGTACCGGGGATACGAGCCTTGATATCCATTGTAATACGCTCCTTTTTTCTAATTTACAGTTTCGTGTTTTTTACACATTGCCAATAGTATACTCTTATTTTTTTCAATTCGCAATCTTTTTTTCGCTTTAGTGTAATAAATTTTTGAAATTTATTCAATTTGTCGCAAAATTTGAAAGAAAATCAGTTTACTTTGTACGAGTGAATCAGCGCGACTGCGCGATTGGAAAGAAGAAGCAGGGCAATCAGATTTGGGATTGCCATCAAGCCGTTTGCTAAATCAACCCAAAACCAGGTGGCAGACAGGTCGCTTACGCTGCCGAGGATGATTGCAAGCAGAAAGAGGGCCCGGTAGAGTGGGATAATTCGCCGCGTTCCGGTCAGATAAGAGATGCACTGCTCTCCGTAATAGCAGGCACCCAATAATGATGTAAAGGCAAAAAGAATCAGACAAACGGAAACAAACACGCCGCCAAAGGTGCCAAATACGGTTGCGAATGCAGCGGATGAAAGGGGGGCACCCAGCATAGAATTATTAATTGATCCGGATTGGATCGCAAGCAGTGCGGTGTTGACGTCATAAACACCGGAGGTCAGTATGACCAATGCCGTGACAGAGCAGATGACGAGGGTGGCGATAAACACTTCAAAAATACCCCACATGCCTTGGTGGGCCGGGGAGTCCACGTCGGCTGCAGCATGTGCCATCGCGGATGTACCGAGGCCGGCCTCATTTGTAAATACACCCCGGGCAATACCGTATCGCATGGCGGCTGCAGCTCCGTAGCCGCCACAGACGGCTTTGGGTGAAAAGGCTTCTTGGACGATTACGCGCAGTGTTTCGGGGAGTGCGGCGCGATGAACGATTAAAACGGTCATGCCGCCAATCAGAAAGAGTGTTGCCATGCAAGGGACAAGGCGTTCGCTGACAGCTCCGATTCGTTTGATCCCGCCCAAAATCACACATCCGGTCAGTATACAGAGAACGATACCGACCGGAAATCGGCTGAATTGGAAGGATGCTTCCAGTGCGGTTGCGATGGAATTGGATTGAACCAGATTTCCTCCGATCAAGGTTTGCAGAATACAGAGCAAGGAAAAGAGGATAGCAAGTGGCTTGCAGTGAAGGCCGTATTCCATATAATACATTGGACCACCCTGCCATCCGCCGTCTGACGCCGGTGCCCGATAGCGAACCGATAGTGTTTTTTCTGCACAACTTGTCATCATTCCGAGCAGGGCGGAAATCCACATCCAGAAAATAGCACCCGGCCCACCGTAAAAAATAGCGGTAGCGACTCCTGCAATAGAACCGGTGCCGATGGTGGCGGCCAGGGCGGTCGAGAGCGCCTGGAATTGTGTGATTCCACGGGAAGAAACAATCTTTCTGCTGGCTAAAATGCTTCCAGCCGTGCTTTTCCACCAAACTTTACAATCAAAGAATTGGAAAAAACCAGTTCGAAACGAGTAATAGAGTCCAACGAGAAGAAAAGCGATCAGCAGCCAGGGGTTCCAAAGTAAATCTGCCCATTTGCTCAATTCGGTCATGTCCGTTCACCTCAATGAGACTTATGCCGAGGGGACGACAAAGAGAACAAAAGGAAATTCAGTAACCGTGAACGCTGATGCCATTTCGGGTCGAAATAACGTATCAGATAAATTACATAATCCTGAGCGAATAAAATTAAGCGTTTCAATGGGGTTGAAAAGAGAGGGGGAACATGGTATAATAACTGCATAAAGTGAATAAACTTGTTAGTACGCAGGTATAGTTCATCGGTAGAACGCGAGCTTCCCAAGCTCGATAGGAGGGTTCGATTCCCTTTACCTGCTCCATAAAACTGTCATTGGGACTGTATTTGTCTTGATGACGGTTTTCTTTTTGCTGAAATGGGTTACTTTGCTTTTGTGTCAATATGATACGCGCTTTAGGCTGAAATTGTAGACGTACAAGTTCAGATTTATAAACGAAAAATCCCCACGGTCAATCCTCTGGTAAAGAGAAGAAAGATCGTGGGGGTTTTAATGCTGTATTTATGGAAAAAGAAGATATGTATGCGTGTGCGGCGGTTTCGTCGCTACAGTTTTTAGAACAACCACCCGTGCTCCGGTGGGTATACGGTTATTTGCAGATGGAATCGATCCAGGCCAGCACATCGCCGGGATAGTCGGCTTCGCAGTGAGGCTGGTCCCAGACGAGGGAGTAGTCCACGCTATTGCAGCCGGCGTTGCAAAGCTTCAGTGCCAGAACCATAGAAACAATGAACGACGTGTCAGCGTCACAGGCACCTACACGGATGCGATAGTGTTTTGCCTGTATGCTTTGCTCTGCTGTGCCGATAAAGGACATGGGATTCATCAGGCGAACACGTTCCGCCAGAGCGCTATCCTCCGCGACGGTGCAATATGAGTTGTAATATGCTTCGACCTCGGTGGGGTATGCGTCTTTCAGTTGCGCAAGGGCGGGCGCAATGTCGGTGCTATAGTGAACATAGTCTTGCTCCGGTGTGCCGAATGCTTGGTTTTCGCCGCTGCGCATATCCAACCTGTCGAAGGCCGTGCAGGGCTTCATTCTGCGGCGATGGTTGAGTACATAGGTGTCCAGATCGGAAATGGTTGCGCTTTTGCCGTTCCAGTTGAGCCAGGGTTTTGCGCGGCCTGGAACGTCGGTGAAGCGAGGCTTCATATCACGGAACGGTACGCCCTTGGGCGGGCGGGAGAGCAAATCGCCCAGATTAGGCGGGCCGGGGGGTGTTTCACCCGTGGGTGGGAGCTGTATGCCGGGACCTGCGTGGTGCACCCCAGGGTCGTGACCGGGCTGAGGTCTTCCGCGGACGGGAACTCTCGCAATGTAATTGCCGCTGATGTAATCTGCCGCGCTGTATTTCTCGGGGAGCTTTCCCAGTTCCAGACGTGTCAGGAAATCGGAAGCGGAATGATTCAGCAGCTGCATTAGATAGTAATATCCATTGCCGCTTCTTCCGTCCTGGTTCATGCGCAACGGTTCACCTGTATCCGGGTGGCGCAAATCCAGCGAGTTGAAGTATTTCACATATTGCCGGGAGAGGATCTGAGACAGAGCTTCTTTGAATGGTGTCATCACCTCGGCAGGACTTTCGAGACAAGGCTCACTCTCTTTGTCTGCCTGAAACATCCACTCATAAGCCAGGTCGGCATGCTCCAGGTCTATGATGGGGCAGTAAATCTGGGCTGCAAACACAGCATCGCTTTCATCCAGGAAGGCGGCGTTTTCATTTAAGAAGGGCAGGTAATTTTCGTTATCACCGGTGACGCCCAGCAGGGCGCTCATGGCGCCGCCTGCGCTCCAGCCTGCGCTGATGATTCGGTCCCAGTCGCCGGGCAAAACGGAGCGGTTGTGCCGTAAAAAGCGGATGGCGGTTTTCAAATCCACAAGAGAGCAGGGACCTTTGATGAGATTTCCCGCTGCATCGCAGGATCCGCGTCCGCGGCAGCCGGCCGAAACATAGACCAAGCCGTGGTCGAGATATTGCTGGGCATAGCAGCGGGGACCGTCCAGCCACACGTGGGGCATCTGCATGTAGCCGGCGGAATTGTTCTCGAACACAACCGGCACCTTTTTGGCTTCCTCTGGGAAACTGCCGTCGGCATTCAGTAGCGCTTTGGGCACAAAGATACTTAAACGCTGGAACTTAGGGGTGGTTGCAGCGCTTGTATAGAGAATGTCCTCCAGACACCAACAGCCATGTTTTTCGTCATAAAACCACTTGTCTGTGCATTCTGAAAGGTCCATAGACCGATTTAATATATTAACAGAGTTCATAAAATTCTCTCCTGCATTGTGTCAAGCAATTCACATTAATTCGTATACTTAAATTATTGTACAATGCATCAGGTTGGGTGTCAATGATTCGGTTATGCTAACGTAACGCTGAACTATGATGGCTGGGCGGTCTTTTCTGTATGGGCCGTACTTGACTTTTTGCAGGCTGTTTTGTATTATTTTAATGTATATTTGATGTTCTGTCCCGCGCAATCTGCGTGTTTGGGACTTTTTCTATGCACAGGAGGAGAAGGGTATGGCAGAGAATTCGAACAATTCGAGATTTAATATCCAGTGGTATCCCGGCCATATGACCAAGACCCGCCGACAGATGGAGCAGGATATCAAAATGGTGGATTTGGTTGCGGAACTGGTGGATGCCCGTATTCCCATTTCATCCAGAAACCCTGATATTGACAATATCGTGAAAGATAAGCCCCGCTTGATCGTTCTGAATCGAGTGGACCAGGCAGACCCTGAGGAAACCAGACGTTGGTCGGCATATTTCAAACGGAAAGGTTATTCGGTTCTGGAGACCGATGCAAAGACCGGAAAGGGTGTAAACCGCTTTTCTGCGGTCGCACGTGAAAGTCTGGCAGATCAGATTGCCAAGTGGAAAGAAAAGGGACAGGTAGGTCGACCGGTCCGAGCCATGGTGGTCGGTGTACCCAATGTTGGCAAGTCGACCTTTATCAACCATGTTGCCAAGCGGAAATCGGCAAAGGCAGGTGACCGCCCCGGTGTGACCCGTGGAAAACAGTGGGTTGCTGTGGATCAGACTCTGGATCTGTTGGATACTCCGGGCATTCTGTGGCCGAAATTCGAGGATGAACAGACCGGCCTGCATCTTGCATTTACCGGTGCGGTTAAGGCAGAGATTATGGATTTGGAGACCCTTGCGCATCATCTGATGAATTTGCTGTCCAGTCGGTATCCGGATGCATTGCGTGCTCGCTATAATATTGAGATCCCAGAGGGCGCGCAGGGCTGGGAACTGGTCGAAGCTGCTGCTCGCAAGCGTGGATTTCTGATTTCAGGCGGTGAGGTGGATCTGGAGCGCATGTCCCGCATTCTGCTGGATGAGTTCCGGTCCGGAAAACTGGGCAACTTCACCTTGGAGACCGTAGAGGAGATGAAGGAATGAGCCTGTGGGAAATTGAGCGTGAATATGCAGCGCAGGGTTATCGGCGAATCTGCGGAACCGATGAGGCCGGCGCCGGTCCCTTGGCGGGCGCAGTATATGCGGCTGCAGTTATTCTCCCGATGGGGTTGGAGATTGAGGGGCTGAATGACTCCAAAAAGTTGACCGAAAAGAAGCGGGATTATTTGTTTGATGTGATTCGGGAAAAGGCAATCGCCTGGTCCATCAACGGGATCGATGTGGACGAAATCGATGAGATCAATATTCTGGAAGCCCGTTTGAAGGCGATGGATCTGTGCATCGATATGCTGGAACCGAAACCGGATTTTGCGTTGGTGGATGGCAACCGAAACAAAGGGATCCGTTGCCCCAATGCCATGGTGATTAAGGGCGATTCTCGCAGTGCAAATATTGCTGCGGCATCCATTCTTGCTAAGGTGACCCGTGATCGGTATATGGTTGCGATGGACGAAGTTTATCCGGAATACGGCTTTGCGAAGCACAAAGGATACGGAACCAAAGCCCATTACGAAGCACTTCGTAAGTACGGCCCTTGTCCCATCCATCGGAAAACATTTCTGAAAAACCTATGAGCGGGGGAGATATGCGCCTGCTTGGCCGGTGGGGCGAAAACATGATTGCCGAGTGGCTTCGAAAAAACGGATACAAAGTGATTGGTGCCGGGTATCGATGTCGTTTCGGTGAAATAGATTTAATTGCAATAAAAGGAAAGTTTATCTGCTTTACAGAGGTTAAGATGCGACGGAATGCGGAATTCGCTCATGCGAGAGAATTTGTGGATCGACATAAGCAGGAACGCCTTCGCCTGACGGCACAGCACTATCTGTGTGAGCATTCCCTTGAGCTGCAGCCTCGTTTTGACGTAGCAGAAGTTTATGCGCCGCAGGGCATTTCCACCAAAAATCCACAGATAAATTACATTGAAAATGCTTTTTGAGCACTTGACCTTGTAAGGAAATATTGCAATAATGAAAAGAACTGCATTTCAAAGGTTGTGATTCGATGAATTATTTAAGCACACGCGATAAATCTTTGCGTTTGTCAGCATCTCAGGCGATTGCGCAGGGCCTTTCTGTTGACGGAGGCCTGATGACTCCCGTGGTTCTGCCGAAGCTGAGTCAGAACGCGCTGGAAAGCATGAAAGAGATGTCCTATCAGCAGCGTGCTGTTTATGTAATGAATGCCTATCTGGAAAGCTTTTCTGCATCGGAACTGACCGGTTTTGCGGCAAAGGCATATGGTCCGGAAAAGTTTGATACTGCGGCTGTTGCTCCGGTTCGGTCGGTGGATGATAATACGTACTGTCTGGAACTTTGGCACGGGCCCACCTGCGCATTTAAGGATATGGCGCTCCAGATGCTGCCTCACTTGTTGTCTGCTTCTCTGGTAAAGAACCAGGAGGAAAAGACGGTCTGTATTCTGGTTGCCACTTCCGGTGATACCGGCAAGGCTGCTTTGGAAGGATTTAAGGATGTGGATAAAACCCGTATTCTTGTCTTTTATCCCAAGGACGGTGTGTCTGACATCCAGCAGCTGCAGATGAACACCCAGGAAGGCGACAACGTGGGTGTATGCTCGGTAGTCGGCAATTTCGATGATGCACAGACCGGCGTGAAGAAACTGTTTTCCGATGAAGAACTGCGCGGCACGCTGGCACAGCGTGGCTATTTCTTCTCCTCGGCTAACTCCATCAACTGGGGACGTGTTCTTCCGCAGATCGTCTATTACTTTTCCGCTTATTGTGACCTGCTGCGCGATGGTGCCATCCAAGACGGTGAAGTTGTTAACGTCTGTGTTCCCACCGGAAACTTTGGCAATATTCTCGCTGCCTATTATGCCAAACAGATGGGTTTGCCCATCGGTAAGCTGATTTGCGCATCCAACAGCAACAATGTTCTGACCGATTTCCTGCAGACCGGGACCTATGATCGCAACCGACAGTTCTATACCACCATGTCACCGTCCATGGATATTTTGATTTCTTCCAATCTGGAGCGACTGCTGTTTGATCTGTCCGGACAGGACGATGAGCTGGTCCGCGGTTATATGCGCGAACTTGCGGCAGAAGGGAAATATACTGTTTCCCCTGCGATACAAAGAAAGATCGAGACCCTGTTTGCAGCCGGTTTCTGCGACGATGCACAGACACAGCGTGTGATCGGTAAGATGTGGCGTGAGCATAACTATCTGATCGATCCTCACACCGCAGTTGCCTTTGACGTTCTGGACCAGTACCGGAAGCAGACCGGGGATAAAACGCCGACGATTGTGGTCTCTACGGCCAGTCCCTTCAAGTTCTGTGACAGTGTTTTGAGCGCCCTTGGCGTGGACGGTCATGCCACCGGTACCGATATTCTGGATCAGCTTGAAGCTCTGACCGGCGTTCCGGTTCCTGCTCCTCTCGCGGCCCTGAAGAATAAAACTGTACGGTTCCAGGACAACGTCACCAAGGACCACATGGTTGACAAAGTTATGGAAATGCTGAACTGAGGTGATCCTTTGGCTCTGTATGCCATTGGCGATACACATCTTTCCCTGAGCTGCAATAAACCCATGGATGTGTTCGGGGGAAACTGGGAAAATTACGTGGACAAGCTGCTGGAAGGATTTTCGGTTGTGGAGCCGGATGATACGGTTGTTCTTTGCGGTGATCTGTCCTGGGGTATGAGTCTTGAGCAGGCCGAAGCGGATTTTGCTTTTCTGAACCGACTGCCTGGACGTAAACTGCTGATGAAGGGCAACCACGATTACTGGTGGACCACGGCTGCCAAAATGAACCGCTTTTTTGAAGAGAAAGGATTTCATTCCTTTTCGCTGCTGCACAACAACTGCCATTTTTATGGGGATATTGCTTTGTGTGGAACACGCGGTTGGTTTTTTGAAGAGCATGGTGACCCCAAGGTATTTAACCGCGAACTGATCCGTCTGGAAACCTCTTTGAAGGCGGCAGGGGAGAAGGAAAAGATTTGTTTCCTTCATTATCCGCCCCGATATCAGGGATACATCTGTCAGGAGATTGTAGATCTTCTGGAAAAGTACCGGGTGACGGCATGCTACTACGGCCATCTCCACGGCGGAAGTCACCGCCTTGCTATGGAAGGAAAGTTCAATTCGGTGGAATATCACCTGGTAGCTGCTGACTATTTGGATTTCAAACCGAAAAAAATATTGTAATTCACGAAAAAAAGTGTGGAAAAATCCAAATCTTTCTGATAAAATAGATTGGATTTATCATAATGGGTCATTTCGACCTAGATGGAGGACATAAGATGAACGTTAAGAGTGCAGAAAAGAAAGAAAACAGCACGGTTGAGCTGGTAATCGAAGTTTCCGCTGCGGAATTCGACGCTGCCGTTGAAAAGGCCTATCGCAAGAGCAAGGGCAGCATTTCCGTGCCCGGCTTCCGCAAGGGCAAGGCTCCCCGTAAGATCATCGAGAGCATGTACGGTGCCAGCGTCTTCTATGAGGATGCCATCGATGAGGTTTATCCCACTGCTTATGCAGAGGCCGTGAAGGAGCAGGGCCTGGATGTTGTTGCCTATCCTTCCGTTGAGATCGTTTCCGTGGGCAAGGAAGGTCTGACCTTCAAGGCTGTTGTTACCGTGAAGCCCGAGGTTAAGCTGGGTGAGTACAAGGGCCTGACCGCTCCCAAGGATGATGTCACTGTTACCGATGCTGACATCGAGCGCGAGATGAAGCCTCTGGTTGACCGCGCCACCCGTCTGGTTTCCGTTGAGCGCGAGGCTCAGATGGGCGACACCGTGGTTCTGGACTTCGACGGCTACCTGAACGGTGAGCGTTTCGAAGGCGGCCTGGGCACCAACTACAGCCTGGAGCTGGGTTCCAACACCTTCGTCCCCGGCTTTGAGGATGCTGTTGTCGGCATGAAGGCCGGTGACGAGAAGGACATCGACATTACCTTCCCCAAGGAGTATCCCGCTGAGCTGGCCAGCAAGGACGTTGTGTTCAAGGTCAAAGCTCACGAGGTCAAGGAAAAGGTTGCTCCCGTTCTGGATGACGAATTCGCCAAGGACGTTTCTGAGTTCGAGACTCTGGACGAACTGAAGAAGGATCTGGCTGACAAGCTGCAGGAGCGCCGTCAGGCTGAGGCCGACCGTGCCTATGAGAACGCTCTGCTGGAGCAGGTCTGCAACAACATGGAAGTCGAGCTGCCCGAGGCTATGGTCGACTACCGCGTTGATGAGATGGTTCAGGAGATGGCTCAGCGTGTTTCCGCTCAGGGTATTCCCTTTGAGGAGTATATGAAGTATATCGGCACCGACATCAACATGATGAAGGCTCAGATGCGTCCCAACGCTACTGCCAACCTGAAGGTCACTCTGGCTATGGAAGCCATTGTTGCCGCTGAAGGTCTGACTGTTTCCGACGAAGAAGTCGAGGAAGAGATCGGCAAAATCGCCGAGCAGTATGGCATGGATGCCGCTCAGGTCAAGGAAATGATCGACGCCGAGGGCTTGAAGAAGGACATTGCTAACCGCAAGGCCAGCAAGATCGTTCTGGAGAGCGGTAAGGTCGGCGAGGCTAAGAAGGCCGCTGCCAAGAAGCCTGCTGCTAAGAAGACCACCGCCAAGAAGGCCGAAGACGGCGAGGAGAAGCCCGCCGCCAAGAAGCCTGCCGCTAAGAAGACTACTGCCAAGAAGGCAGAGGACGGTGAGGAGAAGCCCGCCGCCAAGAAGCCTGCTGCTAAGAAGACTACTGCCAAGAAGGCTGAGGACGGTGAGGAGAAGCCCGCCGCCAAGAAGCCTGCCGCTAAGAAGACCACTGCCAAGAAGGCTGAGGACGGTGAGGAGAAGCCCGCCGCTAAGAAGCCTGCTGCTAAGAAGACTACCACCAAGAAGGCCGAGGCTGCTGCCGAGGAGAAAACTGAGGAATAAGTTTCCTGCGGTCGGATATACTTTCTGTGTAAAAGACCGGTGTGAACAGATTCCGTTTTGCGCCCGATTAAAGGAGAATGACCCATGAGTTTTATTCCTTACGTAGTAGAGCAGACCAATCGCGGAGAGCGCTCCTATGACATTTTCTCCCGTCTGCTCAATGACCGAATCATTTTTCTGGGTGAAGAGGTGAATGCTACTACCGCAAGTTTGGTGGTAGCCCAGCTTCTGTATCTGGAAGCACAGGACCCCGACAAGGAGATTCAGTTCTACATCAACAGTCCCGGTGGTTCGGTGACCGACGGCATGGCAATTTACGATACCATGCAGTATATCAAGTGTGATGTTTCGACCATTTGCATTGGTATGGCTGCTTCGATGGGTGCATTCCTGCTTTCTGCCGGTACCAAGGGCCGCCGTCTGGCACTGCCCAACGCTGAGATTATGATCCATCAGCCCTCTGCCGGTACACAGGGTCAGATCACCGATATGGCGATCCACCTGAAGCGTCTGGAGACCATTAAGAAGCGCATGAATCAGATTCTTGCTGACAACACCGGCCGCAGCCTGGAAGAAGTGACTGCCGCCTGTGAGCGCGATAACTTCATGTCGGCTGAGGAAGCCAAGGAATTTGGTCTGGTCGATCAAGTCATTTATAAGAGATAATCATGGAATGAGCGGGGGAGGTATTTCCTCCGCTCCTTCTTGAATTTGAGGTGAATCCCATGGCGAAAGATGATAAGAAATCGGTGCGCTGTTCGTTCTGCGGTAAAGATCAGGAAGCAGTCAGCCGGATCATTGCCGGTCCCGGGGCCTACATCTGTAATGAGTGCGTACAGCTTTGCATGAGCATTCTGGGCGAAGACTACGATGCGGATGATTATTCCCCGGCACCTGAGATGCCCGATGTGATTCCTACCCCTCGCGAGATCCGCGCGGTTCTGGATGAATACATCATTGGTCAGGATGAGGCCAAGATTGCACTGTCTGTCGCAGTTTATAACCACTACAAGCGTATTTATTTTGGCGGCGGAAACGATGTGGAACTGCAGAAGAGTAATATTCTCCTGCTGGGCCCCACAGGTTGCGGTAAAACGTTGTTTGCTCAGACGTTGGCCCGCATTCTGAAGGTTCCCTTTGCCATTGCCGATGCCACGACTTTGACCGAAGCCGGTTATGTGGGCGACGATGTTGAGAATATTCTTCTGCGTCTGGTGCAGGCTGCGGACTATGATATTGAGCTGGCAGAGCGCGGTATCATCTACGTGGATGAAATCGATAAGATCGCACGTAAGAGTGAAAATACCTCCATCACCCGTGATGTTTCCGGTGAAGGTGTGCAGCAGGCATTGCTGAAGATTCTGGAGGGCACGGTGGCAAACGTTCCCCCGCAGGGTGGACGTAAGCACCCTCACCAGGAATTCATTCAGATCGACACAAAGAATATTCTGTTCATTTGTGGCGGTGCCTTTGATGGTTTGGATAAGATCATTGAAAAGCGCCTGGACAAGAAGTCCATTGGTTTCGGTGCTGAAATTTCCAGTAAGAAAGAGAAAAATCCCAACATCTTTAAGAATGTCCAGCCCCACGACTTGCTAAAATTTGGTATTATTCCCGAACTGGTTGGCCGTATGCCGGTTATTACTGCCTTGAAGGCTCTGGACCGTGATCAGCTGGTCAAGATCCTTACTGAGCCCAAGAATGCCCTTGTGAAGCAGTATAAGAAGCTGCTGGAATACGACAATGTCGAGCTTGTTTTCCAGCCTGAGGCGCTGAAGGCGGCTGCCGACAAGGCGGTGGATCGCGGCATTGGTGCCCGTGGTCTGCGCGCCGTACTGGAAGAAGTCATGACTCAGGTGATGTACGATGTACCGGACCAGCCTGATATTGCAAAGGTTATCATTACTGCGGCCTGCGTGAATGAGCACGCTGAGCCGGAACTGGAACGGGATCCTGCCCGTCCGCCCAGACCTCGTCTTGGCGGAGCAGCCTTGTATTCGGAAGCCGGTGGAGCAGCCCCGCGAGGAAATGTATCTTAAGTCTTGTACGGGGCAGGCCACGGCCTGCCCCGTTTTTCCCTGAAAGGAAGTGTACCCCATGGATATGGAATATATGACTCTGCCCGTAACGCCGACTCTGGCACTGCGTGGTCTGACTATCTTCCCCAATATGATGCTGCACTTTGATGTGGCGCGTCCGGCATCCATTCGTGCTTTGGATGAGGCGATGGCAGCCGGCTCTCCGATTTTTCTGGTGACTCAGAAGGAACTGATGGTTGAAGAACCCAAACGGGACGATCTGTACAACGTCGGTACCCTGTGCAACGTGCGTCAGATTCTGCGTGTTCCCGGTGACAATGTTCGCGTTATGGTGGATGGCATTGCCCGCGGCCGTTTGGTGGAGTTGGTTCAGACCGAACCCTATCTTGCTGCACGCGTGGAAGAGATTCCTGTGTCGGAGCATACGCACAACACACCAAAGGATGAAGCGCTGATTCGTCAGACCTATGATCTGTTTGAATCCTATTGTAATCTGTCTCCCCGTGTTAATCCGGATACGTTTTTGAATGTTCTTTCCAACGATGACCCGGGATATATTGCTGATTACATTGCTCAGAATATCCATCTTCGTGTAGAGGATAAGCAGGCCATCCTGGAAGAACTGCGCCCTCAGCGCCGACTGAACCGGCTGTGCCAGATTCTGCGCCGTGAAGTGGAGATTCTGAAGTTGGAAGAGGACATGCAGTCCAAACTGCGAGATCAGTTGACCAAGAGTCAGCGCGAGCATATGCTGCGTGAACAGGTCCGGCTGATTCAGAGCGAATTGGGCGAGGGGGAAGGCGATTCCGAGATTGTCGAGTATCGCCGGAAGATGGAAAAGGCAAAACTGCCTGCCGAAGTTGCGGAAAAACTGACCAAGGAACTTTCCCGTATGGAGAAGCAGCCCTTTGGTTCAGCCGAGCTGACGGTCAGCCGAAATTACATGGATACCATGCTGGAGTTGCCTTGGGGCGTGTACACCAAGGAGCGTGTAAATGTTGCCGCGGCTCGCAAGGTGCTGGATGCCGATCACTTTGGACTGGAAAAAGTGAAGGATCGCATTCTTGAATTTTTGGCTGTCAAACAGCTTGCTCCGGATTTGAAGGGTCAGATTATCTGTTTGGTTGGTCCTCCGGGTGTCGGTAAAACTTCGGTGGCCATGAGTGTTGCCAAGTCCCTGAACCGTAAACTTGCCCGAATCTCTCTGGGCGGTGTTCACGATGAAGCAGAAATCCGTGGTCATCGCAAGACCTATATCGGTGCTATGCCGGGTCGCATTATCTCTGCTGTGCGTCAGGCGGGCAGTATGAATCCGCTTCTTTTGCTGGATGAGATCGATAAAATCGGAGCAGATCATCGTGGAGATCCCGCATCGGCTCTGTTGGAAGTGCTGGATGCCGAGCAGAATTCAACCTTCCGTGATCATTATCTGGAAGTTCCCTTTGACCTGTCGGAGGTCATGTTTATTACCACGGCCAACACGGTTGATACGATTCCAAAGCCTTTGCTGGACCGTATGGAAGTGATTGAGCTTTCCTCTTACACTGACGAAGAGAAACTCCAGATCGCAAAGCAGCATTTGCTGCCCAAGGAGCGTGCGCGCCACGGCTTGAAGGGTGCACAGCTGAAAATTACCGATGATGCCATTCGTGAGATCATCAGCGGCTATACCCGTGAATCCGGTGTTCGCGTGTTGGAGCGTCGTCTGGCTGCGGTCTGCCGCAAGGCTGCCATGAAGATCGTATCCGGGGAGAAAAAGTCGGTTCAGGTAACCGGTGATACTCTGGAAGAGTTGCTGGGCGTGCGCAGATATCACCCCGAGCGACAGATTCTGAATGAGCGTATTGGCGTGGTGAACGGTCTTGCGTGGACCAGTGTGGGCGGTGAACTGCTGGAAGTGGAAGTAAACGTTGTTCCAGGAAGCGGTAAGGTGGAACTGACCGGCAATCTGGGTGACGTGATGAAGGAATCTGCCCATGCCGCACTGTCTTATATCCGCACCCGTGCCGACCAATGGGGTCTTGAGAAGGATTTCTATAAGACAAAAGACATCCATGTCCATTTCCCCGAAGGCGCCGTTCCCAAGGATGGCCCCTCTGCCGGTATTGCTATTACTACAGCGATGCTTTCTGCGCTGACCGGATTGCCCGTCAAGGCTGCTTTGGCCATGACAGGTGAGGTTACTTTACGCGGTCGCGTTCTTGCTATCGGCGGTCTGAAGGAAAAGACCATGGCCGCTATGCGCAGTGGAATCAAAACCGTGATTATTCCAGCGGAAAATGTGAAGGATCTGGAGGAAATTGACCAGACTGTTCGTGCTGCATTGCAGTTTATTCCTGCTGAGCATGTGGATACTGTCCTTGCACAGGCACTTGTCCGTGAGCAGGAGAGGGTAGATGCGGAAGTGCCTGCCATTCACACTCCGGTCAAGGGCACACGTGCCGGCCTGATTCAGTAACAGGAGGAAATCCTATGGCTTTGAATGTAAGTAACGCCGAATTTGTTCGGTCAGCTGTCAAAGCGGCTGATTTCCCTCGGGATCGGCTGCCTCAGGTTGTATTTGCCGGTCGTTCCAATGTTGGTAAATCTTCGGTAATCAACAAACTGGTGCGTCGCAAAAATCTTGCTCGCGTTGGTGCGGCACCCGGAAAGACGACTCACATCAATTATTTTCTGATTGATAAGAAACTGTATCTGGTTGACTTGCCCGGGTATGGATACGCAAAAGTATCCAAGGAAGAGCGGGCGCGCTGGGGCAGGTTGATTGAAAGTTGGTTTGCCGACACCGAATTAATGACTCTTGGTGTTCAAATTGTGGATGCCCGCCATAAACCTACGGCGGATGACTGCACCATGGCAGAGTGGTTTAAGTCCTGTGGAAAGCCTTTTGCTATTGTTGCAAACAAGCTTGATAAGCTGAAGAAGAGCGAAATCGAGCCAAACCTTGCCCGCATTCGCGAGACGCTGGGACTGGATGACTCCATGCCTGTAATTCCGTTTTCTGCCGAGAAAGGTGATGGGCGACAGGAGTTATTTGACTTGATTATGCAGCATATGGAACATTGCGATTGAAATGAAAAAACCGGGACTCCGAAATCATCGGAGTCCCGGTTGATTATTTTGTGATTAGAACAGGCCGACGATCTTGCCGTTTTCATCCACATCAATGGACTCAGCGGCAGGGACCTTAGGCAGGCCGGGCATGGTCATAACTTCGCCGGTCAGAACGACGACGAAGCCGGCACCTGCAGAAACTTTTGCCTTGCGCACGGTGATGCGATAGTTGCTGGGGGCACCCAGCTTGGAGGGGTCGTCCGAGAAGGAGTACTGGGTCTTTGCCATACAGATGGGCAGATCGCCATAGCCCAGTTCTTCCAGACGCTTCAATTCTTTAGCGGCGGCGGGAGCGAAATCAACACCGTCGGCGCCGTAGACACGCTGTGCGACAGCTTCAATTTTCTCGGTCAAAGGAGAGTCCAAATCGTAAGCGAAGGAGAACTTGTTTTCTTCCTCATCAATGACGCGCAGGACTTCGCGGGCCAGTTCTTCGCCGCCGGCGCCGCCCTTGCCCCAGACTTCGGACAGGGCTACGTTGACACCGAACTTGCCGCAAGCTTCGCGGATCATAGCCAGTTCTGCCTCGGTGTCGCAGTCAAAGCGGTTGATGGCAACGACGGCGGGAAGACCGTAGACCTTGGTGATGTTCTCCACATGGCGGACCAGGTTGGGCAGACCGGCTTCCAGAGCGCTCAGATTTTCCTTGTTCAGGTCGGCTTTGGCGCAGCCACCGTGATGCTTCAGGGCACGGACGGTGGCAACGATGACCACGGCGTCGGGATTCAGACCGGCATAACGGCATTTGATGTCCAGGAACTTCTCGGCACCCAGGTCGGCGCCGAAACCGGCTTCAGTGACCACATAGTCGCCCAGCTTCAGGGCGGTGTCGGTGGCGGAGACCGAGTTGCAGCCGTGAGCAATATTGGCGAAGGGGCCGCCGTGGATCAGGGCAGGAGTGTGCTCCAGAGTCTGTACCAGATTGGGCTTGATTGCATCCTTCAGAAGAGCGGTCATGGCGCCTTCTGCCTTCAGATCACGGGCCAGAACGGGCTTGTCAGCGTAGGTGTAGCCGACCACCATGCGACCAAGGCGTTCCTTCAGATCTTTCAGGTCGGAAGCCAGGCACAGAACAGCCATAATCTCGCTGGCGACGGTAATATCAAAACCGTCTTCACGGGGGGTACCGTTGGGCTTGCCGCCCAGACCGCAGACAATGTTGCGCAGCTGGCGGTCATTCATATCAACGCAGCGCTTCCAGGTGATTTTGCGCACGTCAATACCCAGAGCGTTGCCCTGCTGAATGTGGTTGTCCAGCATGGCGGCCAGCAGATTGTTGGCAGCGCCGATGGCGTGGAAGTCACCGGTAAAGTGCAGGTTAATGTCTTCCATAGGTACTACCTGAGCGTAGCCACCGCCGGCAGCGCCGCCCTTGACGCCAAACACGGGACCCAGAGAGGGTTCACGCAGAGCAAGGACGGTTTTCTTGCCCAGCAGAGAGAGGGCGTCAGCCAGACCGACGCTGGTGGTTGTCTTGCCTTCGCCGGCAGGTGTAGGGTTGATGGCAGTGACAAGGATCAGCTTGCCCTTACGGGGAGCATCCTTTAATGCAGTAATATCGATTTTGGCCTTGGTGCGGCCATAGGGCTCCAGGGTATTTTCATCGATGTTCAGTTTGGCAGCGATTTCGGTGATAGGGAGCATTTCGGCGGCCTGTGCGATTTCGATATCAGATTTCATGATACATTCTCCTTTTCATCTGTTTTGTGCGCCCAAACAAAAAGGGCGCACTACTTGGAATTGGTAGTGCGCCCAGACGGTCGGCAATCAAGGCGATACTCCATGTGGTTTTTCCACTTCCGTCAGTCATATCGCAATTCTATTTTAATCATTTGGGGCCGATTTTGTCAAGCATAGTGTTGCATTTTCGGCAATTTCGTATATAATAATTCTATTCGATTACTATTTGATTAGGGGTGTTTCCCATGGCAGAAGAAATTATGAGTCAGAATTTTATTCACGACTTTATTGATGAGGATCTTGCACCTGGCGGGCGCTGCGAGGGGATGAAGGTCCATACCCGTTTTCCGCCCGAGCCCAACGGCTATCTGCATATTGGCCACTGCAAGGCCCTTTGTATCGACTTCGGTACTGCAGAAAAGTATAACGGCCAGTGCAACTTGCGTTTTGATGATACCAATCCTGCAAAGGAAGACAATGAGTTTGTTGAAGCGATTCAGGAGGACATTCGTTGGCTTGGCTTTGATTGGGATGACCGCATGTTTTACGGTTCCGATTATTTCGAGAAAACCTACGAACTGGCTGTCGGCCTGATCAAGAAGGGTCTGGCCTATGTATGCGAACTGACTCCCGAGGAATTCAAGGCCCACCGCGGCGATGTGGGTACACCTGCTACTTCGCCTTGGCGTGACCGTCCCATTGAGGAGTCTTTGGATTTGTTTGAGCGTATGCGCAACGGTGAGTTCCCTGAGGGGTCCAAGACCCTGCGAGCCAAGATTGATCTGGCCAGCGGAAACTTTAATATGCGTGACCCTGTCATCTACCGAATCCGCTACATTGAGCATCACCGCCAGGGCAACAAGTGGTGCATTTTCCCCATGTATGACTTTGCACACCCCATTCAGGATGCACTGGAGCATATTACTCACTCTCTGTGTAGTTTGGAGTATGAGGATCACCGTCCTCTGTACAACTGGGTCATTGAGAATACCGATGTTCCTTCCAAGCCCCGTCAGATTGAGTTTGCCCGCCTGAACATCAACTACACCGTGATGTCCAAGCGCAAACTGCGCCAGTTGGTGGAAGAAGGCCGTGTTTCCGGCTGGGACGACCCCCGTATGCCCACTCTCTGCGGTCTGCGTCGCCGTGGTTATACTCCCGCATCCATTCGCAGCTTTACCGATCGAATCGGTGTTGCCAAGAATACCTCCACCGTGGAGTATTCCTTCCTGGAGCACTGCTTGCGTGAGGACCTGAATGAAAGCGCACAGCGTGTGATGGCTGTTCTGCGTCCCGTGAAGCTGACCGTAACCAACTATCCTGAAGGACAGAGCGAAACTCTGACCATCGAGAATAACCCAAACCGTCCTGAAGACGGCACTCGTGAAGTCACCTTCTCCCGACATCTGTATGTGGAAGCCGAGGACTTCATGGAGGAGCCCATTCCCAAGTACAAGCGCCTGTATCCCGAAGGACCTGAGTGTCGCCTGAAAGGTGCCTATCTGGTCAAGTGTACCGGCTGCGTGAAGGATGAGCAGGGCAATGTGACCGAGATTCTGTGCGAATACGATCCTGATAGCCGCGGCGGCGATCCTGCCGATGGCCGCAAGGTAAAGGGCGCAACCATTCACTGGGTTGATGCAGAGACTGCAGTGGATGCTGAGATTCGTCTGTATGACAATCTGTTTGCCGATGAGTCTCCTGATGCCGGTGACAAGAATTTCCTTGACTGCCTGAATCCCAACTCTCTGGAGATTTTGGAGCACTCCAAGGTTGAGGCCGGTCTGGCTGAGGCGAAGGCTCCCGCAGCCTTCCAGTTCCTGCGTCAGGGCTACTTCTGTGTTGATAACAAGGATTCTTCTGCTGAGCATCTGGTGTTCAACCGCGCAGTCAGCCTGAAGGACGGATTTAAAAAGTAAAAACTGAAAAGGGCGGCAGACAGCCGCCCTTTTTTGCAACAAGGTGTGTGTAAATATGTTTAATTTTAAAAACGATTATTCAGAAGGCGCCCACCAGAAGGTGCTTGACGCGATATCGGCCATTAATCTGGAGGGGAATGTTGGCTACGGACTGGATCCTTACTGTGAAAACGCTGCCAACATGATCCGTGAAAAGTTTTCCTGCCCTGATGCTGCCGTTCATTTCTTTATCGGAGGTACCAGTGCGAACTATACCACCATTGCTGCCGCACTTAGAGCCCATGAAGCGGTAATTTCTCCGGATACCGGACACCTGAATGTCCATGAAGGCGGCGCCATGGAGGCCGCCGGTCATAAGATTCTGCCTTGTAAGAGCCCCGATGGGAAGATCCGGCCGGAAGACATCCAGCATTGGGTCGAGCTGTGCAAGGATGATTTTATGGTGTTGCCCAAACTGGTTTACATCTCTAATGCAACCGAGGTTGGTACGATTTATTATAAGGCCGAATTGGAAGCACTGTCTGAATGCTGCAAGAAGAATGGTTTGTACCTGTTTATGGACGGCGCACGTCTCGGCACCGGCCTGACTGCACCCGGAGCAGACCTGGAACTTGCCGACATTTCCAGATACTGTGATGCATTTTACATTGGCGGAACAAAAAACGGCGCCTTGATGGGTGAAGCAATGGTGCTGGTCAATCCCGAACTGCATCCTCATTTCTTCCGCGTGATGAAGCAGAAGGGATCTGTTCTGGCCAAGGGATTCCTGCTTGGTGTACAGTTTGAAGCGTTGTTTAAAGACGGTCTGTATTGGGAAAACGCATGCTGGGCCAACTGTATGGCTGCGAAGCTAAAGAACGGTCTGACTGAATTGGGGTTTGAATTCTTTGTTGACAGTCCGACGAATCAGATTTTCCCCATTATTCCCAATAAGCTGATGCCGGCAATGGAACTGCTCTGCAAACACGAGGTGTGGTGCAAGGGAGAGAATGACTGTACAGTGATTCGACTTGTCACATCCTTTGCTACAAAAGAGAAGGATGTGGATGGATTTTTGGCACATATCAAGGCGCTTCTTTCTTGCCTTGAGGAGCAAGGAAAATAAAAACATTACACGGCACTCGGATTGGTCCGAGTGCCGTGTTCGTTTTACAGGATTTTCTTCAGATAATAGCCGGTATGGCTGTCGGGGCAGGCAGCAATTTGTTCCGGAGTACCGGTTGCAACCACAAGACCGCCACCGTCTCCGCCTTCCGGACCGAGGTCGATGATGTGGTCAGCGGTTTTGATGACATCGAGATTGTGTTCGATGACAACAACGGTATTGCCTGAGTCCACAAACTGCTGAAGAACATTAACGAGCTGATGGACATCGGCGGTGTGAAGACCGGTGGTGGGTTCATCGAGAATATAGATAGTCTGGCCGGTGGAGCGTTTGGAAAGTTCGGTGGCAAGTTTGACGCGCTGTGCTTCACCACCGGATAGCTCAGTGGAAGGCTGTCCGAGTTTAATATAGCTTAATCCGACATCGCGAAGTGTGCAAAGCTTGTTGTAGATCTTAGGGATGTTTTCGAAGAAGGGAAGTGCTTCGTCAACACTCATGTTCAGCACTTCGTAGATGTTTTTTCCTTTGTACTTTACTTCCAGCGTTTCGCGATTGTAGCGCTTGCCTTTGCAGACCTCACACGGGACATAAATATCGGGCAGGAAATGCATTTCAATTTTCAGCAGACCATCGCCCTGACATGCTTCGCAGCGTCCGCCGCGGACATTGAAGGAAAACCGACCGGGGCCATAACCGCGGGCCTTTGCGTCCTGCGTGGAGGCAAAGAGATCACGGATATCATTAAACAGGCCGGTGTAAGTTGCAGGGTTGGACCGAGGGGTTCGGCCGATAGGGGACTGGTCAATGGCAATGACCTTGTCCAAGTATTCCTCACCCTCCATGCAATTCAGCTTCCCGCACCGGCACTTGGCGTGGTTCAGGTCGGCTGCCAGCTTCTTGTAGAGGATTTCGTTGACCAGACTGGACTTACCGGAACCGGACACACCGGTGACACAGGTGAAAGTTCCAAGAGGGAAGACCACATCCACATTGCGCAGATTGTTTTCGGCTGCGCCGCGGATAACCAGTTGTTTTCCGTTTCCGGTTCTTCGTTTTGCCGGGATGGGAATTTTTTTACGTCCGGAGAGGTAGTCGCCCGTAATGGAGGACGGGCAAGCCATAACCTCCTCAGCGGTACCCGAGACGACCACCTTGCCGCCGTGAATACCTGCACCGGGACCGATATCGACAATATAGTCTGCGGCACGCATAGTGTCTTCGTCATGCTCCACGACGACTAGGGTGTTTCCGAGATCACGCAGTTCTTTGAGGGTCGCAAGCAGTTTGTCATTGTCTCGTTGATGCAGACCAATGGAGGGCTCATCCAGAATATAGAGTACTCCCATCAGAGAAGAACCGATTTGTGTTGCAAGACGGATGCGCTGGCTTTCACCGCCGGACAGGGAGGCGGCAGCACGGGAAAGAGTAAGATATTGCAGACCGACACTTCGAAGGAATCCGAGACGCGATTTGATTTCTTTCAAAATCTGGGCCGCGATCATCATCTTTTGTGGAGACAATTCAAGATTTTCAATGAATGTGAGTGCATCGCTGACGGATTTGTGGCAGAATTCGTCGATGTTTAACCCGCCCACTGTGACAGCAAGGGATTCTCGGCGAAGTCTTCTGCCGCCGCAATCGGGGCAGGGGCATTCACTCATGCATTCTTCCAGTTCGCGACGGGAGCCGTCACTCTGCGTTTCACGATATCGACGTTCGAGGTTGTTTGCAATTCCTTCGAAGGGCTGCATTAAGGTGCCTTGGCCATCCGCACGCTCGTAAGTCAGCTTCAGTTTTTCGCCCTTGGTTCCGTAAAGAATGATGTCCATGATTTCATCCGACAGATCCTTTACGGGGACGTTCAACTTAAAATGATATTTCTTGGATAGGGCGTCGAAATACATGCGGGAAATGCCGTCGCCTTTGATGTTATTCCAACCGGATGCGGTAATTGCACCCTGGAGAATGGAAAGGTTCTTGTTTGGGATGATCAAGGCGGGGTCCACCTTCAGTTGACTGCCAAGGCCGGTACAGGTCGGGCAGGCGCCAAAGGGATTGTTGAATGAAAACATCCGGGGAGTCAGATCTTCAATGGAAATGCCGCAGTCTTCACAGGCGTAGTTTTGAGAAAACAGGATGTCACGATCTTCCGCAACAATATTGATGACAACAAGACCACCCGCCAAAGCAGAAGCGGTTTCTACGCTGTCGGTCAGGCGGCGATTGATCTCTTCACGAATAACGAGACGGTCGACCACCACTTCGATGTTGTGCTTCTTGTTTTTATCCAGCTTGATTTCTTCGGTCAATTCATAGAGGGAACCGTCGACACGTACACGTACATAGCCGGATTTTCTTGCATCCTCAAAAATTTTGGTGTGCTCACCCTTTTTTCCGCGGATGACCGGGGCCATAACCTGAATTCTTGTGGCTTCGGGTAGGGCAAGTACCTGATCGATGATCTGATCAATGGTCTGTTGCTGAATTTCCTTGCCGCAGATTGGGCAGTGAGGAGTACCCACACGAGCCCACAGAAGACGCAGATAGTCATAGATTTCGGTGACCGTTCCGACCGTGGAACGTGGATTCTTGGACGTGGTTTTCTGATCGATGGAGATGGCGGGGGACAATCCATCGATGTAATCCACGTCTGGTTTTTCCATTTGGCCCAGAAACATGCGGGCGTACGAGGAAAGGGACTCCACGTAACGGCGCTGACCCTCGGCATAAATGGTATCAAATGCGAGGGAAGACTTGCCTGAACCGGACAAACCGGTCAGAACAACCAGTTTGTCGCGCGGAATGGAAACATCAATATTTTTTAAGTTGTTGACGCGAGCGCCTTTTACAACAATATGGCTATGCATAGCTTATCTCCAATCAGGTATATGTGAGTGGATGTTTGTTTTATTTCCCAAAATCACGTGCAATATCACGCATCATTTCGCTGATGGGAAGGTTGTAGGGGCATCTGGATTCGCACACGCGGCACCCAATGCAATCTCCGGCGTGAAGGGGGAGAGCCTCATATCGTTCTTTGGCCCACTCCACCAAATTGTATTTATGGAGATAGTTATTCATCAGGAAACACATGTTGATGTTGATGCCGACTGTACAGGGGGCGCAGTAGCCGCATCGGCGGCAGAACCGGCTGCCAAGTTCTTTGCGGATTTCTTCACATTTTGCGATATCTTCAGCGGAAAGCGGTGTCAGCTTTTCTGCAGCGGCAGCATTGCGCTGCACTTCTTCAGTGCTGCCCATGCCCACGATGGAGATGTCAATTGCATCGGATTGCGCAATAAAGCGCAATGCGAGCTCGTAATCATCCAGATTGCCGCCGGCGAGGGGCTTCATGCAGATGGTACCGATTCCTTTGGCCCGCGCTTCCTTCAGGACCTCGCTGCCCTGAAGCTCCACGATGTTGTAAGGGAACATAAAGGTCTCAAAGCGATCGGGATATTCTGCCACGAGTTTCTCAAGTGTTTCCACACTGTGGGCGGTTACGCCAATGTGGCCGATCTTACCGGCTTTTTTTGCGTCCAGCAGGGCCTGGTATGCGCCGTTGGGCGCAAATACTGTTTCAAATTCTCCGACCGAAAGTTTGTGGATCTGATACAAATCAATATAATCTGTGCGTAACTCTCTGAGGCTGGTTTCGATTTCTTTTGTCATGCCTTCATAGCTGCGGGCCATAGTTTTTGTGGCAAGTATGAATTTGTCGCGGCGGCCCTCCAGTGCTGCACCGAGAAAACCCTCAGAAACAGTATAGCCACGTGCCGTGTCAATGAAATTCATTCCATACTTCTCCAGCGCATCCACAACTTCCAGAGCATTAGCTGCATCGCTGCGCTGCAGAGGAATGCCGCCGAATGAGATTTCAGCACACATTAATCCGGTTTTGCCCAGTTCAATATATTTCATACATATATCCTCCAATCAGTTTTCTCCGCGCAGCTTGATGATGCGGTCACGCAGCTGTGCCGCATACTCAAATTCAAGCATTTTTGCAGCTTCTTTCATCTGTTGCTCCAGTTTAGCAATCAGCTCCATGCGTTGGAGCTTGGTCAGCTGCTTTTCGTTGATATCAAATTCCTTGGATTCGTTGTTGGACAAGTCGATGATATCGCGAACACTCTTGATGACAGTCTGCGGAGTAATACCATTCGCTTTGTTGTATGCATCCTGTTTTGCGCGTCGGCGCTCGGTTTCAGCCATTGCTCTGTGCATAGACGGCGTAATGGAATCGGCATACAGAATGACTTTTCCTTCGGCGTTTCGAGCGGCGCGTCCGATTGTCTGGATCAGAGAGGTTTCCGAGCGGAGGAAACCCTCTTTGTCTGCGTCCAAAATTGCAACGAGGCTGACCTCAGGCAGGTCAAGGCCTTCGCGCAGCAGATTGATACCAACCAGAACATCAAAGGTGCCTAGACGAAGGTCACGAATGATCTCCATACGCTCGATGGTGTCGATGTCATGGTGCATATATCGGACACGAATACCTGCATTTTTGAGATAGGCAGTCAGATCTTCCGCCATTTTCTTGGTCAGAGTTGTGACCAGAACCCGTTCACTGCGTTCGATTCTGGTGTTGATTTCTCCGATCAGATCATCAATCTGATCCTCCACCGGACGGACCTCAACAACGGGATCGAGCAGACCGGTGGGTCGGATGACCTGTTCTGCAATTTGCTCAGAGCAGGTGCGCTCGTATTCTCCGGGAGTTGCCGAGACATAGATGACCTGATTGAGCCGATTTTCAAATTCATCGAATTTCAAGGGTCGGTTGTCAAATGCACAGGGAAGACGGAAACCGTACTCCACCAAAGAGGTCTTTCTGGCGCGATCGCCGTTGTACATGGCACGCACCTGCGGCAGGGTCACGTGAGACTCATCAATGAAAAGGACAAAATCCTTCGGGAAGTAATCCATCAGCGTGTGGGGGGGAGAGCCAACGGGACGCCCCTCAATAACACGGCTGTAGTTTTCAATACCGGAGCAATATCCCAGTTCCTGCATCATCTCGACATCGTACATGGTGCGCTGTTTAATGCGCTGTGCCTCAACGAGCATATTGTGCGATTCGAAAAAGGCAACGCGCTCTTCCAGTTCGCGGTAAATCTCCTGAATTGCGGCGTCCATCTTTTCCTTGGGGGTGACATAGTGGGTTGCCGGCCAGATCGGAATGTTTTCCAAACGTCGCTTGGGGGCACCTGTAACGACATTGATCTCGGATATACGGTCGATTTCATCGCCAAAGAACTCAACCCGGATGGCGCTGTCACTCCAGTATGCCGGGAAAATTTCAACTGTGTCTCCGCGAACACGGAACATATTGCGTTCAAAGGCAATATCGTTGCGTTCGTAACGTATGGCAATCAGCCGCTTCAGCAGTTCGTCGCGTTCCATGGTCATTCCGACACGAAGGGAGACCATCATCTTTGCAAAATCTTCCGGCTCGCCAAGACCGTAAATACAGGAAACAGAGGAGACGACAATGACATCGCGCCGCTCCATCAACGATGCAGTTGCCGAGAGACGCAATCGATCGATTTCCTCGTTGACCGAGGAATCTTTTTCGATAAAGGTATCTGTGTGGGGGATATATGCCTCGGGTTGGTAGTAATCGTAATAGGAAACAAAATACTCAACCGCATTGTTGGGAAAGAATTCTTTGAACTCAGCACATAACTGAGCGGCAAGTGTCTTGTTGTGGGCAAGGACGAGTGTGGGACGCTGAACTTTTTCGATGACTTTTGCCATGGTGAAGGTTTTGCCGGAGCCGGTGACACCCAACAGAGTTTGCTTGTTCAGACCATGTTCAATGCCTGCTGCGAGCATTTCAATTGCTTCGGGCTGGTCTCCGCTGGGTTGATAGTCCGAAACGACTTCAAATTTTGGCATAAAATCACCTCCAAAAGCACAATCGAACACTTGTTTTGATAATTATAGCAAAACATGCGTTCGATTGCAATCATTTTCAGTATGAAATTAGAACTGCATGAAAATGCCTGAATCACGCAAGGAAATATAGTCGTCGCTGGCAAAAATCAGATGGTCGACCAGATAAATACCCATTTGCGCAAATGCGTCATAGGCCAGTTTTGTCATCAGAACATCTTCTTTGGATTGCATGGCGATGTTGCTGATATGGTTATGCGCAAGAACGACCTGAGATGCATTGCATGCCAGAGCGACTTCCATCATTTTTCGAAGACTCAGCATGGTTGAATCAGCAGATCCCTCCGCCAGTTGGCGGCACTGCAGGACCTTTCCTTTTGCATCCATGCAGAGGATCACGGCTATCTCGTTTCGCTGTCCAAAAAATTCGGGGGAGAGGTATTCGCCGATTTGCTCTGTTGTCATAAGAATATCGCCCAGTTGATTTCGGTCGGCCTGATACCGGGCGCCCATTGCAGTGATCAATTTGATCAAACACGCTGTGTGCTCTCCGACGCCCTTTACGGTCAGCAATTGATCGATGGTTGCGTTGAACACGCCGGACAAAGAGCCGAAGGTTTCAATCAACCGATGGGCAAGAAGATTTACGTCACCCTGTGGGATCGCATAAAACAGGAGCAGCTCCAACGCGCGATGGTCGGCCATGCCGCTCAAACCGCGAGACATAAATTCTTCTTTCGCGCGGGCGCGATGACCCTTGTGAGGGTTATTTTCCGCCATATTCGGTCAGATAGGCCTCCATGCGCTCGCGCATGGCATCATCA
The DNA here is from genome assembly GCA_045595705.1 of Oscillospiraceae bacterium. Taxonomy (GTDB): domain Bacteria; phylum Bacillota; class Clostridia; order Oscillospirales; family Oscillospiraceae; genus JAJPXI01. The sequence continues at coordinate 38,904 of JAZOBA010000050.1, forward strand.
ATATAGACTTTGCCGTCAACAGGATTGTTATGCAGGAAAGCGATGATCTCACGAATGGTTACAATGGGGCAGACCTTGATGCCGAAATCTTCGCGCAGTTCATCCAGGGTGGTACAATCGCGGGTTCCGCGTTCCATTCGGTCGGCGGACACAAACAGATGGGTAACCTTCATGTCGCCTAGAGCCTTGAACAGTTCCAGAGACTCGCGCACAGCGGTGCCTGCGGTAACAACGTCTTCGATGATTGCAACGCGATCGCCATTCTGGGGTTTGTAACCGACCATGGAACCGCCCTCGCCGTGATCTTTTGCCTCCTTGCGGTTGAAGCAATAGGGAAGATCACGATCATAATTGCGATAGAGAGAGGCAGCGGTAGTAACGGCCAGAGGAATTCCTTTGTATGCAGGGCCGAACAGACAGTCAATGCCCTCGGGTGCGTTCTCCTGCACGCAGGCAGCGTAGTAATCGCCCAGCTTGGCAGCCTGAGCGCCGGTCTTGTAGTTGCCGGTGTTGATGAAATAGGGGGTCTTGCGGCCGGACTTGGTGGTGAAATCGCCAAAGGTCAACACGCCGGATCGGACCATAAAGGTGATAAATTCTTCTTTGTACGTCATAATTGTTCGCCCCGTTTCTGTAAAATCAGTCAAAATATTATACCATCGTTTTTACTGCCAAACAAGGTCGAATTGGAAATATATTTTGTTTTACAAAAGAAATCTTTTGTTTTGTGAACGGAAGGAATGCTTGTCACATTCTTTCGTGCATGGTAAAATAAAATATCATGTTCTAATAGGTGAAACTGGTTGATGATTCTGATGGTTCCGTTTAACATTTCACGTATTCGCGCATAAGATGGCTCAGGGGTGAGCGAATGGGGATCCTGTTGGACTCTGCTTTGGCATTCTTGAGCTGTGTTGGCCTTTGGACTTTGGGAAAAATGGTGTTTGGTTATTTATTTATCAACAAAGATTGTTACGAAGAAGATTATTTTTTGAAGGAAGATACATCGGGATGGACGCAACGAAGGATTACAATGAAATAAGCGGAACAGTTGCTGCGGTTATTTTCCGGAACGATGAGAATGGATATACCGTACTTCGGCTGGAGACCGACCATGAGGGAGAGATCACCGTTGTCGGCTGTATGCCCGGCGTTACTCCGGGGGAGACGCTGGAGGCGGAAGGAAGATGGATGAAGCATGCCTCTTACGGGGCACAGTTTAAAGTGGAGACTTTGCGGCGCAGTATGCCGGTGGGTGAGAGCGCGGTATTTGAATATTTAGCATCCGGTGCAATCAAAGGGATCGGAGCCCGTACCGCGAAGTTGATCGTGGATGAATTCGGGGCACGAGCGCTTCAAGTGATCGAACAGCAGCCGGAATTGCTGACCCGGCTGAAGGGTTTTACGGAAAAGCGTGCAAAATCGGTACACGATGCGCTGCTCCAACAGGCGGGCATGCGCCTTTTGATTGACTTTCTCAGTGAGCATAAACTTCCGCTGACCTTGGCTATGCCGCTGTTCCGGCGCTTTGGGAATTCGGCTATGGATGTTGTCAGAGAAAATCCCTACCTTCTGGCCGAAGGTGATTTTGGGGTGGATTTTTCCGTTGCAGACGAGCTTGCTATCCAAATGGGGATTGCAGGAAACGATCCTCAGCGTGTAGAAGCGGGGATTCTGTTTGAATTACGCCATAATTCAAATAACGGACATACCTTTCTGCCGAGACAGAAATTAATTGCCGCAACAACACAACTGCTGAATCTGAATGACGACAGTACCGAGCGGGCTCTGGATGAGTTGCTGGATCAGGGAGAAATTGTTCAGGAACAGATTGCGGGGCAGGAAGCATGTTATCTTGCAGAACTGTTCGCCGCCGAATGCAACGTTGCCATTCGTCTTGCTGAAATGAGTGCAACCGAGCTGGTTCCTCCCCAAGACATTGATCGGGTGATTGATGGGATCCAGAAGGAACAGGGAATCCGATATGCGCCGCAGCAGGAAGAGGCGGTTCGCCTTGCGGCCACACGTCAGGTGATGCTTTTGACAGGTGGACCGGGAACGGGAAAAACAACTTCACTGTGCGGCGTGCTGGCTTTGTTTGATGCATTGGGACTGGAAACCGCGCTTGCTGCACCAACCGGACGCGCTGCAAAACGGCTGGGTGAATTGTGCGCAGCGGAAGGAACGACGATACATCGCCTGTTGGAAACTCAGTTTGATCCGATTTCCGGGGAACTGATTTTTGCACACAATCAGGACGAGCCCCTTCGGTATGATGCGGTTATTGTGGACGAGACGTCCATGGTTGACCTTCCCTTGATGAGTGCGCTTCTTGGCGCGTTACGCGGCGATTGCAGATTGGTTCTTGTGGGCGATCCGGATCAGCTTCCTTCTGTCGGACCGGGCAATCTGCTTTCCGATTTGCTCCGTTCCGGATGTATTCCTTCCATTCGTCTGACAGAGATCTTTCGTCAGGCGTCAGAAAGCGCCATTGTTCGAACTGCTCATGCGGTCAATCGAGGACAACCTCCGGAACTGGATAACAAATCGAATGATTTCTTTTTCCTGCGCCGACATGAAAGCCAACGCACGGCCGAGACCATCGTGGATCTGGTTGCGCGCAGATTGCCGGAAAATATGGGTATTCCATCGGATCAGATTCAGGTGCTGTCCCCTACAAGAAAATACAGCACTGGTACTGCTAATCTGAATCGCATGCTTCAACAGGCAATCAATCCCCCTGAGGAGGGAAAGGGAGAGCGGCGCTTTGGCGAAGTGATTTTTCGAACCGGTGATCGCGTGATGCAGGTCAAGAATAATTACGATGTAATGTGGCGTGACAGAAACAGTCTTTCGGCAGGAATGGGAATGTTCAACGGCGATATCGGGCGGATTGATGACGTGGATGAAGCCGGAGGTATCGTGACGGTGGATTTTGACGGGAAACTGGTCGATTATACGCCGGACATGCTGATTGAGCTGGAACTTGCCTATGCGGTTACTGTTCACAAAGCACAGGGAAGTGAGTACCGTGCAGTCGTTTTGGCAGCAATGGACGGTGCGCCGCAGCTTTTGACACGGGGCGTGTTGTACACGGCTGTAACGCGGGCCCGTGAACTGTTTATCCTTGTGGGCGATGAAAATGTTGTGTTGTCCATGGCAGCCAACAACAGGCAGCAACGGCGTTATTCGGGGCTTCGAGCACGCCTTGTTGCAATAAGCCAGGCGTTGTAACATCCAGACTCCGGCAATTCATACGCGCAAATTTGTGGTGCCATAACGGAGGTGAGATCAATAAGCTGCTCAAAGATATGGAATGGTGTACTTGATCTCCTGTTTCCGCCTCGGTGTGCTTTTTGCAGGAAACTGATCCAATCCGGTGAATCGGGGATCTGCAATGACTGTCAGATAAAGCTGCCTTGGATTGTAGGACAGGAGGCAGAGCAGAAACTTGACTTTGTTTCCCTTTGTGTTTCGCCGCTTTGGTATCGCGACAATGTGCGGGAATCTGTTCATCGGTATAAATTTGACGGTTGTAGCGGATATGTAAAAACATACGGTAAATTGGTTGCTCAATGTGTTTCCGACCATCTTTTGGACCGATTTGATGTGATTTCCTGGGTTCCGCTTTCTGCCAAGAGATTGCGAAAGCGTGGATATGACCAGGCGAAGCTGTTGGCTGTGGAGGCGGCGCGTAATTTGGATTGCGTTGCTGTTGAAACGCTGCGTAAGGTTCGCAATACGGATGCGCAGTCAAGCATCAATGATGATTCGGCGCGCCGTGCAAATATACTGGGTGCATATGAAGTTCCAGACCCTGAATTTGTGGCAGGCAAGCGAATTCTTCTGATTGACGATGTAGTTACAACCGGTGCGACCCTATCGGAATGTGCACGAGTTCTGCGTACATTTGGGGCGAAAGAGGTCGTTTGCGCGTCCCTTGCCAGAGCGCGGGGACAAAAAACATGAAATTAGCATTGAAAAGATGGTGGACCTTCGATATAATATAATTTACGTAACGTTTGTCTTGCCATGGCATTGGCAAAACTTATAGTAAAATGCAATTTGAGGTGTAAGAATGTCTATGTTCAGTAAGGATATTGGTATCGACCTTGGTACCGCCTCCATTCTGGTTTATGTAAAGGGTAAGGGCGTTGTGCTGCGCGAGCCCTCTGTTGTTGCAATTGATAAAAACAGCGGTAAGCTTCTGAAAGTTGGTACCGAGGCACAGCAGATGCTCGGCCGTACGCCCGGTAATATTGTTGCTATTCGTCCCTTGCGTGAGGGTGTCATTTCGGATTACGACATGACTGAGCGCATGCTTCGCGAATTTATCCGTAAGGTTACTTCCTTCCGTTTGTTTAAGCCCCGTGTTGTCATCTGTGTTCCTTCCGGCATTACCGAGGTTGAGGAACGTGCCGTTATCGATGCAGGTATTCAGGCCGGTGCTCGCCGCGTGTATCTGATCGAGGAGCCTTTGGCTGCTGCAATTGGTGCCGGTGTCGATATCACCAAACCCGATGGTCATATGCTGGTTGATATTGGCGGCGGTACCGCGGATATTGCTGTCATTTCGCTGTCCGGCATCGTGGAATCTGATTCCATCAAGATTGCAGGTGACCAGTTTGACGAGGCAGTTATTAAGTACATTCGCCGCAAGCACAATGTGCTGATTGGTGAACGTACTGCGGAAGAACTCAAAATGACCATTGGCTGCGTGTTCCCCCGTCCCGAAGAGCAGACCATGGAGATTAAGGGACGCTGTTTGATGACCGGTCTGCCTCGTGTGTTTACGGTCACTTCCACCGAGATGATTGAGGCATTTGAAGAACCCACCAGCCGTATTCTGGAAGCGATCCACTCGGTTTTGGAGCGCACTCCTCCTGAACTGGTTGCAGATATCTCCACCAACGGCATTATCATGACCGGCGGCGGCAGCCTGATTTGGGGCTTCGATAAGCTGATTGAGTCCCACACCGGCATCGAAACTCATGTGGCGGATGACGCCATCTCCTGTGTTGCTTACGGCACCGGAAAGAGCCTGGAGTGGGTCAACGACATGCAGGACGGTACCATGAACCTGTCCCGTCGTAAGCAGATGAACCATTAATTTGAATCAATACGAAGCCTGACGTTGTCTTGCGTCAGGCTTCGTTTGTTTGCATGGAAAGTGAATAAAATAGGATTGATTTTGTGCGTTTCCATAAACAATTCCTGCGAATTAGACAATAAATTGGCAAAATTGCTTGCAAAAATTTAGATAGGATACTATAATATTTTATGTAAAACCCGATTTCCTTCAGTTTATTTACCTTTGAGGAGGTGGGAATCATGTTTCAAGCAGGAGATAAAATAGCACATCCGATGCATGGTGCAGGTGTAATTGACAGCATTGAAGAAAAAAAGGTCAATGGTGTTGTGCGCAGTTATTATGTCCTGAAGCTGCCGGTTGGCGGTATGATGGTTATGATTCCCACAGAAAACTGTGAAGAAATCGGAGTTCGTCCGATTATTGACAAAGTAGAAGGCGATAAGGTAATTGCTGCATTTGGCGAAATCGCAGTTGAAATGGATAACAACTGGAATCGACGTTATCGCGAGAATATGGAACGGCTGAAAAGTGGAAATCTTCTGGAAGTGGCAAGAGTTGTCAAAGGACTGATGCTTCGTGACGTGAACCGCGGTTTGTCCAACGGTGAGCGCAAGATGCTCCATTCAGCCAAACAGATTCTGATTTCTGAATTGGTTCTTTCTCAATGTTGCAGCTATGAAGAGATTGAGATGCGCATAAACCTCGCCCTGGCATAATACAGTAACACAAGGCATCGACGGGCGGCCGAAAGGCCGCCTTGTTTCATGGAGGCGGAGAAGTTGTTTGGGTTGTTCAAGCGAAAGAAAAAAGAGGCAGAACCGTATTGTGCGGCGGTTGTTGTGGCAGCGGGTTCGTCTACTCGCATGGGCAGGGATAAGCTCATGCTCGAATTGGCCGGAACCCCCGTTGTGATTCATACATTGCGTGCATTGGACCTTTGTCCGCAGATTCACGAAATCATTGTGGTGACGCGGGAAGATCTTATGGTGCCAATCAGTAAACTGTGTGCGGAGTTTGCTCTGGCGAAGGTTCGCAAAATTGTTGTTGGGGGATCGACTCGGGCGCAGTCGGTTTATAACGGAGTGCAGGAAGTTTCAAAACAGACCCGATTGATTGCGATTCATGACGGAGCACGTCCTTTGGTTTCTCAGAATGTTCTGCAGGAAGTTATTGCTGCCGCAGCCGAATGTAATGCTGCAGCGCCCGCTGTTCCGGTAAAGGATACGATCAAGTGTGCAGAAAATGGGATCGTGACGGATACACCGGATCGAGCGAAGTTGTATGCAGTACAGACACCTCAGGTGTTTGAAGCTGACGTGATTCGCGCTGCATTGTACAAGGCGGTTGATGAAAATCAGCCCATCACCGATGATTGCTCGGCGGTTGAATTGCTGGGAATGAAGGTTACATTGACGCAGGGTGCGGATGAAAACATAAAGATTACGACCCCGGCCGATCTGGTTTTGGCTGAGGCGCTTCTTACGTGGCGAAATGAGGGATTGCAATGAGAATCGGACAGGGATATGATGTGCATCGTCTTGTGGAAGGCCGCAAGTTGATTTTGGGTGGAGTAGAGATTCCGTATGAGCTTGGCTTGCAGGGCCATTCTGATGCTGATGTTCTGACACATGCCATTATGGATGCGCTGCTCGGTGCTGCGGGAATGGGTGATATCGGACGGCATTTTCCGGATACCGATCCCCAATATTCCGGTGCCGATAGCTTAAAGTTGCTGGCTGCTGTTGTGGATAAACTGGCAGCAGCCGGTTGGTCGATTGGCAATGTGGATACCACCATTGTTGCGCAGAAACCGAAACTTGCATCGTATTTACCCCAGATGCAACAGAATCTGGCGTCTGTTATGGGTGTTTGTCCGGATCGGGTCAATGTGAAGGCGACTACTGAGGAAAAGCTTGGCTTTACCGGGTCCGGCGAAGGTATGGCAGCACAGGCAATTGCCTTGCTGATTGAGATCAACTGACAAAATGCTCCCCTTGTGCATAGAATGTGCACAAGGGGAGTGTTTTTTCATCCTTGTAAGTGCCTTGAGCGCACGGAGGTGGGTATGGTTTATTATCTGATTATCTGTCGGTCGCTGACCTATGCACAGAAAACAGCGGCCGTATTGGAACGGGCAGGAATTACTGCCCATATAATGCGCGCACCGAAACTTGTTTCGGAATCCGGCTGCAGTCATGCAGTGAAAGTGTCAGAACGAAATCTGATGGATGCGCTGCAGATTCTGAAACGCGTCGGATTGTCGCCTGAGCGTGTTTATGTTATGTCAGCAGATGGGAGCTACAAAGAGGTGAGCCAATGATCTATCTGGACAGCGCGGCAACTACGCTGCAGAAGCCGTCTTCGGTTGCTGCAGCTGTTTGCCGGGCAATGAGTCAGATGTCCAGTCCCGGCAGAGGGAGCCATCGTTCGGCTATGCTTGCTGCGGAAACGGTATTTCAGTGTCGGGAAACGGTAGCTCGTTTGTTCGGCGCTGCGAAGCTTGACTACGTGGTATTCACTTCCAACGCGACACATGGATTGAATATAGCAATTAAATCGACTGTGAAACAGGGTAGTTCAGTCATGATTACGGGATACGAACACAATGCCGTGACAAGACCGTTGCAGGCGATCCCGAATGTGTCAATTCATGTTGCGAATAGTCCGTTGTATCGTCCCGATCTGCTCTTGGAACAAGCGCATAAAATCCTGAAGAAAGGCGTAGATGCGGCAGTCTGTACTCATGTATCAAATGTGTTTGGTTACGTTCAGCCAATCAAAGAAATTTCGGAATTATGCAGGAAGTATGGTGTTCCTTTGATTGTTGACGCCTCGCAATCTGCGGGATGCCTTCCAATATCCATGATGGAGTGGGGAGCGGAATTTGTTGCGGCACCGGGACATAAGGGATTGTACGGCCCACAGGGGACGGGAATTCTGATCTGCTCGAACGAAAAAGTAAGACCCTTGCTTGAGGGAGGAACTGGAAGCGATTCGGAAAAGCAGGTTATGCCGGAATATTTACCTGACCGATTGGAGGCCGGAACCCATAATGTTCCGGGGATAGCCGGTCTGCTGGAAGGGCTGAAGTTTATAGAAGAACATGGTATAACTAATATTTTAGAACACGAGCGAAAACTGGCGCTGTATACGGCCAGAAGGCTGGAGCGCATAGCTGGTGTAGAAGTGTTTTATGCGCCAGGGTTAAAGAACCAAACTGGCGTGCTATCCTTTCGGGTGGATGGGGTTGACTGCGAAACAGTGGCGGAAGAGTTACAGCGGGCAGATATTGCAGTCAGGGCAGGTTTGCATTGTGCGCCGTTGGCGCATCAAAGTGCCGGAACAATGGAAACCGGCACGGTGCGTTTGAGTGTGTCAGCATTTAATACGTTGTACGACATGGAGCGCTTGGTAGAAGTAGTGTCAAGGCTTTTTGCATGACGAAGATTGAAATTAAAAGGATCAGGGGTTCTGTGATGAACGTCCCTGATCCTTTGCTGTGAGGTTGATTTAATTTGAAGTAGTCCAAAGCTCGGTCAGAGCATAGATCGTTTTTCCATTTCGGCTGACAGCGGTTTGTGCGCTCAGCATGGAATTGAGTACTGCCTCTTCGGCACATTCTGCAACCGCGCGGAAGGGGAGATCCATCTCGTCTTCCGAGAAAAAGGTGCCTTGACGCAGAGCGGATTTGTCACGGCTGTCCCAAGGGTTTGCGGTGGAGAAGGCAAGGAATACTTCGCCGCTTCCGTGACCAATGAAAGAACCAAGCCGTGCAAGACCCACCGAGGCGCGTTTTGCGATGCGCCCAAGCTGGCGGGAGTCCAATGGAAGGTCAGTTGCAATAATCAGAATGCAGGATCCTTTGTCCGGTTCACGGGCAGCCAATTGTTCGGCCAACTCTTTGCCGATGTTCTTTCCTTGAATGGTCAGATCGGACAGGCAGCCGTGGTTGGTCTGTGCCAGTACACCGAGGGTGAATGTCCGGCCATCCAGTACGATTTGGCGCGATGCCGAACCGACGCCGCCCTTAAGGTCGTGGCAGATCATGCCGGTGCCGCAGCCCACTGCGCCTTCTTTGAAATCCGTGGAAGCCGACCGGATTGCAGCCAGAACATGTTCGGCCTGTACAGCACGTTGCTGAATGTGATTGAGCGTGCCGTCGTTGCACTCGCAAACCACGGGGTTGACCGAACGGAGAGTGTGTCCGTCTTCTGCACACCGATCCACCATATATCCGACCAGCGCATCCCAGACCAATCCCACATTCAAGGTGTTGGTCAGGGCAATGGGGGTTTCCAATGTGCCAAGTTCATTGACCTGAACCAGTCCGGCTGCTTTCCCGAATCCGTTCAGGACAAAGGCAGCTGCAGGAAGTTTATGAAAAAAGGGATTTTCTTCACAAGGAAGTACAACGGTTACGCCGGTTTTATGCTCCGCTGTGTTAATGGTACAATGGCCGACGGTAACACCGGGAACATCGGTGATTTTGTTTTTGGGTCCGGTTGGAAGTCGACCTACATGCAGACCGTAATCTCTGGCGCGTTTTTGTTCCATATTTGATTCTCTCCAAACAAATATTTTTATTATTTTACCACGGTGTATGGTAATGACACAATATAAAATTCAATTTATCATTGGATTAGAATTGTGCACCGGCAGGGTTGACCTCATTTTGACTTTACGATAAAATTGTAATATAAAATGACAGACTCGAAGCAGAATGGAGCAGCGAGATTTTATGTTGGAACGAAATCTGGAACAGCGCTTTTGTGTGGCACGGCGAGCGGCAATTGCGCTTGACTTTGAACATTTGAATCCGGAACAATGCAAGGCGGCCCTTTGTACCGAAGGGCCACTGCTTTTGCTGGCCGGAGCCGGCAGCGGAAAAACTACCGTTCTGATCCACCGTGTAGCGAATCTGATCAAATACGGACGTGGAGCGGACAGTAATGAGGTCCCGGATTGGGTCACACCGGAGGATGTCGCTTTTTTAGAGGATTATATTTATCAGCCCACGCCGGAGAAAAAGTTGTATCAGGAGCGTCTTTGTGCACTGGAACCTGCAGCACCTTGGTCGATTATTGCCATCACGTTTACCAATAAGGCGGCCGGGGAACTGAAGGACCGTCTGGAGCGAATTTTGGGCCCCTCCGCACGGGATGTATGGGCATCAACCTTTCATTCGGCCTGTGTTCGAATTCTACGCCGGGATATTGATAAACTGGGCTTTGATACTTCGTTTACCATCTATGATGACGATGATTCGCTACGTGTAATCAAGGCGATTATCAAAGAGCAGAATCTGGATGATAAACTGTTCCAACCTCGCTCGGTTATGGGATATATTTCCCGGGCAAAGGATGCCATGGAGTTGGCAGGTCCGTTTATGGCCAGATGCCAGAAGGATGGTGATCTGCGCATGATTCGGATTGCACAGATTTATCAGGCCTACGAAAAGCAGCTTTGGGCAGCAAACGCACTGGACTTTGACGATATTATTCTCCACACGGTCCGACTTCTGGAGAGCAGCGATGAGGTGCGGGAATATTATCAGAATAAATTCCGTTATGTGCTGATCGATGAGTATCAGGACACCAACAATCTTCAGTACAGTTTGGCGGCATTGCTGGCAGGGAAGTGGGAAAACATCTGCGTGGTCGGCGATGACGATCAATCGATTTATCGCTTCCGTGGTGCCACCATTGAAAATATACTTTCGTTTGAAAAGCAATTCAAGGGTGCCAAAACCATACGTTTGGAGCAGAATTATCGCTCTACAAAAAATATTCTTGCGGCATCCAATGCAGTGATTCGCAACAACCAAGGTCGAAAGGGCAAGGAACTTTGGACGGAGCATAATGCGGGCGATAAGATCCAGTTCTACACTGCGATGAATGAGCACGAAGAAGCCCAGTATGTGCTTTCTCGCATCATGTCCGGCCTGAACAGCGGTAAGCAAGAAAAAGATTTCGCTGTTCTGTACCGCAACAATACAAATGCCAACGTGGTCTATCAGACATTGGTTCGAAGCGGAATCAGCGTATATCAGCGCCATCCAATGACGGCCTCGATGGAAATCCGTGATATCATGGCCTATTTGTATGTTGTGCAGAACGGCGACGATAATCTGCGTCTGAAACGCATCATTAATGTTCCTCCGCGCGGTATCGGTGACAGAACCATTGAAATGCTGGAAGTGATTGCGCAGCAGCGGGGAGAAAGCATGCTTTCGGTGCTGAGTGGAGCAATCCCAGCTGAGTTAAGCCGTGCGGCCGGTAAGCTGGAAGCATTTCGCAAGTTTGTGGAAGACCTGAAAATGCAGGTCAATATTCTGGATTTACCTGCATTTTATGAGTATTTGCTGGACCAAAGCGGCTATGTGCGCGCCTTGGAGGAAAAGGATACGCCGGAAAACCGCCATCGCATTGAGCGTTTGATGGAATTTAAGTCCATCATTCAGGATTATCTGCTCCGAGCACGGGAAAACGGCATGGAACCCACTCTGACCGGATTCCTGGAGGAACTTGCCTTGGATGAACAGTTGGGTGATCAGAACGAGGAGGACGGTGGCGCGAAGCCGAAAGAAGAACGCGTTCAGATGATGACCATGCATGGCGCAAAGGGACTGGAATTTCCTGAGGTTTTTTTGATTGCCATGGAAGATGGTATTTTCCCGGGAACCCGTTCTATCGGAGAGCACGAAGAGATGGAGGAGGAACGCCGCCTTTGTTACGTGGCCATGACCCGTGCCAAGGAGCGCCTGCATCTGTCCTGTGCGGCACAGCGTATGCTCTATGGCAAAACCACCGCAAACCGTCCATCGCGTTTTGTGGGAGAGATTCCACCGGAATTGATGGAGCAAACGGGGAGAAGAGCGCCTGCGCGTCGCTATGAGGAAAGTGATTTCGACTGGGATCAGCGTCCGATATCCTATGGCACTGGGGGTTACGGTCAGAAC
>JAZOBA010000051.1:0-6032 GCA_045595705.1 Oscillospiraceae bacterium
AGAAAGTGATCAATTAAGTATGTATGACCCGCGGGACCCGTTTACGGGTAGTAAGTAACAATTGCATGGCTGGCAGGCCAACAAAAAGCGCACTTGTGCGCCGCCAGTAGCATTAGGGCTATGCCCGAAACTGAAATACCCCCCGCTACGCGGGGGGATATTTATTCAAAAATTTTATGTACCGTAAAATTCGGTCATGACCCGGATGAAAGCATCAATGTGTGGGTTGCGGTTTTCCCGGGTATAAACCGCGCACAGGGAGGAGGATTCGCCCGGCAGTTCAAACTGCTTGATCAGCGGCGACTCGATGCCGCGCAGGAACTGATCGCAGATCAGCACTTCGTCATCGTTTTGCAGGGCGCTGCTCAGTCCGTGGGCACTCAGACTTTCACTTCCAAAGGCCGGGTCAAACCCGTGCTGATTGCAAAGTGCGCGCACCAGCTGCTCCTGATAGGACATGGCCGGGTGTGAGATGGCCAGAAAACGTTGGGTCTGCAGGTCGTCCCATGTGAGCTCCTGCTTGCGGCTCAGCGGATTTGTGGCCAGAACGCAGGCCAGCAGGGGAACCTGCTTGACCTTGTGGACGGCAAACGCAGCGTCCAGCTGGTAGGTCAAAGCCTCCGAAGTGACAACAAGGTCGGCCAGTCTGTTGCGCAGGCGGGCTTCAAACTGCTCGGCCGAGGCCACCTGAAAGGACACCACAACACCGGGCATGGCTTCGTGGGCCGCCTGCCCAAGGCCGGGAATGGAGGCCAGCTGATTACCCGAGTCAATGATGCAGACGGTCAGCGAAGCCTGACTGCGCGCCCGTTTGGCGTAGACCTGAGTAAGTGATTGCTCATAATCGTTCAGCATTGCGCTCCACCGGTTGAGCAACTGCTGCCCTTCCTCAGTCAGCTGGACCGGACGGCTGTTGCGCTTGAACAGAGGGAACCCCAGTTCCTGCTCCAGCACGGCGATGCGCCGACTGAGGGTGGACTGCTCCATGTGCATCAGCTCCGCCGTGCGGGAGAAATTGCGGGTTTCGGCAATGGACAGGAACAGCTTGATTTGAAACAGGTTGACATTCAGTGGAATCGCACGGGCCATAAAAACGCTCTCCTTCCCGGACGGCGTGGGAAATCGCGTGCCGCGGCTGTTTTTTGCATTATATCAGATTTCCTGTCACCGGAAAAGGGGCAATCCGGTGATTCTCAGGCTGGGCGCAAAAAAAGAACGCCAACCGAAGTTGGCGTTCTTAAAAAATCTGTAATTAGCCGATGCAGGTCAGGCCGCCATCGGGGTACAGGATGTTGCCGGTCATGAAGTCGGAAGCGGGGGAGGCCAGGAACAGGGCGGTGCCCACGCAGTCTTCGGGAGCGGCGGTCTTGCGCATGGGAACGGCGTCAGCCAGGCTCTTCAGATAAGCCTCGCCGCCGCGCTGCTCGATGACGGGAGCCATCATGGGAGTCAGGGTGACGGTGGGACCGAAGGCGTTGACGGTAATGCCGTGGGGGCCGAACTCGGAAGCCAGCTGACGGGTCAGCATATCAACGGCGCCCTTGGTGGAGCAGTAAGCAGCGTTGCCGGCGCCCTTGGTGGCGATCTTGCCGCGGACGGAGGAAACGTTGATGATCTTGCCGTAGCCGTTCTTGATCATGTACTGACCGAAGTGCTTGCAGCTCATCATCACGCCGGCGACGTTGACCTGCAGCATCTGCATGTAAACGTCCATGGGGAACTCTTCGGCGGGGAACTTCTTGTTCAGGCCCTGGGAATTGACCAGGATCTCAACAACGCCCATCTCCTCGTTGGCCTTCTTGGCGCAAGCGGCGACAGACTCTTCGTCGGAAGCGTCGCAGACATAGTAGCGGATTTCCTTGCCGCAGGCGGGCTTGATCTCTGCGCAGGCGCGGATCAGGGACTCTTCCTTACGGGAAGCGATAGCGACATTACAGCCGGCCTCAGCCAGGCCCTGAGCGACAGCCTGGCCGATACCGCCGGCGCCGCCGATGACAACGGCATTCTTGCCGGTCAGGTCAAACAACTTGTGGCTCATTCTTTTTTCTCCTTATGCCCTAAGTAAAATTACTTAGTCATGGTGACCAGCATCTTGGTGGTCACGTGGCCGGTGTTGGAGATGGCGCGCTCGGTGCCAACGCCCATGTGGACGGAGTCGCCGTCGTGCATAACGACCTTGGTGCCGTCGCCGAAGGAGATGGTCACTTCGCCGGACACGCAGTAGTAGATCAGCTCGCAGGGAGCGGGAGCCATGTGGGAGCCGCCGCCGGGCAGGAAGTGGGTCAGGCCCATGGTGGTCTTGCCTTCGTTGACTTCGTCAGCGTTGTGCAGGCGGGTGGTCAGGCACTCAAAGTGGCCCTTGCCTTCGTAAGTGGTGTAGCCGTCAAAGGGAGTAAACTTGTGGCTCATGATAAAACATCCTTTCAAATTTAATATGATTTGCCGCAAAGCACGGTTCGCTTCGCGGCGAACTCGCACCTTTTAGTTTAACACAACCACATGGAAAGTCAAGGGAATTCCACCCTGCACCTTCCAATTTATTGCACTTTTTGGGATAAAATCTCGGTCATTTTTCACGGAAATACCGCAATACAAGGTCAAATGCGTGGTGTGCCGCCGTAGTGCGCACCCGTTGGCGGTCGGCTCCGCTCAACTGCAGTTGGCGTACCTCGGTTCCCTCGGGGGAGGCCAGTGCCACGTATACCAGTCCGGCCGGATTGCCCATCTCGTCACTGCCCGGGCCGGCTACGCCGGTGGCTGAAACGGCAAGGTCGCAGTTTAAAACCCGGCGGGCACCCTCGGCCATGGCCTTTGCCACGTTCTCGGACACAGCGCCATATTGATCCAGCAATTTCTGAGGAACCCCCAGTACATTGTGCTTGATTTCGTTGCAGTAACTGACCACGCCGCCCTTGAATACGGCTGAGGAGCCGGGCACGTCGGTCATGCGCTTGGCAATCAGACCGCCGGTACAGGATTCAGCGGTGCCCAGCGTCATGCTGTGGGCTTTGAGTGCCTCCAGCGCCACGGTTTCCAGATTGGGTACGTCGACGCCGTAGATGACGTTGGCCAGCAGAGCGCGTAGTTTTTTCTCCACCGGATCGAGCATGGCTTGGGCGGCCTGATGGGTATCGGCCTTGGCGGTGATACGCAGTTCGCATTCGCCTTCCTTGGCGTAGGGGGCAAGGGTGGGGTTGGTCATGGAGTTCATTTCGTCGCGCAGCAAAGACTCCAGCGCCGATTCTCCCATGCCAAAGATTTTTAAGGTTCGGGACAGGATGACCCCCTCGCTGAGTTTGGCCAGATAGGGTCGGGCCTGTTTTTCAAACATATCCATGCACTCGGATGGTGGCCCGGGCAGCATAAGCACATGTTTGCCATTCGTCTCAAAGGCGCATCCCGGTGCCGTGCCGCGTGCATTGGGGAAAATGGTGCATCCCTCGGGTAGCATGGCCTGCTGCAGGTTGTTTTCCGGCATGGTCTGGCCCCGGCGGGCAAACCATGCGCGCAGTTCGTCGGCAATGTCGGTATGAAAGACCAGCTCTTTGCCAAAGGCGCGGGCCAGAATCTGCTTGGTCAGGTCATCGCAGGTGGGGCCAAGACCGCCGGTGGTGATGATGATATCGGCTCGGTTTTGGGCAATGTCCACCGCCTGCTCCAGTCGGGCGGGGTTGTCCCCAACCACGGTGTGGTAAAAGACGTTGAGACCCAGTTCACTGAGTTTGCGGGACAGCAGTTGGGCATCCAGATTGACAGTGCCGCCCAGCAGCAGCTCGGTACCCACCGAGAGAATTTCTACCCTGTGGCTCAAATTAAGCCCTTCTTTCCGGTTTCAGCGTTCAATGGAGACGCGCTCGATGCCCTCGACGGCCTCGGCCACCAAAGCGTCGATGTCCAGCGCGGATTCGGCCTGTTCCACCTCGTCCAGACGGGGACGGGTGCGGGGATGGCGGGGAGTAAAGACGGTGCAGCAGTCCTCGTAGGGCAGGATGGAGGTCTCCAGTGTGTTGATTTTGCGGGCAATGCGGATGATTTCCTCCTTGTCCATACCAATCAGGGGGCGGAAGACCGGCATATGGCACACGGCGCCGGTGCAGTTCATGGCGTCCATGGTCTGGCTGGCCACCTGACCCAGACTTTCGCCGGTGATCAGAGCCTTGGCCTCCACACGCTCGGCCACCTTCTGGGCAATGCGCATCATAAAGCGGCGCATGATGACGGTAAACAGTTCATCGGGGCAGTGCTTGCGGATTTCCTCCTGAATGTGGGTGAAGGGCACCACGTGGACAAAGTGACGGCCGATCCAGGGGGCCAGCAGGCGGGCCAGATCGAGGACCTTTTCTTTGGCCTCGGGGGAGGTGTAGGGGTAGCTGAAGAAGTGGACCATCTCGAGAGCCAGACCGCGCTTGGCCATCATCCAGCTTGCCACGGGAGAGTCGATGCCGCCGGACAGCAAACTGACGGCGCGGCCGTTGATGCCCACGGGCAGACCGCCGGCACCCGGTTCGGGGTCAGCGTGGACATAGGCGGCGTAATCGCGCACCTCCAGCGTCACGGTCAGTTCAGGGTTGTGCATGTCGGCCTGCAGATGGGGATAGGCTTCGTGCAGTTCGCCGCCCACATACTGGGACAACTGGATGGAGGTCATGGGGAAGGATTTGTCGGCACGCTTGGATTCCACCTTGAAGGACTTAACGCTCTCCAGCCGTTCACCCAGATATTCCTTGGCGCACGCCAGCATGGCATCCTTGTCCTTGTCGCAGGCTCGGGCACGGGACAGGCCCACGGCACCGAAGAGCATCTTCATCTCCTCGTAAGCACCGTCCATGTCGCAGGTGTCCTCCTGAGGCTCAATGTAGGTGGTGGACTGGCGGGTGTGGATTTTAAACTTGCCGTAGGGTTTCAGCCGGCGGCGGGCGTTTGTCATCAGTTTTTCCTCAAAGGTGTGGCGGTTGCCGCCCTTGAGCACCAGTTCGCCCAGTTTCAGCAGAATAATTTCGTTCATCGGTCGCAATTCCTTCCGTATATGGTTATGATGCACAGTTGTGAAATAATAACAACATATTTTATCGCAGATTTAGAAAAGACGCAAGGGCGCAACCCATTGATTTTTGCCCCTTCCGCCGATATAATAGGCATGAGAAATCCAATTCCTTTCAAAGGATGATGTATATGAAACAGCAAAGCGTATTTATTGTACAGACCGAAACCACTCTGTTGCCCTTTCTGCTGGAGCATGTCAAGGGTATCAGCCGCAACAGTGTGAAAAATTTGCTGACCCGCCGCCAGGTTATGGTGGAGGGGCAGGTCATTACCCGCCACGACCATGTACTCAAGCCGGCCACCAAGGTGGAGGTGCTGGCCGCCGGCTCCAAGGCCCCGGCATTTCCTATTCTCTACGAAGATGACCAGATTGTTGTTATCGACAAGCCGGCCGGCCTGCTCAGCGTGGCCACCGAAAAGGAAAAGAACAAGACTGCCTACCGCATGGTCAGCGATTATCTGAAAGGCAAGGGCGGCCGCGTGTTTATCCTGCACCGACTGGACAAGGACACCTCGGGTGTGCTCATGTTTGCCAAGAGTGAGGCGGTCAAGCGCGCCTATCAGGATAACTGGGACAAGTTGGTCAAACAGCGCACCTACCTAGCCCTGGTGGAGGGCACGCCGAAAGAGAGTGACGGCACAGTCCACTCCTACCTGAAGGAGACCGAAACCCATCTGGTCTACTCGGTGGATTTTCCCGGAGGCAACGCAAAAGAGGCCATTACCCATTACCATCTGCTGGCTCAAAAGGGCGCTCTGTCCCTGCTGGAGGTCAGTTTGGAGACCGGACGTAAAAATCAAATTCGCGTCCACATGAAGGATCTGGGTCATCCGGTCACCGGCGATAAGAAGTACGGCAGTACCGTCAACGCTTTGGGCCGACTGGGCCTGCATGCCCATATTCTGCGGGTTACCAATCCCTTCACTAAGAAGGAAATGACCTTCACCGCCCCGGCACCCAAGGGTTTCCGAGCTTGATAACAGAGAAT
>JAZOBA010000052.1:0-5935 GCA_045595705.1 Oscillospiraceae bacterium
CGCGCGGTCACCGGCGCCAACAACCGTGCGCTCAAGTCCCTGTCCGATATGCTCAAGGGTAAGCAGGGCCGCTTCCGTCAGAACCTGCTGGGTAAGCGTGTCGACTACTCCGGCCGTTCGGTTATCGTGGTTGGCCCCGAACTGAAGATCTATCAGTGCGGTCTGCCCAAGGAGATGGCCATTGAGCTGTTCCGCCCCTTTGTTATGAAGAAGCTGGTTGAGGACGGTTTTGCCAACAACATCAAGTCTGCCAAGAAGATGGTGGATAAGGGCCGCACCGAGGTGTGGGATGCTTTGGACTTTGTCATCAAGGATCATCCTGTCATGCTCAACCGTGCACCCACTCTGCACCGTCTGGGCATTCAGGCCTTCGAGCCTGTTCTGGTGGAAGGCCGCGCCATCAAGCTGCACCCCCTGGTTTGTACCGCATTTAACGCTGACTTCGACGGTGACCAGATGGCCGTCCACGTGCCTCTGTCTGCCGAGGCACAGACCGAAGCTCGCGTGCTGATGCTGTCTGCCAACAACCTGTTGCGTCCTCAGGATGGTGGTCCTGTTACCGTTCCTACTCAGGATATGGTTTTGGGCTCCTACTACCTGACCTACGAGCGTTATCCCGAGCACTCCGCTGAGGAAACTTACGAAGATGTGGCTGCTGTTAAGGCTGCCCTGGCTGAAGGTACGCTCCAGCCCGGCGATTATGTTTGGGTCAAGAACCCCGGCAGCCTGGATGACATTCCCACCTGCGCCGGTGTCTGCGCTGAGACTCCCGACGGTGAACTGCCCCGTGAGTGCCTGCACTCCTTTGCCAGTGACATCGAGGCCCGTCTGGCTTACGATGAGGGCGCTCTGGATCTGCACACTCCCATTATGGTCCGCCGTACTGCTGAGCTCAATGGCGAGCAGCGCAGCAAGATGGTTCGCACCACCGTGGGCCGCCTGATCTTCAACGAAGGTATTCCTCAGGATCTGGGCTTTGTGGACCGCAATGATCCCGACGAGATGTTTGAGCCCGAGGTCAACTTTGTTACCGGCAAGAAGCAGCTGGGTAAGATCATTGATAAGTGCATTGTCAAGCATGGTTTCACTATGTCTGCCGAGGTGCTGGACACCATTAAGGCCAAGGGTTACCGTTTCTCCACCCGCGGTGCTTTGACTGTCTCCATCTACGACATGACCATTCCCGAGAAGAAGTACGATCTGATTGCTGCAACCGAGCAGGAGATCGTCAAGATCGACCGTCAGTACAAGCGCGGCTTCCTGACCAACGAGGAACGTTACCGTCTGGTGGTTGAGGCATGGGAGAAGACCACGAAGGAAGTCACTGACGCTCTGCTGCAGGGCCTGGACCGCTACAACCCCATCTGGATGATGGCCGACTCGGGCGCCCGTGGTTCTTCTGCTCAGATCCGTCAGCTGGCCGGTATGCGTGGTTTGATGGCCGATACTGCCGGCCGTACCATTGAGATCCCCATCAAGTCCAACTTCCGTGAGGGCCTGTCGGTTCTGGAGTACTTTATCTCCACCCGTGGTGCTCGTAAGGGTATGGCCGATACCGCTCTGCGTACTGCCGACTCCGGTTACCTGACCCGCCGCCTGGTTGACGTTTCTTCCTCGGTTATCATCCGTGAAGAAGACTGCGGCAGCAAGGAAGGTATCGTGGTTTCCGAGATCGTGGAAAACGGCCAGACGATCGAGACCTTTGCTGAGCGCATCAAGGGCCGCTATCCTCTGGTGGACGTGGTCGATCCTGCTACCGGTGAGGTTCTGCTGCCCAGCGACCGCATGATGGTTGCCGACGATGTGAAGATTCTGGAAGCTCACGGCATCAGCGAAGTTAAGATCCGCTCCGTGCTGACCTGTAAGGCTCGCAACGGCGTGTGCTCCAAGTGCTACGGTATCAACCTGGCCATCGGCGAGCCGGTCGGTGAGGGCGAAGCAGTTGGTATCATTGCCGCACAGTCTATCGGTGAGCCCGGTACCCAGCTGACCATGCGTACCTTCCACACCGGCGGCGTTGCCGGCGGCGATATTACTCAGGGTCTGCCCCGTGTTGAAGAACTGTTTGAGGCCCGCAAGCCCAAGAAGATGGCCCAGCTGGCTGAGATCAGCGGTAAGGTCACCGTCGAGGAATCCAAGCGCTCCAACATTCTCAACGTTACCATCACTGCCGATGACGGCGAAGTGGTCACCTATCCCATTCCCACCAACGCCGGTCTGCGCGTGAAGGACGGTGACAGCGTGGCCAAGGGTGATATGATGACCGACGGTGCTCTGTCTCCCCACGAGGTTCTGCGCATCCGTGGTGTGGACGCTGTCCACAACTACCTGATCCAGGAAGTTCAGAAGCCCTACCGTCAGCAGGGCGTTGACATCAACGATAAGCACATCGAAGTCATTGTCCGTCAGATGATGCGTAAGGTCCGTGTGGAGGACGCTGGCGATTCCGCTCTGCTGTCCGGTTCTACCATCGACCTGATCGAGTACTACGATGCACTGGACGCCGTTCAGGCACGTATCGACGCCGGTGAGACCAACGACGGTTTGGAGCTGCGTCTGCCCACCTGCACCCGTCTGCTGCTGGGCATCACCAAGGCATCCTTGGCTACCGACTCCTTCCTGTCTGCGGCATCCTTCCAGGAGACTACCAAGGTCCTGACCGAAGCCGCCATCAAGGGCAAGGTAGACCACCTGCTGGGCCTGAAGGAGAATGTCATCATCGGTAAGTTGATCCCTGCCGGTTCCGGTCTGGCTCGCTACCGCAAGTATGACAAGTTCGAGGACGAAACTCCCGCCAACGGCTATGAGGCCGTGGCTCAGGTGGCCGCTGCCACCGAGGAGGAGCCTGCCTTTGAAGAAGCTGCAGTGTCCATCGAGGAGTAAAGATTTGAACTGCGCCCGATGAGCGGGTAAAGTTATAAAACATTACAGGCGTGGCAATTCAGATTGAATTGCCACGCCTGTTTTTTGTATGTGGGTTCCGGTTAGTGATGATGTCTGAAGTCAAGGGATTGCTCTATGCTACAACCCACTGCATGGCAAGGTTCTCCGTTCACTTCCAGTTCAAGGGTTGCATGTGCGATACCGAAGTTCTTCAGTTCGTTCCGAACAGACTCTTTGATCAAAATAGGATCGGAGTCAGTAACAATGTGCATGGTGGCACAGTTTGTATGCCCATCCATGGTCCAGAGGTGGATGTGGTGAACATCTATAATGCCGGCAAGTTCGGACAGATGCTGTTTCATCTCTTTCACATCAATACAGGAAGGCGCCTTTCCAAGGAAAATCCCAATGGCTTCGTTTAGGTGCCGGATTGCATTGATAAGAATAAACAGCGCGACGGCGATAGACAGAATTGGATCAAGAATTGCGAAGTCAGTGAATCGCATGACGACCGCACCGACCAGTACGACGGCCCAGCCGAGTACATCTTCCAGCATATGCAGATTGACGGCTTTCTGGTTGAGAGATTTGCCGTTTCGAGTGACCAACACCGCGCACAAATTTACACTCAGGCCGATGACGGCAAAGAGAATCATGCCATTGTAGTTGACTGCGGTGGGACGGATGATTCGGTGGACTGAATTATAAATTACGATGACGGAGCCCAGCAGAAGAAACAGCGCAGTTAGCGCACCGCCAAGGACAGAATATCTTGCGTACCCATACGTATAAATTTCATCCGGCTGTTTTTTGCTTTTTTTCTCAAGGAAATAGGAGATGCCAATGCTGATGGCGTCTCCCAGATCGTGTACTGCATCGGATACAATGGAGACACTGCCGGTCCATATGCCTCCAATAAACTCAAGCAGTGAAAAGAATAAATTTATAAGAAATGCAATCAGAATATTTTTTTCGGTTTTCATAAAGACCTCCTGTAAATCACAAATTAATGAACAGTGTGTATGCTATCGTACTTGTTGTCTATTAGTTTGCGTGTTATAATGGATAGAAACAAGTTACAAATCTGCGCTGGTGTACGTTATCGAACATTTTCGGACTTTTGTATGGAGGAACCTATGGACAGACGGCAACGAAAAACGAGAGAAGCAATTTTTGCTGCCTTTATTGCACTGCTATCGAAAAAAGATTTTACGCGAATTACGGTCAGCGAGATTATTGGAATGGCGGATATCAGCAGAGCAACCTTTTATTCGCACTTTGAGACAAAGGATGATTTGCTCAAAGCACTGTGTGATGATTTGTTTTGTCACGTTCTGGATGGGGCGAACGGAAATACGGCAGAGCATCGACACATGTTCCGGTGCGATACTTCGGACTCTGTATTTCTGCATTTATTGCGCCATTTGCTCCGAAATGACAATCATCTTCTGGAGTTGTTGTCCTGTCGGAACAGTGATCTGTTCCTGCGGTATTTCAAGGAGCAGCTGCGAGACATGGTTGCAAGCCAGCTTCCGCTGTTTCAGGACCGGAAAAGCGAGCAGTTGCCCGACAGCTTTTGGATCGATCATATTGCATCCGTTTTTGTTGAGACCATTCGTTGGTGGAGTGAGCACGGAATGAAAGAGTCTCCGGAAACCGTGGCGGAATACTTTTACCTGGCGGTGTGACTTCGTGGAGTGGCTTATTGAAGTTTGTCCTTGTGGAATTCACGGGATAATCTTTTCAAAGAACATATTATGTGTTATAATAAATATTTGTGTGCGAATGAGTGAGAAATTTTGATTTTTGTTGTCTTAAAAAATAATTATTTTGCTTGACTCGCCAAAAATAAGGTGTTATAATTCATAATTGCGTTGATATGTCAAAAAGGAGGTTTGCGCGGTGCTTTCGAAACTGTCTGAATCCTCGAAAGTCGTGGGCGCCAAGCAAACCAAGCGCGCCCTGACCGGCGGAACCGCTGTCGCAGTCTATTTGGCTGACGATGCCGATCCCCGTGTGACCGAGGCGATTCGGGAACTTTGTGCACAGCAAAATGTTCCCACCTACGATGTCCCCAGCATGAAGGAACTGGGCCAGGTCTGCGGCATTGCCGTGGGCGCAGCAGTTGCTGCCTTGGTTCAGTAAAAAATGGTTTTAATGGAATAATATGATGTTATTCCGTTAAAATATATTTATTCTTTAGGAAAGGAGGAAAATCATGCCTACTTTTAACCAGCTCGTCCGCAAGGGCCGCGAAAAGGTGACCTACAAGTCCACCTCTCCCGCTATGCAGCATGGCCTGAACACCCTGAAGAACAAGGAGACCAACCTGTCTTCTCCCCAGAAGCGTGGTGTCTGCACCGCTGTTCGTACCGCTACCCCCAAGAAGCCTAACTCCGCTCTTCGTAAGATCGCCCGTGTTAAGCTGACCAACGGTTACGAAGTCACCGCTTATATCCCCGGTGTCGGTCACAACCTGCAGGAGCACTCTGTGGTCATGATCCGCGGCGGCCGTGTCAAGGACTTGCCCGGTGTTCGTTACCACATCATTCGTGGCGCTCTGGATGCTCAGGGCGTGAATGGCCGTATGCAGAGCCGTTCCAAGTACGGTGCAAAGCGTCCCAAGGCCGGCAAGGGCGGCGCCAAGAAGTAATCTTCTGGCACCTATCGCATGAGAGGAAACTCTCACACTGAAATTGCATTGTGCGTATCGCGCAAGGCAACCGCCTTGCCGAGCGTTTACCTATAAAATAATGGGTAGGCCTCGGACAGGCATTGTACGAAGAATTTAAGTGAGTATGTTCTGAACAAACGCAACTTAAACTTCGAGTACCTATGAAATCATTTTATAATGAAGGAGGGAAGCGAAGTGCCCAGAAGAGGAAACGTACCCAAGCGGGAGGTTCTGCCCGATCCGCTGTATAATTCCATCTTAGTCACTAAGCTCGTCAACAGCATCATGCTCGACGGCAAGAAGGGTATTGCCCAGAAGGTCGTTTACGGTGCTTTCGACATCATCAAGGAAAAGACTGGCAATGAGCCTCTGGAGGTT
>JAZOBA010000053.1:0-12585 GCA_045595705.1 Oscillospiraceae bacterium
CCGCCGCCATTGACGCCGCCGCCACGCTGGCCGAGGTGGAGGACCTGTACCGACCCTACAAGCAGAAGCGCCGCACCCGCGCCACCGTTGCCAAGGAAAAGGGTCTGGAGCCGCTGGCCGACCTGCTTTCCGCCATTGGTCCTCAGGTCAACGCCGCCGAGGCCGCCGCCGATTTTGTCGACTCTGAGAAGGGCGTGGAAACCGTCGAGGACGCCCTGCAGGGCGCCAACGACATCATTGCCGAGCGCATTTCGGACGACGCCGACATCCGCAAGGAACTGCGTGAACTGTACCTGCGCCGTGCCATGCTGGTGTCCAAGGCAGCCGACAAGGAGCCGGAAGACACCGTCTACCGCCTGTACTACGATTTCAAGACTCCCGTCAGCCGCGCACAGGGTTATCAGGTGCTGGCCATCAACCGCGGCGAGCGCGAGGAAATTCTGAAGGTCGGCGTGGAACTGGACGCCGAGACCGCCCACATCACGGTGCGCCGTGCCACAGTGCCCGGCACCGCCTGCATGGAATTCATGCGCAGCGCCGCCGATGACGCTTATGACCGTCTGATCCAGCCCTCCATGGAGCGTGAGATCCGCAACATTCTGACTGACGAGCCCAACGAGGGCGCCATCAAGATGTTCGGTCTGAACCTGAAACCCCTGCTGATGCAGCCCCCCGTCAAGGGCAAGGTGACCATGGGTCTGGACCCCGGCTACCGCATGGGCTGCAAGGTGGCCGTCGTGGACGGCACCGGCAAGGTGCTGGATACCACCGTGGTTTACCCCACCCACGGCGAGCGCCAGAAGCAGGAGTGCATCACCAAACTGGCATCCATGATCAAAAAGCACGCCGTGGAGCACATCGCCATCGGCAACGGCACCGCCAGCCGCGAGACCGAGCAGATGACTGTGGAACTGATCCGCAAGGTTGGCGGCAATGTGTCCTATATGATCGTCAACGAGGCGGGCGCTTCGGTCTATTCGGCCTCCAAACTGGCCGCCGAGGAGTTCCCCGAGTTCGACGTCAACCTGCGCTCGGCTGTGTCCATCGCCCGCCGTCTGCAGGACCCCCTGGCCGAACTGGTCAAAATCGACCCCAAGGCCATCGGCGTGGGCCAGTATCAGCACGATATGCCCCAGGCCCGTCTGGGTGAGACGCTGGACGGTGTGGTGGAAGACTGCGTCAACGCCGTGGGCGTGGATGCCAACACGGCATCTCCCTCCCTGCTGCAGCGTGTGTCCGGTCTGAATGCCACCACCGCCAAGAATATTGTCAAATACCGCGAGGAAAACGGCGTTTTTACCACCCGCAAGCAGATCCTCAAGGTGCCCAAACTGGGTCCCAAGGCCTTTGAGCAGGCCGCCGGCTTCCTGCGTGTGCCCGAAAGCAAGTCGGCTCTGGACAACACCGGCGTCCACCCCGAAAGCTACGCCGCCGCCGAAAAGCTGCTGGAGCAGTGCGGCTACACCTTGACCGACGTCAAGAATGGCAGCATCGCCGACCTGAAGGACAAGGCCGAGGCCATCGGCCTTGCGAATCTGGCCGAAACCTGCGGCGTGGGTGCCCCCACGTTGGCCGACATCATCAAGGAACTGATGAAGCCCGGCCGTGACCCCCGTGACGAGCTGCCGCCCCCCATTCTGCGCACCGATGTCATGGAGGCCAAGGACCTGAAGAGCGGCATGGAACTGCAGGGCACCGTGCGCAACGTCATCGACTTCGGCGTGTTCGTGGACATCGGTGTCCATCAGGACGGTCTGGTGCACATCTCCAAACTGCCCAAGCGGGTCAAGCACCCCTCTGAACTGCTGCGCGTGGGCGACGTGGTCACCGTCTGGGTCATCGAGGTGGATGAAAAGAAAAAGCGCATCTCCCTGACCATGCAAAAGCCTTAATCAACCAAACTGAGGCCTGCCGGAACCGGCAGGCCGCTTTTCCCCCATCGTGTCATTCTGAGCGCAGCGAAGAATCTTCTCCCCCACAGAAACAGATCCTTCGTCGCTGCGCTCCTCAGGATGACAGAGGGGCATTGTGCTCCTCGAAACAACAAATTGCCCAAAATCCGGCATCAAAAGGCCCAAATCGTCTCCGGATTTTCCGTTGCATTTCCCGGTTGGAATTTGATACCATAGGAAAGTCCGATTTTTACCCCAAAAATCAGAACAAAACAAACAAAAAGTGAGAGCAAACATGGAAACTGTCAAGAAAAAGAGTTTTGCCCTTGGTTACAGCTTTATCGGTCATTCCTTCATTTCCTATATGTTCCTGGCCTTCGTGCTGGTGGCCGTGTCCAACAATGTGCTGCCCAGCTTCTACCATCTGGTGCCCGAGGCCTTTGCCCGCACCATGGGCGGCGTAGAAAAGGCTATGCTGCTGGTCAACACCCTGTGCGCCGTCCTTTCGGCCATCGTGGGTATTTTTCTGGGCCAGTGGGTGGACCGCAAAGGCCCCAAGCAGGTGCTGGTCATCGGCTATCTGGTGGGCGGCATCAACTATTTGATTTTCCCCTTTGTGGGCAGTTTTGCCGCGCTGGTGGTCTGCCTTGCTCTGACCCACACCTCCATGCTGGCCTACTGCCAGATGACCACCCATTCGCTGGTGGCCCACTGGTTTAACCGCAAGAAGGGCATGGCGCTGGGTCTGTCCGCCGTGGGTATTCCCACCGGCAACGCAGTCTTTTCCCTGGTCTACACCTCCATCGTCTCTTCTTTCGGCGCCCAGCTTTCTCTGGGCGTGCGCGCCGGATTGTGGGTCTTCGGCTTTGCCTTGATTCTGATGGGTGTGGTCAGCGCCTTCTGGGTGAAAAATACCCCCGCCGAGGTGGGTCTGACCCCCGACAATCTGCCCATCGAAAATGAGACCGGCTCGGTGG
The DNA here is from genome assembly GCA_045595705.1 of Oscillospiraceae bacterium. Lineage (GTDB taxonomy): Bacteria > Bacillota > Clostridia > Oscillospirales > Oscillospiraceae > JAJPXI01. The sequence goes on from JAZOBA010000053.1 coordinate 2,870, forward strand.
AGGACCGCAGTTACACCTTCGGCGAGGTCATGCGTACCCCCCAGGTCTGGCTGATTATCGTCATTTACGGTCTGCTCAACTGCGCCGTCATCGCCTGCGTGGCCCAGCTGATCAACTACATCCGCATCCGCGGCAACGTGGGCATGGACACGGCCGGACTGGTCATGTCCATGGGCGCTCTGGGCGGCATCGCCGGCGGCTTCCTGATCTCCTTCATGGACCAAAGACTGGGCACCAAAAAGACCACCGTACTCTACTGCATCGCTTCGGTCATCGTCTACTCCGCCATGGCTCTGTACAGCGGCAATCTGACCCTTCTCATCGTGCTGTGCATGCTGGCCTTCCTGCTCAACGGCGCCCCCGCACCCCTGATCCCCTCCATGATCCTGACTCTCTTTGGCCCCGAAAGCTTCAACTCGGTGTCCAAAATCGTCACCCCCATCGCCTGCATCTGCCGCTCCTGCGGCTACTACGTGGTGGCCCTGTTCATGTTCCCGGTGGCCGGTCTGGACATCTGGTCGGGCGTCTACTTCGGTCTGGCAGCCCTGTCCGCCCTTTCGCTGGTACTGGTCAGCCTCTGCCGCATCCGGCATGTGGAGATCAAGACCCAAAACGATCCCGAGGACATCTTCTCCATGGGCGAGGTCCACTTTGGCTTCAACCCCCATTTCCAGGCCGACGTGCGCAAGATCAAGGAACTGCTCTACGGCCGCGGCAACACCGGTTTGTATGTGCCCGGCACCATCCCCGAAGAGGACATTCGCGAGATCGTGGAGGCCGGAACCTATGTGCCCGAGGGTCTTGGCGTCAATCCGTGGCACTTCGTGGCCATCAGCGACCCCGAGGTGCTCTCCGACCTGCGCCAGCGCATGCACACCGGCGTGGTGGGTTTCTCTGCCAAGCTGCGTGAGCGTTTCCCCGGCCACCCCGAGCTGAAAAAGGACACCGAGGACTTCCTGGCCAGTCTGGACACGGCGCCGCTGGTGGTCATGGCCTTTACTGATTACCCTGTCAAGGGCAACGCCCTGGCCGACGAGGTCAAACAGATTGCCAGCGCCTTTCAGAACATGCTGCTCAAGGCCTACGGCAAGGGCATCGGCTCCTACTGGCTGACCTCCCCCATCGCCTCGGGTGCCGCCCCCAACCTGAAAAAGCAGTTCATGCCCGACAGTCAGGGCGAATTCATCGGCATGGTGACCTTCGGCTACTACGACAGTGACCTTGCCCGCCCCCTTGTGAAACAAGGCAGCGTCAAGTACATCTGACCCTTCCACAGGCCGCTTTCTACAAAAGAAAGCGGCCTGTTTTGTTTGAATTTTCCTTGTTTTCCTTCTCTGGCGGTGCTATACTTATTTTATTAGGCACCGAACTACATTTTCTTTACTGACCTGCCCGATGGACAGAAAAAGGAGGTCTTTCCCCTTTGAGACTAATTTTCCGCTATTTGAAAAAATACCGCTGGTGGGTGGTCTTTTCCATCGCACTCAAGACCCTCGCCACCTTTATCGAGCTGCTGCTGCCCTATATTCTGGAGCACCTGATCGACGATGTGGTCCCCACCAAGAACCTGCCCCACGTCTTTTTCTGGGGCATTGTCATGCTGGTCATCGCCGTCACCATCCGTTTCCTGAACATCTGGGCCAACCGCAGATCGGTCAAAACTTCGGCCGACGCCGCCTATGAGGTGCGCCGGGACCTGTTTGAGCGCTCGGTCCATCTTTCGGGCGGTCAGATGGACGAATTCGGTCTGCCCTCGCTGATTTCCCGTATGACCTCGGACTCCTACAACGTGCAGGATTTCATGCGTATGTTCCAGACCATCGGCATCCGCGCCCCCCTGCTGCTGATCGGCGGTCTGATCGTGTCCATCACCATGGACCCGGGTCTGAGCACCATCCTCTGCATCGTGGCTCCCGTGGCCATTGTTTTGATCATCTTTGTCTCCTTCAAGGGCATCCCCCTGTACACCAAGGTACAGCAGAGCGTGGACAGCATCGCCCGTGTCATGCGTGAAAACATCACCGGTGTGCGTGTCGTCAAGGCCCTGTCCAAGGAGGAATACGAAAAGAACCGTTTCTCGGCCGTCAACGAAGAAATGACCCGCCGGGACCGCAACGCCGCTGTCACCATGTCCCTGCCCGGCCCCATCATGAGTTTGCTGCTCAATGTGGGTTTGACCGTCGTGGTGCTGGTGGGCGCCATCCGTGTCAACAACGGTCAGAGCCAGCCGGGCGCCATTCTGGCTTTCCTGACCTACTTCAATATGATCCTGATGGGTGTCATGGGCCTGAGCCGTACTTTCCTGACCATGTCCAAGGCCAACGCCTCGGCCAACCGCATCGACCGGGTCATCGGCGTCAAGGAGGACCTGTCCCCCCTGAGCGAAGAGCAGGCCGCACAGCCCAGCGAGGATGCCTACATCCTGTTTGACGATGTTTCCTTCCGCTACGGCAAGGACAGCAAGGACGAAAACGCCAATTTCGCCGGGGAAGAGCGCCGCATGAGTCTGGAGCACATCCACTTCTCCATGAAAAAGGGCGGCACGCTGGGCATCATCGGCCCCACCGGCTGCGGCAAAACCACCATCATCAACCTGCTCATGCGTTTCTATGACCCCACTTACGGCGGGGTGTTCATTGACGGAAAGGACATTCGCACCTTCCAACGTGAGGATCTGCGCCGCAAATTCGGTGTGGTGTTCCAGAATGACGTCATCTTTGCCGATACCCTTGCGCGCAACATTTCCTTCGGCCGAACCATCACCGAAGCCGCCATGCGGCAGGCCGCCAGCGATGCCCGTGCCGCCGAATTCATTGAGGCCTACGAGGACGAATACCAGCACGAGGCCGCCATCCACGGCTCCAATCTCAGCGGCGGCCAGCGTCAGCGCGTGCTCATCACCCGCGCTTTGGCCGGCGACCCCGAAATTCTGGTGCTGGACGACTCTTCCAGCGCACTGGACTACAAGACGGATGCCGCCCTGCGTCAGGCCATCCTCAACCACTACACCGACACCACCACCATCGTCATTGCCCAGCGTGTCAGCTCCATCATGAGTCTGGATCACATTCTGGTCATGGACGAGGGCCGTATCATCGGTCAGGGCACCCACGAGGAATTGCTCTCCTCCTGCCCCCAGTATCTGGACATCTACAAAACACAAATGGGAGAGGAGGGATAGTGTGATAGATCACACTATCCTCGAATTGCCCACTTGCTCACCGCTTACGCGGCAACCGCAAGTGATGGCAACAATCCCCCTTCACAAGGGGACCATTCTTCCAATTTTGTGCCATTCTGCATTACGAAGGGGGAATTAACATGGCACCGCGCGGACCTACTGTAATGAAAAAACCCAAGGATGCCAAGGGCACCCTGCTGCGCATCCTTTCCTACATCGCCGAGTACAAGCTGATCATCCTGCTGGTTCTCTTCCTGAGCTTTGCCAGTAACCTGCTGGCCCTGATGGGCCCCAGTCTGGCCGGCAGCGCCATCAACGAAGCGGCCGCCGGTATGGGCAAGGTCAATTTCGAAATGATCTGGTATTACGTCAAGCGTATGCTGATCTTCTATCTGACCTCCTCGGTGCTGACCATTCTGATCAATCTGATCATGACCCACGTCAGCAAGTGGGTGGCCCGCAACATGCGCCGGGACGTTTTCCACAAGCTGACCACCCTGCCCGTCAGTTTCTTTGACCGCAATCAGGCGGGCGACATCATCAGCCGCGTTTCCTACGACATCGACGTGATCTCCACCTGTCTGTCCACCGACATTGTGTCCATCCTGACCAGTCTGGTGACCGTAATTGGCTCGCTGGTCATGATGCTGACCATCTCCCCTGTGCTTTCCATCGTGGTCATCTTCACCATCCCCCTGTCCATCTGGTTTACGGCGTGGATGCGCAAAAAGACCCAGCCCCGCTACAAAAAGCGCTCTAAGAATTACGGCATTATGAATGGCTTTGTGGAGGAAATGTTCTCCGGTCAGAAGACCATTCAGGCCTACGCCTACGAAGATCAGGTCTGCAAAGAATTTGACGGCGTCAACCGTGCCGCCGCCGACGCCTATTACGACGCCGACTACTACGGCATGACGGGCGGCGCCACCATGAACTGCATCAACAACATCTCGCTGGCGCTGATCGCCATGCTGGGTGCCATCCTGTACATGTTCGGCATCGTCAATCTGGGTCAGATCTCCTCCTTCACCCTGTACTCCCGCAAGTTCTCCGGCCCCATCAACGAAGTGTCCAACATCGTCAACGAGATCTTCTCCGCTCTGGCCGCTGCCGAGCGTGTGTTCAACCTGCTGGACGAGCCGGAGGAAGTGGCTGACCTTCCCGACGCCACCGAACTGACCGACGTGGAAGGCCATGTGGAGATGGATCACGTCAGTTTTGGCTACCTGCCCAACAAAATCGTGCTGCACGATTTGAATCTGGACGCTCAGCCGGGCAAGCTGATTGCCATTGTCGGTCCCACCGGCGCCGGCAAGACTACCATCATCAATCTGCTCATGCGTTTCTACGATGTCAACAGCGGCGCCATTCGCGTGGACGGCGGCGAGACCCGGGACTACACCCGCTCCAGTCTGCGCCGGGCCTACGCCATGGTGCTGCAGGACACCTGGGTCTTCCAGGGCACCATTTTTGAAAACATCGCCTATGGCAAGCAGGACGCTACCATGGACGAAGTGGTGGCCGCCGCCAAGGCCGCCCACATCCACTCGTTCATCATGCGTCTGCCCGACGGGTACAACACCGTCATCACCGAGGACGGCGGCAACATCTCCAAGGGCCAGAAGCAGCTGCTGACCATCGCCCGGGCCATGCTGTACGATGCTAAAATGCTCATTCTGGATGAGGCCACCTCCAACGTGGACACCGGTACCGAGCGTCAGGTGCAGACCGCCATGCGTGACCTCATGCGGGACAAAACCTGCTTTACTATTGCTCACCGCCTTTCCACCATTCAGCACGCCGACAACATCCTTGTGGTGGACCACGGCGACGTGGTGGAACAGGGCACCCACGAGGAATTGATGAAACAGCGCGGTTTCTACCACAAACTCTACGCATCCCAGTTCGAATAAACCGATTGGGGGTATTTGATTGAAACCCAATTCATACAAGCGCCTTTTTGCGGGACTGCTCTGCCTTGTTCTTCTGACGGGGCTGTTTTCCGCCGTTCTGACCGGCTGCGGCAAGGAGGAACCTCTGGCCACGGTCTATGCGGCCTCCGACTTCCAGCCCTACAAGGGCAGCAAGGACGATCCCCAACAGGGCCAGCTTTACATGCAGACCATTCTTCAGCAGATGAAGAAGGACGGCTACGCCATTGACGGCGCGCTGCTCTGCGGCGATTACAGCAAAACAGGCAACACATGGAGCAACGTGGACCATGCTCTGAACAACTCCGGCGTTTCCGCCGTTGCCGAGGTCCTGCAGGCCGAGCTGGGCCTGACCCACGACAGCACCGTCTATGTGCAGGGCAACCATGACCCGGCCGAAACCGAGGGTCTGGACCCCTTTGGCGCAAATGACACCGAGCAGTACGGCGTGTTTGTCATTCACGAGGACGCTTTCCAGTGGAAGCAGGGTGTCAACGAAAAGACCGGCAACGAAAGCACCGATGCGGCCGACGCCGCCGCTCAGACCGCCGCCGCTTTGGAGGCTTATCTTGCCGCCAAGGCTGAGGCGCAGTACGGCAAGCCCATTTTTGTCTGCTCCCATATTCCCCTGCACTACACCCACCGCACCTTTGCCCCCGCGTCTCAGGACAACATCCACGCCAAGCTGATTTTTGACGTGCTGAACCGGTACGGCACCCGGCTGAACCTGATTTTCCTCTTCGGCCACAACCACTCGGACACCCACGATGATTATTTGGGCGGCGGGTCGGTCTATCTGCCCATTGGCGACACTATTCTGATCGATGACGGCGGCGCAGAGCGCAGTTTCAGCGAACACACCCTGAACTTCACCTACCTGAACGCCGGTTATCTGGGCTATTACGACGGCAAGTGTACCGGCAGCGGCATCAGTTCCACCGTCTTTGCCATCTACCCCGACCGGGTGGAGGTGGCCCGTTACAGCTACGCGCCCAAGAACGGCTCGGCCGCCGCCGTGCTCTCTCCCGCCAAGGAAGCCGGAAGCTGGGACCGCAGTCACGACCCGGCCTTCTCCTTCCGGGATGCCACGACGGACACCGTCTACAAGGGTGTGCAGACCATCGAGCTGAAAACCTTTTCCGCACAATAACCGACAAACCGGAGCGCCGCAGAGGTCTGCGGCGCTCTGCCTTTCCCCGACAGGGCCTTTCTTGACACCCCTTGCGTTGACAAAATCGTGCTTTGCGGGATATACTGAAAGGTACTGAATTATTTCCTGTTAGGAGACTGTTGTATGACCCGTGAAAAAATGAAAACCGCAAGCACCCTTGGCGTGTTTGCGTCCTACTACAAGCCCCATATGCGCCTGTTCATTCTGGATATGTTCTGCGCGCTGATGATCGCCGTCATCGACCTGCTGTTTCCGTGGCTGTCCCGCCACTCCATGCAGAAACTGCTTCCGGAAAACCTGTACACCGCCTTTTTCTCGGTCATCGGTATCATGGTGGCGGCCTACGCGCTCCACGCCCTGCTCAATTACATCGTCACCTACTGGGGCCACACTCTGGGCGTACGCATCGAGGCCGACATCCGCCGGGATCTGTTCGCCCACATGCAGAACCTGTCCTTCCGCTTTTACGACAAAAACCGCACCGGCTATCTGATCAGCCGCATCACGGGCGACCTGTTTGAAGTCACCGAACTGGCCCATCACGGCCCCGAGGATCTGTTCATCTCCTTTGTGACCCTGATCGGCGCCTTTGTCATCATGCTGACCATTCGCTGGGAACTGGCTCTGGCTGTCTTTATCGTGGTTCCCATCTTCCTTGTGTTCACCATGCTCCTGCGCAAGCGGCTCAACCGGGTCTCTCTGGGGGTCAAGCAGAAGCTGGCCGTCATCAACGGCGAGGTGGAGACCTCCATCTCGGGCATGCGCACGGCCAAGGCCTTCGCCAACGAAAAGGCCGAGCACGCAAAGTTTACCAGCGCCAACAACCAGTTCCGCGACTCCAAGCGCAATTATTTCTCGGCCATGGGTACCTACCACTCGGTCATGACCTTCGCCATGAACATTATGCCGGTGCTGGTCATCGGTCTGGGCGGCTGGCTGATTATGGGTGACAAGATGGACTACGTGGATCTGATCACCTTCACCCTGTACGTCAACGCCTTCATCTCCCCCATGCGCAAGCTGTCCATGTTTGTGGAGCAGTACACCCAGGGTATGGCCGGCTTCAAGCGTTTTCTGGAACTGATGCGCACCGACCCCGACATCACCGATGCCGAGGATGCCGTGGTGCTGGACCATGTCCGCGGCGACATTCAGGTGGACGATCTGACCTTCCGTTACGATGCCGACGGCGAGGATGTGCTGTCCCATGTTTCCCTGCACATTCAGCCCGGTGAGACCGTGGCGGTGGTCGGCCCCTCGGGCGGCGGCAAGACCACCCTGTGTCAGCTGGTCCCCCGCTTTTACGATGTGACCGAGGGCTCCATCAAGGTGGACGGCCTCGACGTGCGCGCCGTCACCCAGAAATCCCTGCGCCGCAACATCGGCATTGTCCAGCAGGATGTCTTCCTGTTCGCCGGCACGGTGTATGACAACATCCTCTACGGCCGTCCCGATGCCACCGAGGACGAGATCATCGCCGCCGCCAAAAAGGCCGAAATCTATGACGATATCATGGCCATGCCCAACGGCTTCCACACCGAAGTGGGCGAGCGCGGCGTCATGCTGTCGGGCGGTCAGAAACAGCGCATCTCCATCGCCCGCATCTTCCTGAAAAATCCCCCCGTCCTCATTCTGGACGAGGCCACTTCGGCCCTGGACAGCGTCACCGAGCACCGCATCCAGTCGGCCTTTGACGAACTGGCCCGGGGCCGCACTACCCTGATCATCGCTCACCGCCTGTCCACCATCCGCAACGCCAGCCGGGTCATCGTCATTGATGACAACTGCATCGTGGAGGAGGGCACCCACGCGCAACTGCTGGCCAAGGGCGGTGAGTACGCCGACCTTTGGAACGCACAGCAAGCGGTGGCCTCCATATGACAAAAACCGAATTGTTAAATAAATGCGCCGGTGATGAGGAGACCCGCATGGTCCTCGCCCGGGCGCTGGATAAACTGGATGCCGCCCAGCGGCGCAGTGTCCCGGCTCACACCCAGTTTCTCTCCCCCGCCCAGCGTGTGGCGGTGGAGCATCTGATCAACGCCTCGGGCCACCCCCGTCATCTGTTTTACGGCGGCTATGACGGTGCCGAGCGCACTGTGTGCGTCTTTCTCCCTGACTGGATGGAGGAGCAAGACTGGCCCTCGGGGGAACACCCCCTTGCCGCCCTGCAGTGCACCGCCAGCGCCGGAGCCAAACTGTCCCACCGGGACTGGCTGGGTTCCATCATGGGTCTGGGCCTGACCCGGGAGAAAATCGGCGACCTGCTGGTGGAGGAAAACCGCTGTCAGATCATTCTGCTGGCCGAAACGGCACCCATCGTGCGCTCCCAGCTGGAAAAGGTAGGGCGCTACCCGGTCAGCAGCGTGGATATTACCTTGGAGCAGCTGACACCCCCGGCACGAACCGTCAAAACCATCCGGGACACCTTTGCCACCCTGCGGCTGGACGCCGTGACGGCTTCCGCCTTCTCCCTGCCCCGCAGCAAGGCGGCGGCACTGATCACCTCGGGCCGGGTGTCCCTGAACCACGTGGAGTGCACCAAACCCGACCGGACTGTGGGCGAGGGGGATATCATCACCTGCCGCGGCAGCGGAAAATGCGTCATCAAACAAATCAACGGCCAATCCAAAAAGGGCCGCATCATGGCAGAATTGGAGAAATACGTATGAGCGAGAATATCTATATCACCAAAGAGGACATTGCCCGCATCAATGAACTCGCCCGCAAGTCCAAGGCCGAGGGACTGACCGAAGCCGAGGCCGCCGAGCAGGCCGAGCTGCGCCGCCGCTACGTGGCCAACATCAAGGCCAGTCTCATGGCCGATCTGGACAACACCTATATCATGGACGAAAAGGGCAACAAGACCAAACTGGGGAAAAAGGGTGAATAACACCGTTTCAAAGGAGCGTTTCCCATGAAGCACGGACGCAAATGGATCCTTGGCGGAATCATACTGTCGGTCATTGTTACCATCGTACTCATACAATTTATGCCGGATCAGATTCCCGCCCACTACAACGCCTCCGGTGCGGTGGACCGCATGGGCAGCAAATACGAAAGCCTGATCTGGCCTGTCACTACAGCACTTATGGGCGGATTCTTTTTGTTGATGACCCGATTTGTCAAATCAACCTCCGAAAAGAAAATTCTGCACATCGTTGGCATCGTTATAGAACTGTTTTTTATCGCTCTCGGCGTTTACTTTATGACAAAGTCCATCTTTTATTTTCCGCCGGCAGCGTAAAGGCCTCCCTCTGACGAGGGAGGTGGGAAAAATCTTTGATTTTTGATGGAGGGAGAGCATATAGATAGACCTGACTGTTTCGCTTTCTCTCAATCAAAATTGCTCTCGCAAAACTTTGTCCTCGCGGTCGACACAGTTGGCTTCCGCAGTAAAGTGACTGCGCGGGATATGGTGCAGGCTCTGCCT
>JAZOBA010000054.1:0-19467 GCA_045595705.1 Oscillospiraceae bacterium
GCGTGAGAAGGCTGAGAAGCTGGGTCTGGACATCATGGCCAAGGTTTCCTTCTTCGCCGATGCCGGCTGCGAGCCCGCCATCATGGGCGAGGGTCCCGTCCACGCCTGCCGCAAGCTGTTCGAGAAGACCGGCCTGACCTGGGACGACATCGACCTGATTGAGATGAACGAGGCTTTTGCCGCTCAGTCCGTCCACTGCCTGCGCGAGTCCAAGATGCCCCTGGAGAAGCTGAACGTCAACGGCGGCGCTATCGCTCTGGGCCATCCCTTCGCTGCTACCGGCACCATTCTGGTCACCAAGATGGTCTACGAGATGCGTCGTACCAACGCCAACCGCGGCGTCGTTACCTTCTGCATCGGCGGCGGTCAGGGCGTTGCTCTGCTGCTGGAGAAGCCCTAATTTTTCATGAAGTAAGCCAAGGCCTTGGAAGTACGTCTTTCAAGGCCAGGCTCTTTTAAACACGCAAACAAAAAATTAAAATAAAAGGAGATTACCCACAATGGCTAAGACTATCATTACTGCTGCTCTGTGTGGCGCCGTTACCCCCAAGTCCAAGTGCCCCGCTCTGCCCATCACCCCCAAGGAGATCGCCGAGGACGGCATTCGCGCATGGAAGGCCGGCGCTGCTGTTCTGCACCTGCATATGCGTGACGACAACGGTTTCGGCACCATGGACGTCAACAAGTTCCGCGAGACCGTCAACATCCTGCGCGGCGAGTGTGACGCCGTTCTGAACCTGACCTCCTCCGGCGAGCTGAACATTCCCGACGAGCGCCGCTGGGAGCACATTGTTGAGCTGAAGCCCGAGCTGGGCACCTTCGACTGCGGCTCTCTGAACACCGGCGACGGCGTGTTCGAGAACAAGCACGAGTTCCTGCTGAAGCTGGCCAACATCATGATGGAGAACGGTGTCAAGCCCGAGGTCGAGATCATGGACTTCGGTATGCTGAACGCCTGCAAGTGGATGGCCGACAAGGGCATCCTGGCTAAGCCCGTTCACTATCAGTTCGTTCTGGGCTTCGGTCTGTACGGCGCTCCCGCCACTCCCAAGGTCCTGTGCGACATGGTCGCTGAGATGCCCGCCGGCTCCACCTGGTCCGCTTTCGGCACCGGCACCGGCCATATGCCCATCCTGCACACTGCCATCGCTCTGGGCGGTAACGTCCGCGTTGGTCTGGAAGACAACATCTGGTACGCCAAGGGCGTTCCCGCTACCAACGAGATGCTGGTTGCCCGCGCTGCCCGCGTGATCAAGGAGTACGGCAACGAGGTCGCCACTCCCGCCGACGCTCGCGAGATCCTGGGCCTGAACAAGTAAGGAGGACCGTCACATGGCTAACCATGTTGCTTTTGTTGGTGCCGGTCTGATCGGCACCGGTCTGGCCCTGAACTGCGTTACCCACGGTGTGCCTGTGGTTCTGCAGACCCGCAGCCAGACCGAGCGCGTGAAGAATGCTATGGCTTCCGGCCTGGACTTCTATGTGGAGCACGGCATCATCACCGCTGAGGAGAAGGAGAATGCTGCTTCTCTGATCACCATCACCACTTCCGTGGAAGAAGCCTGCACCGGCGCCCGCTTCATTCAGGAGTCCGGCCCCGATTCCGTCGAGCTGAAGCATCAGATCATCGCTCAGATCGAAGCTGTTGCTCCCGTGGACGCAATCATCGCTTCCTCCACTTCCAGCCTGTCCATCACCAAGGTGTTCGAGGAAGCTGAGCATCCCGAGCGCTGCATGGGCGGTCACCCCTACAACCCCGCCAACCTGATCCCCCTGGTGGAGATCACCCGCGGCGAGAAGACCGCTGATGAGTATGTCGCCAAGGCCAAGGATCTGTACACCGAGACCGGCAAGGAGCCCGTCGTCCTGAACAAGGAAGTCATCGGCTTCATCGCCAACCGTTATCAGAGCGCCATCCACCGTGAGGCTGTCGACCTGGTTCAGAACGGTGTCTGCTCCGTTGAGGACGCTGACAAGGCTCTGATGTATTCCGTCGGCCTGCGCTGGAGCGTCATCGGTCAGTACCTGACCATGCACCTGGGCGCCGCTCCCGAGGGCATCGGCAACTTCAACACCAAGTATCATGTTGACGTGACCAAGCCCGACGGCCGTCTGAGCAACATGCCCACCTGGACCACCTTCCCCGCCGACTGGACCGAGAAGGCCGCCGAGGGTCTGGAAGAGGCCATTGCTCACCGTTCTCCCGAGATGGGTCAGGACATCGCATCCATCGCCAAGTGGCGTGACAAGATGCTGGTCGAGACTCTGCGTCTGCACGGCAAGCTGTAATTATTACCCGTAACAATCTTCAAACGAAACCGGACAGCCGTCCGGTTTCGTTTGAAGCATATATCACCCTTTATGAAAGGATGGTTAACACATGAAAATTCTGGTTCTGAATCCCGGCTCCACCTCCACCAAGGTGGCCATTTTCGAGGACGCTCAGGAAATCACCCGTAAGTCCCTGAGCCACTCCAAGGAAGAGCTGGCCCAGTTTGACACTCTGATGGATCAGCTGGAGTTCCGCTCCAACCTGATCATGGACTTCCTGCACGAGGTCGGCTGCGCTCCCAGCACTCTGGACTGCGTGGTCTCCCGCGGCGGTTCTCCCCCGGACGTTGCCTCCGGCGCCACCATCATCGGTGACGAGCTGGTCACCGCTCTGCGCGAGCGACCCAAGGAGCCCCACCCCGCTTCTCTGGGCCCCATCATTGCTGACGGCATTGCCAAAGCAAACAACATCCCCGCTTACATCTATGACCCCATCACCGCCGATGAGATGAACCCCCTGGCCAAGGTCTTCGGCGTGAAGGGCATTGAGCACGACAGCATGTGCCACATGCTGAACACCCACGCCATGGGTATCCTGGTCTCCAAAGAGATCGGCAAGCCCTTTGATGAGCTGAATCTGATCGTTGCCCACCTGGGCGGCGGCTGCTCCATGGCTTTCTGGGTGAAGGGTCACCCCATCGACGTCATCCCCGGCGACGAGTGCACCTTCTCCTCTGAGCGCTGCGGCCCCATCCGTGGCGAAAAGCTGCTGCAGCTGACCAAGCAGTACGACTACAAGACCATGGAGAAGTGGTTCCACGGCAAGGGCGGCTTTGTCTCCCTGCTGGGCACCAACGACCTGCGCGAAGTCGAAAAGATGATCGTCGAAGGCGACGAGTACGCTCTGCTGTGCGAGCAGGCCATGGCTTACCAGCTGGCCAAAAAGATCGCCGGCCTGTACCCCGTCACCAACGGCGAGGTGGACGGCATCATTCTGACCGGCGGCGGCTCCTACTGGGAGCGCCTGACCAATGACATTCAGGCCCGTCTGGCATGGACCGGCACCCCCGTGTACGTTCGTCCCGGCGAGAACGAGATGCAGGCTCTGGCCGAAGGCGCTCTGCGCGTCATGAAGGGCGAAGAGACCGCTCACGTTTACGAAGGCTAATCCCTTCTACCTTTTGAAAGGAGAATACAATTATGGTACTGCATAATTTGGACCAGATCCTGGACATGGCCAAGGGTTTTGAGACCAAGCAGATCGTCGCCGTCGCCGGCGCCGCCAAGGACGCTGTCATCGACGCCGTTCTGGAAGCCGTTGACGCCGGTCTGGTTACCCCCATCCTGGTTGGCGAGACTGCCAAGATTCAGGAGATGCTGGTTGCTCGCGGCCGCAAGGCTGACGAGTTCGAGATCGTCGAGACCTACGAGGGCCAGACCCCCGCTGACACCGCTGTTGAGCTGATCAAGGAAGGCCGCGCCGGCTTCCTGATGAAGGGCTCCGTGGAGACCTCCGAGCTGCTGCGCCCTGTCGTCAAGCGCGACAACGGCCTGCGCACCGGCCGCACCATCTCCCACGTGGCAATTTACCAGCTGCCCTTCCACGACCGTCTGCTGGTCACCACCGACTGCGGCATCACCGCTTACCCCGACACCAACAAAAAGAAGGAAATCATCCAGAACGCCGTCGAAGCTCTGCACCTGCTGGGCTACGAGGAGCCCAAGGTTGCCGTTCTGTGCTGCAAGGAGACTCCCGACCAGGGTCTGCCCGAGACCATCGAAGCCCGTGAGCTGCAGGAAATGGCAGAGCGCGGCGAGATGGGCAAGTGCAAGGTTGTCGGCCCCATCTCCTACGACCTGGCTATGAGCAAGGAGCGCGCCAAGCTGAAGAAGTACGACTGCCCCTACTGCGGCGAGTTCGACATTCTGGTTGTTCCCAACATCCACGCCGGCAACATCCTGGGCAAGTGCCTGGAGCTGCTGCCCGGTGCTGAGATGTGCAGCTACGTGTCCGGTGCCCGTATCCCCATCGTGCTGACTTCCCGTGCAGCACCCGCCAAGGAGCGCCTGACCTGCATGGCTCTGGCCGGCATCATCGCCGCCAACCGCGCTAAGCAGGAAGCCTAATCCCTTCTGAAATAAGCATGAACACGCCCGACGGATTTTCCGTCGTTCGTTTTTTTGGTTCTTTTTCGTCTTACTTTTCAATGACATCGCGCACAAAGTTCTGGAAAACTCCGACTTCAGTTGCAGATTCCACACACTGTTTGAACAGGGCGGCATTGATTTCACTGCGCTGCAGGTAATCATACTTCTCCAGCGCCATCATATTGGCCATGATCTTACAGGAAATATCTTCGCCATAGTTCTCATTCAGATACATCAGGAACAGGGTGCCCACCGCATATTGGGTCTGGCGGTTGGTCGAGAAATAATAGAATCGGAAAAAGTCTGCCTTGTCCGCCGCACTGAGGTAAGACCAGTCGTAACCCGAATAAATCGAACCAGCCGTTCCAAGTATCTTATTGGATATATACTCTGCCCGACCTTCTTCCCAGGCGCCCGGCGCCACATCAAAAACCGCGTGACTGGTTCCATCCACGGCATGGACGAACTCGTGGGCAAGGGTCAGGTTATCCTTTCCATTGACAATCGCCTCACTCAGATAAACGGAACTTAGCCCTGTCGAAGGCCATGAACCATCACCGTAGACGTAGATTTTTTGAATGGAACAATCAGCAGGAAAATACGGCCCCGCCATATATTCCTTGACCCTGTGCCACATATTCAAAGCACGTTTACCAAAGGTATTGCTTCCTTCAAACCCGGCGTTGACCATGCAAACCATTTCCTCGTTGTCTACCACACAAATCTGCCCATCAAAGGACAGCGAAGCCGTCAGTTCACCAATACGGCTCTGGTCATACAACTCTACGAACCCGATCTGGTATCCGGCTTTGATGTCTTCACCACCGTAGCCGTAGTTTCCGGCCACAAAGCAGTTTTGATGCTGGGGCATGCGCTGATGGAGCGAGCCGGAGGGGTATTGCTGGATAAAAAACTGATAGGCACTTCCTCTTTCGGTGGTGTACCATTCATCGGCCCGCAAGGGATAGTTTCCGCCGGAGATCAGGTAGACCGGCTCATAGGGAATGATGGACAGGGTCGTCTCCGAGCCGCCCACTACACCCAAATCGCAGCCACCGGGAAAACAAAACGCAAAGTTTCCGTTGACATACTGGACATCCAGCAGATTTCCGTTGCGGTCATAACTGCGCAGCACCGTTTCCTTGGCGGTATAACCCACACCGTACAAACCAGTCTGCGCCGGCATATCAATGCGCACCTTCCCGTTTACGTCAGGCACGATAGCCGACCATTGACCGCCCAGTTCCATGTAAATCTCGCCGGTAAACCCTACCTGTTCCGAACTCAAGTCGAAGTCCGCATTGACCTGTCTTCCATAGTACATATAGTCCAGTTTGGTGAACCGTTTCACTGCAACGCCGGGGGAGTCACTCAGTTCCGCGGCAGAGATAGACTGGGGTTTCTGAATTTTGGTCGTATTCTTTCCGGGATCAAATGCCTCAATTTCCCCGTAAGGAATCTTGTTCTTTTTTGCATACGCCGCGATGGGTGCATAGGCATCTCCATAGAAAGCCAGATTCTGAAGCTGTCCCTGCAGCAGATATTCACCGATCTTCACAAGGGAATCAGGTAAATGAACATCGACGAAGCTGTTTGCCTTTGCAAAGGCATAATCACCGAGGGTGGTCACGCCTTCCGGCAAAGTCAGGCGTTCCAGCTGAAATGCGCTGATCCCTGCAAAAGCGTAGGGCGCAATAGCCACCGTATCTCCCGGTACATCGTAATAGGGCATAGCGTTATATGCCGGAGGGAAACAGACCAACGTCTTTTCCGGAAGATCGGCAAAAATAACGCCACCCTCCTCGTAATACACCGATTGATTTTTATCCACCGTATAATAGCAGATATGGGTGCAGTCCATAAAGGCTCCGGCCTTGATGGATACCACAGGCAGTCCGTTGTAAACAGCAGGAATGTGTGCGGTATATGCTTCGGTATCACAGCCCACGACCTCATAACCCTTACCGTCGGCAGTCAAAGCATATTGCAGCGCAGCGGGCCCATTGGGCACATTGATGCGGTAGGTATCGGTTACTCCATTGTAGGTTTTTGCCGTAATAACAGCTTCGCCCTTACCCTTTGCGGTGACAACGCCCAATTGATCCACCACGGCCACGGCAGGGTTGGAACTTGTCCAGGTAATACCGCTGCATGCATTGAGCGGCTCCAGGACCACATCCAGTTCTACGCTCCGACCGACAGCAAGATCGGTCTTCTCGTAGGAATACGCAATTTTGACATCCCGGACGGTCATACCGGTAGGCGGATACGGATCGTATGCCTTCGGCTCAAAACTTTTTCGCAAGGTGGGATCTACAATGCGAGTAGCCAGCGCGGTGGCCTCGGAACGTTTAATCCCCGTGTTTGCCTTAAACGTGCCGTACTCATCACTTCCGGTTAGAACACCGGCGTTATATAGACGGTAGACTGCTTCGGCGTAGTCCGTATTGGCCGGCAGATCGTGAACCGAACCTACCGCTATGCTGTTGATGGGATTCAATGCGTTTTCCGGTACCGATGCAGCCAGAATCTTGGCATACTGAGCACGGGTAGCCAATTCGTTCAGGTTTTTGTACTCCCCGTCCTTGATGATACCGTTTTCAATCGCATAATCCACGTAGCCTTGATACCACGGACTGCCCTGAGTAAACTTGGCAGCACCGGTACAATAGATGCTGTGGATACGAGCGGCCAGTGTGATGGCCTGCACCACCGTCATACTGCCGTCCGGATCAAAGCGGCCGTTTCCCGTTCCGTTGACCAGGCCAAGTTCAAAAGAGGTTTTTACGTTATTGGCATACCACGCCCCGGCGGGGACATCAGAAAACAGTCCCTGCGTGTAGGTCTGCGTCTTTTTGAAATTAGCCAGTCCATTCTGCGGATGTGCCGCAAAAGCAGAAGGAAAAATGCTGCACATCACCGCAAAAGCGAGTATCAACCCAAGAATCCTTCGTTTCATTACAGTTTCCACTCCCTCAATGAAATTATTATAATTCTAACACCTTCTGCACCCCTTGACAAGAAACCTCTAAAAAAATGTACCGGCGCTCGAAACACGCCGGTACATTTCACATAATAACAATTATTGGTTTTCCACGCGTTGGGCAATATATGCCTCTACCTCATCCTTCCCAATATTCAGCGCAACGGCGAGCTCACCGTACAGCAAGTCCTCGGCTCGTTTCAGAAAGCGCTCGTCTACAGCACCAAATTTGCGATGCTGCTTAATCAGCTCCTGCTTTTTCATATAAATAGATCGACCAAGTGCCAACAAATCACCGCAATCATGGCTTTTCAAATAAGTGTTGTAATGTTCCTCCAATTCACGGGGGGCACTACAATGATACACTTCGGTCTGCATCGCGGGAATACGATCGATGAGAGTATGTGCCTCTTCCCGGGTGATAATCGGACGCATAAACACCTTGGTATCCACCGGGGTGTAAATCACACCGTCCTGATAAACCGGCTCCAACGCATAATACTGCCTGCTCTTGTCCTTTTCAAAATCCGGTGTGGTGATCTCTTTCACTTCACACACGCCTGTGCTTCCGTAAACGACACGATCTCCGGCCTTATACATCCTTTCTCCTCCATTTCCCGTTTCAGAAACAAAAAGCGTGTGGCTCCAACAGGACTTACGTTCGTCGGAACCACACGTTGTGCTTTCATTATAAACTGTTTTTCAGAAAAATGTAAGAAAATTTTTCAACAATCGGTACTCACTCCAGCACAGCACCCTTGGCGGCAGAGCCGACCAACTTGGCATAACGGGCCAGATAACCGGTCTTGATGCGAGGCTCGGGACAGACCCATGCGGCCTTGCGCGCGGCCAGTGTTTCCTCGTCCACCTGCATATCAATCTTGCAGTTGGGAATGTCAATGGAGATCAAATCGCCCTCCTGCACGAAGGCGATTGGGCCGCCCAGTGCCGCTTCGGGAGATACATGCCCGATGGAAGCGCCGCGGGTTGCACCCGAGAAACGGCCGTCGGTAATCAGGGCAACTTCCTTGTCCAGACCCATGCCGGCAATGGCCGAGGTGGGATTGAGCATTTCACGCATGCCGGGACCGCCCTTGGGACCTTCATAGCGGATGACCACCACGTCACCGGCCACGATTTTACCTTCGTAAATGGCGGCAATGGCGTCATCCTCGCTGTCAAACACGCGGGCGGGGCCGGTGTGGACCATCATTTCCTGTGCCACGGCAGAGCGCTTGACCACGCAGCCCTCGGGGGCCAGATTTCCCTTGAGCACGGCAATGCCGCCGTCGGCAGAATAAGGATTTTCGACAGGACGGATAACCTCGGGATTGCGGTTGATTACGCCCTCCAGATTCTCACCCAGCGTCTTGCCGGTGACCGTCAGAACAGAAGTATCCAACAGATTCTTCTTGGTCAGTTCCTTCATGACGGCGTGCACGCCGCCGGCATGGTCCAGATCCTCCATGTAGGTCTCGCCGGCAGGGGCCAGATGACACAGGTTGGGAGTCTTGGACGAAATCTCGTTGGAGATATCCAGCGACAGGTCGATGCCGCACTCGTGGGCGATGGCAGGCAGGTGCAGCATGGTGTTGGTAGAACAGCCCAGTGCCATATCCACCGTATCGGCGTTATGGAAGGCGGCTTGCGTCATAATGTCGCGGGGACGGATGTTATTCTTGACCAGTTCCATGATCTGCATACCGGTGTGCTTGGCCAGACGCAGACGGGCCGACATGACACCGGGAATCGTTCCGTTGCCGGACAGGGCCATACCGATGGCTTCGGTCAGACAGTTCATGGAGTTGGCGGTATACATACCGGAGCAGGAACCGCAGGTGGGACAGGCATTGATCTCGTACTCCTCCACACCGGCCTCATCCAGCTTACCGGCCTTGTATGCACCCACGGCCTCAAACATATGGCTCAGACAGGTGCGGCGGCCATCGTTCAGGGTTCCGGCCAGCATGGGACCGCCGGAACAGAAAATAGTGGGAATGTTCAGACGGGCGGCGGCCATTAACAGGCCGGGCACGTTCTTGTCGCAGTTGGGAATCATGACCAGACCGTCAAACTGGTGGGCCAGTGCCATAGCTTCGGTGGAGTCGGCGATCAGGTCACGGGTGACCAAACTGTACTTCATACCCACATGGCCCATGGCAATGCCGTCACACACGGCGATGGCAGGAAACTCCACGGGGGTGCCGCCGGCAGCACGGATACCGGCCTTGACCGCCTCGGCGATCTTGTCCAGATTCATATGACCGGGAACAATTTCATTGTAAGAGCAGACCACGCCGATCAGAGGGCGCTCGATCTCCTCTTTGGTATAGCCCAAGGCATAAAACAAAGAGCGGTTGGGCGCACGCTCCACACCTTTGGTTACATTATGGCTGATCATAGGAATTCCTCCTTAACATGAGTAAGATTAGATTAACAGATGGGCACAGAGGTGTCAAGCCGTTGACTTCCCTTGCCCTCAATGTTAAACTACAGGCAGAAACAAAAAGGGGGCACAAAAATGAATCACCGTAAAATTGCACTTCTACTGATTGCGGCCATGCTGTTCGGCCTGCTTGCCGGCTGCAGTGCTCAGTCTAAATTGATTGGCACCTGGGAAGCGCAAACCGAAATTTCCATTTTGGGCGTTTCGATCGACATTCCCTTTATCGATAACTGCACGGTTTCTTTCTCGTTTGAAAAAGATGGCACCGGCTCAAGAACATCCGAATTCGGTTCCTCTCTCCCCTCAATCAGTCAGGCATATACTTACTCGGTGGAAGACGGAACACTGACGCTGACCTATGAATCCGGTAATACGGAAGAGTATACCTTCACTGTGGAGAAGGATGTCCTCATACTGGACGGCCGCGTCGACCTGGAACTGAATAAAGTATCTTAATTTTAGGCCGCCGACCCGATAGGGGTCGGCGGCCTGCCTTTTCTCTGTTTAGTTGGAAGCGGTGTCCAGATCGGCGTCGCCGCCCCAGATCATATTCTTGCGCAGCTCCTCGCCGACGATTTCCATCTGGTGCTTCTTGAGCTGAGCACGCTTGGAATTGAAGAAGGTACGGCCGTTCTTGTTCTCGGCAATCCACTTACCTGCAAAGGTGCCGTCCTGAATGTCGGCCAAAACCGCCTTCATGTTGGCCTTGGTCTGCTCGTAGGGAATCACGCGGGGACCGGAAACGTACTCACCGTACTCGGCGGTATCCGAGATGGAGTAGTTCATGGCAGCCACGCCGCCCTTGTTGATCAGGTCGATGATCAGCTTAAGTTCATGGATGCACTCAAAGTAGGCGTTCTCGGGCGCATAACCGGCTTCCACCAGAGTCTCAAAGCCGCAACGCATCAGATCGACCACACCGCCGCACAAAACGGTCTGTTCACCGAACAGGTCGGTCTCAGTCTCTTCGTTGAAGGTAGTCTCCAGCACACCGGCGCGAGCGCCGCCGATGCCGGCGATGTAGGCCAGAGCGATTTTCATGGCGTTGCCGGTGGCATTCTGCTCCACGGCCACCAGGCAGGGCACGCCCTTGCCAGCCACGTACTGGGAACGGACGGTATGACCGGGACCCTTGGGGGCAGCCATAAACACATCCACACCGGCGGGAGGAACGATCTGCTGGTAGCGGATATTGAATCCGTGAGCAAAAGCCAGCGCCTTACCCTCGGTCAGGTAGGGGGCAATGTCCTCGCGGTAGACCTGAGCCTGAACCTCGTCATTGATGAGCATCATCACGATATCAGCCCACTGAGCAGCCTCCTGCACGGTCTTGACAGCCAGACCGGCCTTCTCAGCCTGAGCCCAGTTCTTGGAGCCGGCACGCAGACCGACGCACACGGTGCAGCCGGAATCCTTCAGATTGAGCGCATGAGCGTGACCCTGAGAGCCGTAGCCAATGATGGCGATTTTTTTGCCGTTCAGATAGTTCAGGTCGCAGTCCTGCTGATAATACATCTTTGCCATGGAAATACACTCCTTATCAATATAGGTGGTTTTCAAAAAAACTTAAAATCGTCCAATCTTTTTACAGAATATTCTTGCCCAGATTAAATTCGGTCTTTTCTTTGGTTGCATCGCCGATGGTGTAGGCACCACGTTCCAATGCGACCATACCGGTACGGACCAGTTCCAGGATGCCAAAGGCCTCCAGCAGACCCTGCATGGCCTCGGCTTTGCTCTCATCACCGATCAAAGCGAGGGTCAGAGACTTCAGGGACACGTCAATGATGGAGGCACGGAAAATGTTGGCGATCTGAATGACCTCATTGCGCACATCAGAGGTTTCTGCCTTGACCTTGTACATGACTAGTTCGCGGCGGATGGAGCGCTCGGGCAGCAGTTCCTGCACCGAGTAGACCGGAAACAGTTTGCGCAGCTGGTTCATGATCTGCTCGATCATGGGGCCATCGCAAAGCACCTCAATGGTGATACGGGACACGGCAGGGTCATCGGTGGCACCCACGGCCAATGATTCGATGTTGTAGCCCTTTCTGGAGAACAGGCGGGAAACCTGAGACAGAACACCAGCAGAGTTTTCCACCAGAACCGAAAGGGTATGAAGGGTTACGGTATTGTTCATGGATGTCCCTCCTTAATCCAACAGGAAATTGGTTGCCTTTGCGCCGCCGGGAACCATGGGATGGACCATGGCGTCCTTGTCAATGGCGCACTCAATGACACAGGGCTTGCCCGATTCCACCGCCTTGCGGAAGGCCGTTTCAAACTCGGCCTGTGTTGCCACACGGGCACCGTCAATGCCATAGGCGTTAGCCAGCTTGACGAAATCCGGGCCGCGGTCCAGATCGGTCTGGGAGAACCGTTTCTGATAGATCAGATTCTGCCACTGACGAACCATGCCCAGCGTCCGGTTGTTGAAAATTACGGTGATCACCGGCAAACCGTAATGTTCCACGGTGCACAACTCATGGCAGTTCATGCGGAAACCGCCGTCGCCGGTACAGTGGACCACTACCTGATCCGGGTTTCCCACCTTGGCGCCCAGCGCCGCACCCAAGCCAAATCCCATGGTGCCGAATCCGCCCGAGGTCAGCAACTGACCGGGACGGGAAAAATGGAAGTACTGTGCCGACCACATCTGGTGCTGGCCTACGTCCGTGGAAATAATGGCATCGCCTGCCACCTTCTGAATGGTTTCCAGCACTTCATGGGGCTGCAGAGCACCGCCGGTAGGCAGTTCGATCTCTCCGTGGGAGAAAACCCACTTTTTCCAATCAGTATAACTATGCTGCGGCAGTTTTCCATTCAACATTTCCAACACACGGCGGGCATCACCGACAATATGGTGATGGGTTTTAACATTCTTGTCAATCTCCGCGCGGTCAATGTCAATATGAACAATCCTTGCATTTTCTGCAAAATGAGCCGGATTCGTGGCCACACGGTCGGAAAAACGGCAGCCGATGGCAATCAGCAGGTCGCACTCATCAGAAGCCAGGTTGGAAGCATGGGAGCCGTGCATACCGATCATACCGGTAAGCAGCGGATGATCACCCGGGCAGGCGCCGGCACCCATAATGGTCGTGGCTACGGGAGCATCCAGCGTTTCAATAAATTTACGGAACTCGGGTACGGCATTTTTCGAGCGGATAACACCGCCGCCCACCAGCACCAGAGGACGCTCCGACTGCTCGATCATGTCCAGCAGGGTCTGAATGTCACCGGCATCCGGCTCGGGAGCCTTCAGTTCGTGGCTGGCCCGGCGCAGCATAGCGCCCAGACGGCCTTGAGAGGAATGTTCGCTGCGGGGAAGCGGAGTATATTCGGCCTCGGCCGCCGTAATGTTCTTGGCAATATCAATCAGAACCGGGCCGGGTCGGCCGGAACGGGCAATGGCAAATGCCTCACGCACCACGTCAGCCAACTGGTTGACATCACGCACCAGATAATTGGCCTTGGTAATGGGCATGGAAATACCGGTAATGTCAACCTCCTGGAAGGAGTCCTTGCCGATCAGTTCCTCCGACACGTTGCAGGTGATAAACACCACGGGGGAGGAATCATAATAGGCCGTGGCAATGCCGGTGGTCAGATTGGTAGCGCCGGGACCGGAGGTGGAGAAACAGACGCCAACCTTGCCGGTGGAACGGGCATAGCCGTCGGCAGCGTGGGATGCGCCCTGCTCGTGTGCAGTCAAAATATGACGGATTCGGGTGCCGTATCCACCCAATTCCAACTCATCGTAAATATTCAAAATGGTGCCGCCGGGATAACCGAACACGGTATCCACTCCCTGCTCCAGCAGGCATTCCAGCACGATTTTTGCTCCACGCATCTTCATGGCCTATGCGCCTCCTTTGGAATGATTGCGTTACATGAAAATATATTTCACTTATCATACAATTTAAACACCGATTTGTCAACGCAGGTCCGCTTCCGGTTTTTTACATTCTGCATAAAAAACCGCAGTCAAATCAGTAGACAATCCCGCGATCCTCAGATAAAATACAATTAGTTCGTCACAATTTCTGCAAGCTTTACCGAGGTGATATGCTATGCTGCACAGACTATACGGAAGCGTCCATCCCTATGATCGCAAGGCGGTCACCCGGGGTATGGAAGTAACCGCTTTGGACCGGGCACCTACCCATGTTGTTCTGCCCATGCTCATGCACGTGGGCGAGCCCTGTAACCCCATCGTCGCAGTGGGTGACCGTGTTCTGTTGGGTCAAAAAATTGCCGAGCCCACCGGACTGGGTGCCCCCATTCACGCCTCGGTTTCCGGCACTGTTGTCGCCATCGAAGAGCGCCCCCACCCCAATGGAAATTCTGTTTTGTCCGTTGTGATTGAAAATGATTATCAGGACACTCCCGCTCCCCCATTGGAGCGCAAAGCCGATCCGGAAAACCTGACCTGTTGGGAAGTTGTCGATCTGATCACCGAGGCCGGCATCGTAGGTATGGGCGGCGTTGGCTACCCCACCGGAGCCAAACTGAAGGAAGCCATCGGCAAGGTGGACACGCTGATCATCAACGGCACTGAGTGCGAACCCTACATCACCGCCGACCACCGGCTGATGCTGGAGGACGGCGAACGGATCTTGGGCGGCGTGGATATCCTCATGCGCACTCTGAATTTGAAAACCGCCCTCATCGGTATTCAGGCCGACAAAATGAACGGCATCCGGAATCTGCGCTCCATGCTGAGCGAAGACAGCGGCATTCACATCGTAACTTTGAAAACCCGCCATCCTCAAGGCGCCGAAAAGCAGCTGATCCGCAAACTGACCGGCCGCCAGGTTCCTCCGGGCAAACTGCCCGTTGATGTAAACTGTGCCGTATTCAACATTGCCACCGTCGCCGCCATCTTTGATGCGGTCGTCTACGGCATTCCCCTGACCCATCGTATGATCACCGTATCCGGCGGAGCGATCAACGAGCCCCGCAACCTTCTGGTTCCTATCGGCACGCCGCTGGACCTCCTTCCGGAGGAATGCGGTGGACTGCATAAGCAGCCCAGCCGTGTATTGCTGGGCGGCCCCATGACAGGCACCGCCCTGCACGGTCTGGATTCTTCCATTCTGAAAACAAGCCGGGCTCTGCTGTTTCTGAACGCGCGGGAGTGTGCCTCTGCCAAAAGCTCCCCCTGTATCCGCTGCGGACGCTGCATCAAGGCCTGCCCCATGAATCTACAGCCCCTGTACTTCGACCTGTACACACACAGTGGCCGCTTCGGTGAACTGGAAAAATTCCACATCATGGACTGCATGGAGTGCGGCTGCTGCGCCTATGTCTGCCCTGCCCACATCAATCTGGTGCAGAGCATCCGTACTGCAAAACATGAAATCTGCCACCAACAGCAGACAGAAACCCTGTGCCCAATCGCATCGGAGGAAACCTGCGCCCCGCGGGCAGGAAAGGAGGACAGCCAATGAGCACTGAACCCAATCAGCCTTCCACGCAATCTCCCCACTTTACGGCAGCCTCCTCCCCCCACATCACATCGGGCGAAACCGTGCGCGGGATTATGGTGGATGTGATGGTGGCTCTGATCCCCTCGCTGGGCGTGTCCACCTATTTCTTCGGTCCCCGTGTGCTGATCATGACCGCCATCGCCATGGTCTCCTGCGTATTATTTGAGCTTCTGTACCGTCTGGCGCTGAGAAAGCCTCAGTCCGTCGGCGATCTGTCTGCCTGCGTTACCGGTATGCTTTTGGCCATGTGTCTGCCCGTTACCGCTCCCTACTGGATCGCTATCGTGGGCTCCTTTTTTGCCATCGTAGTGGTCAAGCAGCTATACGGCGGACTGGGCAAAAACTTTATGAACCCCGCGCTGGCCGGCAGGGTCTTCCTGTTCTCCTTCCCCGCTCTGATGAGCAATTGGGCGGTTGCCGGCACCGATTTCTGGACCGGATTCGGCATGCAAGCGGACGCTACCACTGCCGCCACCCCCATGGCCAGCCTGCATCAGGGGCTGATCCCCAATTACAGTCTGCAGGAGATGCTGATCGGCGCCCACGGCGGCAGTCTGGGTGAAGTTTCCTCCATCGCTCTGCTTTTGGGCGGCCTCTATCTGGTCTGCCGCAAAGTCATTTCTCCCCGCATCCCCCTGTGTTTCCTGGGCACTGTGGCCGTGCTGACCTATCTGTTCCCCTTGAACGGCAACGACCCGATGGACTGGATGCTCTACAATCTGCTCAGCGGCGGTCTGCTGCTGGGTGCCATTTTCATGGCCACCGACTATGTGACCTCACCCATCACCCCCGTGGGACAGATTCTGTTCGCTGTCGGCTGCGGTGGTCTGACGGTATTTTTGCGCTATTTTGGCGCATACCCTGAGGGTGTCAGTTCCGCCATCCTGATTATGAATGTATTTGTCCGACTTTTTGACAAGGTCGGCCTGCCCCACCGATTCGGCGCCCCCCGTTTCTGGAGCAAGTGGAAAGGAGGGGCAGCATGAGCGAAAACATGGACGCAATCAACGTGAAAGACTTCCGCTCTGCATGGAAACACATTCTGAAGCCGGGACTCATACTGGTTTCGCTCCTCGTCGCGGCGGGTCTCGTGCTGGCACTGGTCCATTTTTTGACTGCCGACACCATTGCCCTGCATGCCGAAAAGCAACGGCAGTCCAACATGGAATCGGTCATGCCCGGCGCCAACGTTTTTTCCGAAATGTACTGCGAAGACCCCACCATTGACCGCATTTCGGGTGCATACGACGGAACCCGCTTTCTGGGGTACTGCGTGGAAGTGACCCCCCACGGTTTTGGCGGTGATATCCGTCTGATGGTGGGCGTGGGTGCCAACGGCAGCGTCACCGGCGTATCCATTCTGGAACACCGGGAAAAACCCAGTCTGGGTGCCAATGCTGCCGACCCCGACTTTCTGAATCAATACGTCGGAAAATCCGGCTCCATCACGGTCAACAAGGGCAGCAATTCCATTCAGGCCGTGACCGGCGCCACCATCACCAGTGAAGCTGTAACACAGGGCATCAACACCGCCCTGACCGCCGTTCTCAACTATGATGCGGAAGGAGGGCTGGACAGTGAAGAACATGGCTGATCCGTTCTCTCAGAAAACCGCTCTTCTCCGGCGTGTGCGTTTCTGGCTGAGAGACCAGTTCTGTATGGAACCCAAAGAGGCCGGTAACATTGCTCTGAACGGCCTGCTCCGTCAGAACCCAGTCTTTGTGCTTTTGCTGGGTTTGTGCCCTGCGCTGGCTTCCAGCACTTCTCTGCAAACCGGCCTTTGCATGGGTCTGTCCACCGCCGCCGTGCTGGCCTGCTCCGAACTGGTCGTCTCCCTGCTGAGCAAGGTGATCCCCGACAAGATCCGCACAGCATCCTGTCTGGTGGTCATTGCCACCTTTACAACAATAACCGATCTGCTTCTGCAGGCCTTCGCATGCAACCTGTCGGAAGCTCTTGGCCTTTACATCCCTTTGATTGCAGTCAACTGTATCATTCTGAGCCGTGCCGAAACCTTTGCCTCCCACAATTCACCCGGGAAGTCCTTCCTGGACGGCCTGTTTACCGGTTTGGGCTTCACCGGTGCGTTAGCCATTTTGAGTGCCGTGCGTGAAATTCTGGGAGCCGGCACCATCTGGGGTGCCCCCGTGCCCATTCTTTGTGATTACCCCGTAAGCCTGATCCTGTCCCCCTGCGGCGGCTTCATCATGCTGGGCTGTCTGATTGCGCTGGTCCAGTTTATCCGCCGTCCCGGAACCGCCCGGAGAAAGAGAGGTAGCACACATGAATCTTGCTGAACTGCTCTCTTTTGCCATTTTTGCAATTTTTGCCGAAAATGTTGTTTTGGTGCAGTTTTTGGGAATTGACTCTTTGCTGGGCACTTCCAAAAAGACAAGCACCGCACTGGGCATGGGCATTGCCGTAACCGTGGTAATGGGACTGACCTCTCTTTTCACATGGATCGTCAACACCTTTTTGTTGATTCCACTGGGGCTGGACGGTTTTCTTCAGACCGTGATTTTTGTCCTGATTATTTTTGCACTGGTGCAACTGCTGGGAATACTCCTGAAAAAAGCCGTTCCCTCCCTGTATGCCGCATTGGGCAAGTCTTTGCCTCTGATCACCGCCAACTGCGCCGTACTGGGCATCGCTCTGTTGACCGCACAACAGGGTTACGGTGCCCTGATGTCCACTGCCTATGGTGTGTTCGGCGGTCTGGGATTCACTTTGGCCATCGTGTTGTTCGCTTCTGTGCGTCAGCGTCTGGAATTTGCCGAATGTCCCAAATCCTTCGAGGGAGTCCCCATTTATTTGGTCACCGCCGGCCTGCTGGCCATGGCTTTCATGGGCTTTTCCGGTCTGAACCTGTAAAACTCTCATTGTAGTCAAGGAGAACTGATATGATTTCCGATGCACATCTGGATCTGGGTATGGACCTGCTGAAATGTCACCGCAAGGGTGAGACCCGGGTCATGGAAGGTTATTACCTGCCTGAGTGGCGCGCATCCGGAATTGGTCTGATCGTCGCAGCGATCTATCTGAGCCGGATGGACAGTGATGACGCCTATTACCGCGAAGCTATGGCACAGATTGACGCACTGGATTTGGAATTGGCCACCCTGAATGGCGCCGTGGTGCTCTGCACCGATGGCGAACAGATCCGGCAAGTCCGCAGCGAGGGAAATATTGCTCTGCTGCTTTCTCTGGAAGGTGCCGAACCCATCGGCACCGACCTTGCCCGGCTGGACGAATTCTACGCCCGGGGCGTGCGTCTGTTGGGATTGACCTGGAGCCGTGAAAACCACGTGGGTTACGGCGCCGGATACGGCCCCGACGGTCCAACCGATCATCTGGGTCTGAAACCCTTCGGCAAAGAACTGGTCCGCTATGCCGACCGGCGTGGTATTCTCATCGATGTCTCCCACCTGAATCAAGGCGGATGTGACGATGTGGCCGCACTGGTCACCCGACCTTTCTTTGCCTCCCACTCCAATGCACGCGCTCTGCGGCCCATGGACCGCAACCTCAGCGACCGGACCATCGCCGCCATTACTGCCTCCGGCGGTGTGATGGGCGCCAACGGTTACAGCGGACTGGTAGACAACCCGCCGCAGGCCACAGTCGCCCGACTGGCCGACCACATGGAATACCTCTGTCAGCACAGCGGCGTGGACCGAGTCGGTCTGGGTCTGGACCTGATGATCCGCATCAGCGGCGGCAGTGACACCTTCACCTACCAAGGGGTCACCGCCGAGGCCTTTGACATTCTGCCAGACCACGGCGCCATGGACAATCTGCGCCGGGAACTGGCCGGACGCGGTTGGCCGGAACAGGACATCTCCGCCGTTGTGGGAGAAAACTGGTTCCGCTTTTTCTGCCAAAATCTATAAAAAACGACGCCGGAATTACTTCCGGCGTCGTTTGATTTACAGGATGTATTTACTTTGTTTGATCTGTTTGCACAGCAGCCATGCCAGCCAACCGGGCAGCAAACCTACCAGAATACCGCCCACAATGTCGGTGGGGTAATGCACACCCACATACAAGCGGGACACACCCATCAGCACTGCCACAACCATGGCTGTCCACTTCATCCACTTCTTGGGTGCCCCAAACAGAAGGGCAAA
>JAZOBA010000055.1:0-6863 GCA_045595705.1 Oscillospiraceae bacterium
GCAGCCGGGAATTGTAAGTTACATTGAGGTGAATACAATGGAACAAAAAATCGGTATCTGCGGCCTTTGCGGCAGCAACTGTCCCATTCAGGCCCAAGTGGAGGATGAAACCATCCGCTCGGTGCAGCCGCTGGAGGGACATCCCTGCCTGACGGGCAAACTGTGCGTGCGCGGTGCGGCCCTCAAGCAGTACGTTCACAACAAGGAGCGCATCCTGCACCCCATGAAGCGTGTGGGGCCCAAGGGCAGCGGACAGTATGAGGCCATTTCGTGGGAACAGGCCGTGGCGGAAATTGCCCGGCGATTGAAGCAGACCGCCAAAGAGAGCGGGCCCCGGGCTACCGTGTTCTTTGCGGGTCATCCCAAACGCTATCGCAAAATGCTGGCTGAACTGGCGGCTACCTATGGCTCGCCCAATTTCTGTACCGAATCCAGCACCTGTAATTCGGCCATGACCATGGCATGGAAGCTGGTGTGCGGCGAGAATCTGCAGCCGGATAACGCCCACTGCAAGACCTTTGTGATCTGGACAGCCAATCCCGGCGCCGGCAACGGAGAACTGGGCCCGGTATGGGGTCCCAAGAACAAGGGTGCCCGCCTCATCGTGGTGGATCCCCGGGTGACTGCCACCGCCAACGCCGCCGATTTGCACCTGCAGCTTTGGCCCGGTACCGACGGCGCGCTGGCGCTGTCCATTGCCAACGTCATTCTTGCGGAAGGTCTGGAGGACAAGGAGTACATCGAAAAATACACCCACGGATTTGAGGAATACAGGCAGTATGTATCCCAGTTCCCGCCTGAGGTCGGTGAGCGTCTGACCGGAGTGCCCGCGGAAAAGATCGTGCAGGCCGCTCGCATGATGGCGGAGGGCAAGGTGGCTCTGCGCACCTCCAGCTGCGCCGTAGTCCACGCCGTCAACGGTGTGCAGAATCTGCGTGCCGCCCTTTTGCTGCTGGCGTTGACCGGCAGTTTGGGTCGGGAGGGCGGCAACATCAACACCGCCGGCGCGCCCAAGGCAACCATCGACACATTCCATCATAATCTGACCCAGCGACCCGCGGTGGAGGATATTTCCGGTGGCTGCTACCCTGTTTGGGACGAACTGGTGCGTGACGAGGCCCAGTGCGCCCGCTTGGCCGATGTGCTGATGAACAAGCAGCCTTATGAGGTGCGCAATCTGATCATGGTGGGCGCCAACGCCCGGATGTGGCCCCGGGCCGACCGGCTCATGGAGGCCCTCAAGCAGGTGGAGTACCGCGTGGTGCTGGAACTGTTCTGGAACGAGGCCTGCGAGGATGCCGAGCTGATCCTGCCCGCCTGTACCGCCCCTGAGCGGGAGCACGTGCTGATCGGCAAGGGCAACCGGCTGGTGTACATTCCCACGATGATCGATCCGGGTGACAAACGGCCCGATGAGGAGATCCTGCTGCGCATTGCCCATGCGCTGGATCTCCACGGCCCCATTCTGGATCAGGCCGATTATTCGGCTTATCTGAACCATACTATCCGTGGAAACGCGGTCACGCTGGAGGAACTGAAGGCGCATCCCGAGGGTGTACCGGCGCGGACGCTGAAGAGCGGACAGCAGCGCAATTGCGAAACCGGGTTCATGACCCCCTCCGGTAAGGTGGAATTTGTCTCCGGTGTGCTGGAGCGTTATGCCGCGCTGGAAGGCCATGAGGCTCTGCCGGTTTATACCGACTGGCGGGAGAAGGCCGGCTTGGGGGAAGAATATCCCTTCATTCTCTGCACCGGCGCACGTAAGGCACATTTCTTCCACTCCCGCACTTACCGCGTGGACTGGTTGGCTGGACTGGAGACGCATACGCTGGCCACCGTCAGCCCTGCCGATGCCGAGCGGCTCGGCGTGGCAGATGGGGATACCGTGCGGCTGACCACCCCGGTGGGCAGTATGGAGTATACGGTGGATATTGACCACGGCGTCAAACCCGGTGTGGTCCACGTCTATCACGGTGACCCCGAGCACAACATCAACTGTCTGCTGGACGACCGGTATAACGACCCCATTTCGGGGTTCCCCGGCTACCGCAGCTGCGTCTGCCAGCTGGAAGCTTGCGGCAAGGAGGTCTGACGGCATGAGAATTGTATGTGAAAACGAAAAATGCACCGGCTGTCTGGCCTGCGTGGTCACCTGTCTGGACCACCACTATCCGGCCGATGCCGTCGGCGCGGTGGCACCCCGCCGCTATGGAAAGGGTGTGCAGCCCTCGGGCTACACCAAGTATGACACCTTCAGCTGTCACCACTGCAAAAACGCACCCTGTGTGGCGGTTTGTCCCGCAGGTGCCATCAAGCAGGACCAGTCCGGCTGGGTGCTGGTGGACCGCAGTGTGTGTATTGGCTGCGGAGCCTGCGGCAAGGTCTGCCCCTTCCACATTCCCCAACGGGGACATGACGGCAAGACGGTCAAGTGCGACGGCTGCGGCGGCGATCCCAACTGCGTCAAGGTGTGTCCCAACGGCGCACTGAAAATTGAGCAGAACTAAAATAACCCCTCCGGCTCAAGTGAGCCGGAGGGGTTTGCTTTATTTTGATTCGGTAAAGGCATGATACATCAGAACGAGACCGGAACTGAGCAGAACACCGCCGATGATGTCGCTCAGCCAGTGGACACCGGAAACAAGCCGCCCAATCAGCATAAAGGCGATAAAGACGGCGATTGCCCACATAGCGCCGCGTTGGAGGAACGGATGCTTGATGCGGCCATACAGCTGCATCATGGCAGTCGGCATGACGGTCAGTACAAGCAGGGTGGTGGAGGAGGGATAGGATGCCTCCAAAAATCCCTCCATCAATACCGGCCTGTAATTGACAACAACCAGTTCAAAGAGTGCATAGACGGCCATGACAACAAGGTAGAACCCACCGAGAATGAAGATGCTGCGGTCGACCTGCGTCAGGTGTTTTCGCTCCATCCATTGGGCCAGTCCGAGCACGGTAAAACCCAGCGCGAAAGCGATGGGTACCAGCCCCAGCCAATCGGTGATGACATACAGGGACATGTGCACCCCGGTCAGATTGTGAAAAAAGCGGTTCAGTACGGCAAAGCCTACGCAGGACCCTCCCGGGCCGATGGCCTGCACATCAATGATGCGCACTGCGGCGGTCCAAAGTGCAAATGCTGCGAGTAGTCCGAGGGCGATGCAAAAAGTATGTTTGGTTGGTGCTTTCATGATTCCGGCTCCCTTTGCGTGGATTGGCCTTGGCCGGAATACAGCGTAACAAGGGGACCGAGCCGGAACAAGAAACGGTTCGTCACATGGGCGACACGGTTCGTGTCATTGCCATTTGATCAGCAGCAGGACCTTGATGACAAAGAAAACAAACAGGAAAACAGCGGCATAGGGCTGTAGACTGACGGTGAAAAGAAGGGCGCCGATGGCGGTGAGGGCCAATGAGATTTTGCACTTGCTTTGTATCCAAAGTGCTGCGTGACAATTCTGCAGCACAAGGGTCAGCAACCCAAAGAGGATCATTGCGATGACCACAACAACATAGGCGGCTTTCATGTAGGGCGCAATTTCGGTCAGCGACAACAGGGAGACCTCATAAAGGGTTTGGTTGACGGTCTGGCCGAAAAAGGGCAGGAAGAGCAACAGGGCGGTGCAGCAGTCAAGCAGTCCGAAGACCAGACTGCGAACATGCCCTTCTTTTTGTTTGTGCTCCTGCTCGGCGAGGGTCAGCACCTGCTCTCCGGACAGAAGATCGTCAATGGTCACCGAGAAGAATTTTGCCAGAGCCTTCAGCGAGTCGATGCTGGGGTATCCCCGGCCCGACTCCCACTTGGAAATGGCCGTGCGGGATACGTAAAGGGCCTCGGCAAGTTCTTCCTGCGTCAGACCCTTCTGCTTTCGCAGTTCCTGTAATGTTTCGTGAAATTCCATATTTAGCGCTCATTTCTGCCGCGACAAATCGCGCGGCGAGTTCTGTTTTTGTTACCAAATAAACGGGATCAGGCGGTATCTGACCTTTTGCTTATATTCACGATAGCCTGCCAGTTCCCGCTCAAGGAGTTCTTCTTCTCCCTTGATTCGCTTTGCGATGAGGAAGGGATACACGAGAAAAATCACAAAGGAATAGACGGACCCCAGCACAAGGGGCATGGACAGGAACAGGAGTAAGGTTGCGCTGTACATGGGATGCCGTACAATGCCATATAGTCCTGTGTCGATCACTTTTTGATGTTCCTGCACTTCAATCGTGCGGCTCAGGTATGTATTTTCCCGGAGCACCTCGGCATAAAGGAGATATGCAATGAGAAATACTGCCGCGGCGCAGAGAACAAGACCCTTTGGCAGGGTGTACCAATCAAAGCGATAACCAAGTCCGGCAACGATGAAACCGGCCAGAAACATCAGTCCGCTGAGTTTCACCACAAGGCTCTGATCCCTTTGTTTTTCTTTTGCGTTCAGACGCTTTTGCAGCAATTGTGGATTTTTGAACAGCATCACAATGCCGGCGAGAAACATGGGGACAAAAAGGATGCCCATCAGCAGCCAGCCGTGGAAGAATAAAAGCGACCCGGCGGGCAGGAAAATCAGCACACCCACCAGCACAACGCCCAGTATAAATTTTACAATTGCCTGAATGAATAATTTTCCTGTCATAACAACACCCTGCAAATCGGAATGGATCAGTCCTTCATAAATGCATCAATTTTTCCAAGAAGCTCCGCATCGGTCTGATAGGAAAAATCGTCTGCGGGAATGTACAATGCGTGGCCGGGAATCTTCTCGGCTCTTGCCTGTTCGATGTAGGTCTTGAACCGGTCAAATTCATCCAGTCCTGCGGTCAGATGGGCGGGATGCCGGTTTTCCTGCCGCATCCGGTTTAAAAATCGCCGGTGCAAAATCGCGGTATCACCGCGAAGGACAAGGGTGAGCACATCGTACCGGTTGTCCGATGCGATCTGCTGCAGTTTGTCCAATTCTGCGCCGCGAAAATTTGCCTCTAAAATCAGATTTTTCCCCAGCCGTCCAAACTCCGAGCAGATCAGAAACATCAATTCAACCGCAGCCACCGACAGGTTCCGGCTTTCTTCCGGGGTGGAAAAACCAACGGTATCCGCCAGAACTTCTTTGATGGAATCTTTGAAAAACATACTTGCGTTGTATCGCTCGGACAAAACAGAAGCAAACCGGGATTTTCCGGCAGCCAGATCTCCCGTGATCAATAAAAGTTTTCCCATAACGCCCCTCACAAAGTCGGTAGTGATCCTTTGGGTTACTCTATCATGTTTTGCGGCGCATTTCAATGTCTGAGCCGATGGAAGTGTGTCGAAAGGCTGGCAATCCGGGCGGATCGTTTCCAAATCCGGCAGTTGCTCTGCCGCGCTTTTTTTGATATAATATTTTGAATTTGTATGTATACTGCCCAAAGGAGTTATCCTAAGATGGACAACATTATTTTGATCGGTATGCCCGGCTCGGGCAAAAGCACGGTAGGCGTGCTGGTGGCCAAGACCCTGGGTTTTGATTTTATTGACACCGATCTGACCCTCCAGCAGCGGGAGGGTGCACTGCTGCAGAACATCATCAATGAGCGCGGAACCGAGGTGTTCCTTGATTTGGAACAGGCGGCCATCTGCTCTGTGCAGTGCAAACATTCGATTGTGTCCCCCGGCGGAAGCTGCGTCTGCCGGGAGCAGTCCATGGCGCACCTGAAAGAACTGGGCCGGATCGTGTATCTGCGCCTGCCCCTGACTGAGGTGGAAGCTCGACTGAACAACATCAGCACCCGCGGCATAGCCATGGAGCCCGGGCAGACCTTGAACGACCTGTACGACTACCGCACGCCCCTGTACGAGCAGTGGGCTGACACGGTGGTGGACTGTGCCGGTCAGAGCCTGGAGGAGACGGTGGCGGCTGTATTGCGCGCTCTCATTTCCTCTGCAAACGGATAAAAGGATTGAAACCATGACATTCAAAGAACTTGGACTGATGCCCCAGATCCTTTCGGCGCTCAAAGCGCAGGGGTATGAACATCCCACCCCCATTCAGAGCGGTGCCATTCCCCCTGCCCTGAAGGGGCGGGATGTGTTGGGCTGCGCTCAGACCGGAACCGGCAAGACCTGTGCCTTTGCCACCCCCATCCTGCAGCGACTGACCGGCACCTACAAAAAAGGTGAGCACAAGATCCGCGCCCTGATCCTGACCCCCACCCGGGAACTGGCCCTGCAGATCGAAGAATGCTTTGAGGCCTACGGCAAGCATCTGCCCCTGCGCTCCGCCGTCATCTTTGGCGGCGTGGGCCAACAGCCGCAGGTAGAAAAAATCAGAAAAGGACTGGATATACTGGTGGCCACGCCCGGCCGCCTGCTGGACCTCCACGGACAGGGTCTGATCGATCTGCTGGATGTGGAGATCTTCGTGCTGGAGGAGGCCGACCGCATGCTGGACATGGGCTTTATCCACGATGTGCGCCGGGTGCTCAAGTTGCTGCCGGTCAAAAAGCAGACCCTGTTTTTCTCTGCCACCATGCCCCCCGAGGTCATGGAACTGGTCCACTCTCTGCTCCATGACTATGCCCGTGTGGAGGTGGACCCGGTGTCCTCCCCGGTGGAGGTTATTGCCCAGAGCCTGTATTTTGTGGACAAGGGCAACAAGACAAAACTGCTGGCCCATCTGGTGGGGGAATTGAAGGTGCGCAGCGCCCTTGTATTCACCCGTACCAAGCACGGGGCCAATAAGGTGGCCCAGGACCTGAACAAGCAGGGCCTTACCGCTGCCGCCATCCACGGCAACAAGAGCCAGACCGCCCGTCAGAAGGCACTGGCCGACTTTAAATCCGGCGAAGTGCGCATTCTGGTGGCTACCGATATCGCCGCCCGCGGCATCGATATC
>JAZOBA010000056.1:0-28513 GCA_045595705.1 Oscillospiraceae bacterium
CAACTGAATATCCATGCCATACCTCCTCTTGCGCAATACATCGTAACACGAGGTATTGAAAATGTCAAGAAAGGAAACGAAAAAAGAAAAAACACCGTGTCAAAAGACACGGTGTTTTGGCAGCGGGTGAAGGATTCGAACGGCGCAATGCGCCGTTCGGCGAACCGAATGTCCCCACTCGCTCGCCCCTTGCGGGGCAACCGCTCGGGGATGACAACGTGAGGGTTCGAATCACGGGAAAAAGAAAAAACACCGTGTCAAAAGACACGGTGTTTTGGCAGCGGGTGAAGGATTCGAACCCTCACATACGGAGTCAGAGTCCGCTGTGCTACCTTTACACAAACCCGCTATTTTCAAGGCGCTAGATTATTATAACAGATACTAGGGAATTGTCAAGAAAATTCTAGAAAAAAATGAAAATAATTTGGTCCTCGGAGAGAGTATTCTCCGAGGACCAAAAAATATGTATGGAAGATGGTCAGATTTCCGAATTCGTTCCGATGGAAGAACTTTCACAAGTATCGGTGTTTTCTTCTTCGTCAGGTGCGGGGACGACGGATTTGGGAACAACAGGAGCGCGGCCGTAGATACGGGCCAGTTCACCGATTTTCTCGGTCAATTCGGGGGTGATGGCATCGGGAAGCATACGCCACTGCCAGTTGCCGCTGGCCACACCGGGGGTGTTCATGCGAGCTTCTGCGCCCAACCCCAGATAGTCCTGCATCTGCGCTACGAACAGCGTGGCGACAGAGCTCAGACCACCGCGCAGAATCCCCCAGTGGAAGCCTTCCTTGTCATTCAGGCCCAGATACTGATGGGCGAAAGCCACGTCGTCGGGGTCGGCCTCGTCCTTCCATGCCACCAGGGTGGTGTTGTCATGGGTACCGGGATAGCACACGCAGTTGGCGGGGTAGGTGTGGGGAAGGTAGTTGCTGGGCTCACGGGAGTCGAAAGCGAACTCCAGAACTTTCATGCCGGGCAGGCCGGAGTCACGCAGCAGTTGCTCCACCTCGGGGGTCATCAGACCCAGATCCTCGGCAATATACTGGATATCGCGGAACCAGCTGGTCAGCACGCCCACCAGATCCATGCCGGGACCCTTGACCCAGTGACCGTTTTTGGCGGTTTTCTCACCGTAAGGTACTGCCCAGTAGCTTTCAAAGCCGCGGAAGTGGTCGATGCGGATAACGTCATACAGTTTGCCGGCGCCGTCGATGCGGCGGATCCACCAGCCGAAGCCGTCGGCCTTCATGGCATCCCAGTTGTACAGGGGATTACCCCAAAGCTGGCCGTCTTCGCTGAAATAGTCGGGGGGAACGCCGGCCACTTCGGTGGGGACGTTGAATTCGTCCAGCTGGAAACTGCCGGGATCGGACCACACGTCGGCCGAGTCCAGAGCCACGTAGATGGGAATGTCGCCGATGATGCCGATGCCCTTGGACCGGGCATAAGTACGCAGAAGATTCCACTGACGGAAGAACAGGAACTGGATGTAGGTGTACATGCGGATATCCTCTGTCAGCTTGGTGCGGTAAGCCTCCACAGCTTCCGGCTTTCGCAGACGGATGTCCTCGTCGGGCCATTCGGTCCACGACTTCATACCGAAGTGAGCTTTGACCGCCATGAACAGGGCGTAATCGGGCAGCCAGTGTTTGTTTTCGTCCACAAAGCGGGTGATCTCAGCCAAATCACGCTCCCAGCCACGCTGGGTGGCCAGACGCAGTACCTTATAGCGGTTCAGATAAACCGTTTCGTAAGCCACGCGGGCAGGATCACAGCCCCAGTCCAGACCGGTCACTTCGGACTCTTCCAGCAGACCGTCCTCGATCAGCAGGTCCAGATCAATGAAATAGGGGTTACCGGCGTAAGTAGAGAAGCACTGATAGGGAGAGTCGCCGTAGCTGGTGTGGCCTGCGGGGAGAAGCTGCCACCAGGACTGTTTGGCCTCGGCCAGAAAGTCCACATAGTTATAAGCTGCCTTGCCCAACGTGCCAATGCCGTAGGGGGAAGGCAGGGAAGAAATGGGCATCAGAATGCCGCAGGATCGTTTCATAAATGTACTCCTTTCAGCCCATAGCGATATCTCCGCGAATGTCGGGCCGGTTGTTGGAAATACAGCTGGAAAGTTCCAAATTGCTGCAGGATTATTGTAGCCGCTATGCCATAGTTCGTCAATCGTCAGATTGTAATTTTTATTGGGAAAGCAAAATAAAGGGGCCGCTGCAAGCGGCCCCAACTTGTATGGCTTGGATTAGCGGCAGCGGTTCTGCTCGTTCTTATCCTGAGCCTGGTTGTTCTTCTTGTTCTGGTTGTTCTGGCTATTCTGGCTGTTTTTGTTCTGATTCTGGCTATTCTGCTGGTTGTTGTTCTGGTTATACATCTGAAGCTCACCTCACTTCCGGGTTTAGTATGCTGTTTTTTCAAAAAGATATGCAAAAATCAATACTTTTTAGAAAAAAAGATACCAAAACCAAATTCCATGTGTTAGAATAGGAAAAACAGTAGCGGAATGGAGGATTTCTGATGAGATGCCCGTATTGTACCCACCCCGAAAGTAAGGTTGTGGATTCCCGCCCTTCGGACGAGGGGACCAGCATTCGTCGCCGCCGTGAATGCCTGGAGTGTCACAAGCGTTTTACTACTTACGAGACTATTGAAAGTCTGCCTCTGGTGATCATCAAGAAGGACGGAAATCGCCAAAGCTTTGACCGCAGCAAGATTCTGGCCAGTATGCTCAAGTCCTGTGAAAAGCGCTCGGTGCCTGTTGCCGTGCTGGAGCAGATCGCCACCGAAATCGAGCAGACTCTGCAGAACGAGATGAACCGTGAGATCCCGTCCAGCCATGTGGGCCAGTTGGTTATGGAAAAGCTGAAGGGTGTGGACGAAGTAGCTTATGTCCGTTTCGCCTCGGTTTACCGTCAGTTCAAGGATATCAATACCTTTATGGACGAGCTGACGCGTCTGTTGGAAGAAAAGTAAATTTAAGTTGCGCCAGGCACGTCCCGTTTGTTCGGGGCGTGCCTTTTACTGTCCGTAATTATGTCAGATTTATGCGTTTTTTCGGAACAGGTGATTGCTTTTGGTATATAAGAATGATAAAATAAAATCAGTATATCTTGCGTTTTGCGAAACAGATCAAACAAGCCGTAAAAAACAAAAATGGAGTGTGTTTTATGAAACAAATCGCAAACCGCGGTCTGGCACTTCTGTTGGCTGTGCTCATTTGCTTCAGCCTTCTGACGGTTGCCCAGCCGCACGCCCACGCATCCGAAAACTGGGTCAAAAACTGGGGCGTTCGTGGCGCTGCTGCCACCGAACTGTCTGACAGTGCGCAGACCTTCTACACCGGAAATTATACCTATGAAAACCTGTCTCAGCTTTCCGGCGGAAGTTCGTATGACGACGCGCCCGACAGCGCTCTGTACGCTGCGCTCCAGACGCTGATGGCCGAAAAACAGACCGTTGTGACCAGTTATAATGATACCAAGGTAATGTATCAGTATACCGACTGTCAGAACGGCGGCGGCACGATTTCCTCTTTCTATTCCGGCGTCGCCATTGGCCCCGAGTGGGGAAGCAGTCCTACTTGGAACCGTGAGCACACCTGGCCCAACAGTAAGGGCAGCGGTGATGCTGAGAATGATATCATGATGCTGCGTCCTACCGCTTCCAGCGAAAACTCCAGCCGCGGCAATACGGCCTACGGTGAAAGCAGCGGCTATTTTGATCCGAACGGTGCGAGCAGCGGAAATTATGACCTGCGCGGCGACGTGGCCCGCATCATGCTCTACGTTTACACCCGCTGGGGCAACACCGAGTTTATGTGGGGTTCTGCCGGTGTTATAGAAAGTCAGGATGTTCTGCTCAAGTGGATGGAACAGGACCCTGTTGACACCTGGGAGTTGGGCCGCAACGACTCGGTCCAGTCCATCACCGGAACCCGCAATGTTTACGTAGACTACCCCGAACTGGCCTTCCTGCTGTTTGGTCAGGCGGTTCCCCCGAGCATTACCACGCCCTCCAATGGCCGTGCTCCCGGCAGTCATACCTGCAGCTACGGCGCCGGCGTGGTAACGGAGCCCACCTGTGTGGCCTTGGGTTATACTACCTACACTTGTACCGATCCCGACTGTGGCTATAGCTTTAAGGCGGAGTATACGAACAAGGTTACCCATTCTTTCACTGACGGAATCTGCACAGTTTGCGGCGCTGCCGAAGCGGCGGGCATTACACTGGTGACTGATGTGGCCGATTTGCAGGTCGGTGACCGGATCGTCATTGTTGCCAAGAATGTCGATAAGGCTCTGAGTGTTACTCAAAATAAAAACAATCGCGCTACTGCCGCTGTTACCAAGACCGGCAATACGGTTTCGTTTAATGACGATACCCAGATTATCGTTCTGGAAGCGGGTAACAAGTCCGGTACCTACGCCTTTAACGTAGGAAATGGCTATCTGTATGCTGCTTCTTCGTCCAGTAACTATCTGAGAACCGAAACCACCCTGTCCGACAACTCCTCCTGGACGATTGAGATTGACGCCACCGGCGTTGCCACCATCAAGGCACAGGGTTCCAATGCCCGCAACTGGATGCGCTATAATCCCAACAATGCGCTGTTTGCTGTTTACGCTTCCGGTCAGGACGACATTCTGATCTATGAACTGCCCGGCTGCAGCCATGACTGGACCGATGCAACCTGTCAGGCTCCCAAGACCTGCACCGTATGCGGCGCCACCGAGGGCGAGAAGGCTGAGCACACCTACGTGAATGGAATCTGCTCTGTCTGTGGCGCAGAGGATCCCGATGCCGAACCTGTACCCTGCGAGCATGATTGGACCGGCGCTACTTGCACCGCTCCCAAGACCTGCTCCAAGTGCGGTGAGATCGAAGGTGAGGCTCTGGGTCACTCCTTCGCCGATGCTACCTGTCAGGCTCCCAAGACCTGCACCGTCTGCGGTGCCACCGAGGGTGAGAAGGCTGAGCACACCTACGTGGATGGCACCTGCTCTGTCTGCGGCGCAGAGGATCCCAATGCCGGTGAACCCGGTGTTTCCACCACTGCTGCTGTTACCTTTGACGACACGGCCAAGCGCACCGTACTGACCACGGATCAGCAGGTGTGGGTTGAGAACGGGGTCACGGTCACCAATGACAAGGATGCGTCTACCAGTAATGTGGCCGATTATGCCAATCCTGCCCGTTTCTATAAATCCAGCAAACTGACCATTACCTACCCGGGCATGACCAAGATCGAATTTGTCTGCAATGCCAGCAAGTATGTTACCGCTTTGGAAGATTCTCTCGGAGACGCGGAAGTAACCGTCAACGGCATGGTGGTTACGGTTACCTTTGCTGAGCCTGTAGACACTTACGCCATTTCTTTGGTGGGCGGCCAGGTTCGTTTGAACAGTCTGACCGTTTACACCGAGGCAAGTCAGCCTTCCTGCGAGCATGACTGGACCGGCGCTACTTGCACCGCTCCCAAGACCTGTTCCAAGTGCGGTGAGACCGAAGGTGAGGCTCTGGGTCACTCCTTCGCCGATGCTACCTGTCAGGCTCCCAAGACCTGCACCGTCTGCGGTACTACCGAGGGCGAGAAGGCTGAGCACAGCTGGACCGGCGCTACCTGCACCGATCCCAAGACCTGTTCCAAGTGCGGTGAGACCGAAGGTGAGGCTCTGGGTCACTCCTTCGCCGATGCTACCTGTCAGGCTCCCAAGACTTGCACTGTCTGCGGCGCCACCGAGGGTGAGAAGGCTGAGCACACCTACGTGGATGGCACCTGCTCTGTCTGTGGCGCAGAGGATCCTAATTACAACCCCGATCCCGATCCTTGCGTCCATGACTGGACCGGCGCTACTTGCACCGCGCCCAAGACCTGTTCCAAGTGCGGTGAGACCGAAGGTGAGGCTCTGGGTCACTCCTTCGCCGATGCTACCTGTCAGGCTCCCAAGACCTGCACCGTCTGCGGTACTACCGAGGGCGAGAAGGCTGAGCACAGCTGGACTGGCGCTACCTGCACCACTCCCAAGACCTGTTCCAAGTGCGGTGAGACCGAGGGCGATGCTCTGGGTCACTCCTTCGCCGATGCTACCTGTCAGGCTCCCAAGACCTGCACCGTCTGCGGTGCCACCGAGGGTGAGAAGGCTGAGCACACCTACGTGGATGGCACTTGTTCCGTCTGCGGCGCAGAAGATACTAATTACAACCCCGATCCCAATCCCGATCCCGATCCCGATCCTTGCGTCCATGACTGGACCGACGCTACCTGCTCCACCCCCAAGACCTGCTCCAAGTGCGGTGAGACCGAGGGCGACGCACTGGGTCACAGCTATACTTCCTATGTGAGCACCAAGGCCACCTGCGAGGATGCCGGTGTGCGCACCTATTACTGCGCCAACGGCTGCGGCGGCCGCTATACTGCTTCTATCTCTGCCACCGGCCACAATATGGTCGACGGCACCTGCACCACCTGTGGTAAGACTGAGCCCACCGACGATCCCGCCAAGGACTGCACCGGCGAGGACTGCGTCCTGCACGGCTTTGCCGATCTGAAGGCCGACGGTTGGTATCACGATGGCATCCACTACGGTGTGGAGAAGGGCCTGTTCAACGGCATGTCTGAGGGCCGCTTTGAGCCCGCCGCCGCCACTACCCGCGCTCAGTTTGTGGTCATCCTGTGGCGTCTGGAAGGCTGCCCCGAGGTGGTTGGTGCTGAGGACTTCGCTGACGTGACTGCCGATCAGTGGTACACCAAGGCCATCAACTGGGCTGCTTCTCAAGGTATCGTGGGCGGCTATGGAAACGGTTTGTTTGGCACCAATGACGTGATCACCCGTGAACAGATGGCAACTTTGCTGTACCGTTACGCCATCTACAAGGATTTGGACGTTACTGCCGGTACCTCCGGTAATCTGGCTGACTTCGCCGATGCCCTGCAGGTTCAGGAGTACGCAGCAGCTGCTATGCAGTGGGCCTGCGCTCAGGGTCTGGTTCGCGGTATCGCCACCGGTTCCGATCTGCAGTTGGCTCCCGCCGAAAGCGCTACCCGCGCTCAGGCTGCCACCGTACTGTATCGCTACTGCGAAGAAGTGGCAAAGTAAAGCGTAACATTTTTATACATTCCGCAAGGGCGGCGTGACCGAAGTCACGCCGCCCTTTTTGTGTTTTCCTGCGGCTGTGCCGGCCGTTGTTCTTGCACTTCGGGCGTAGATGTGATATGATAATTCAGTATAATTGCGTACAAATAACAGTGAAAGGACTGTTTTCGATTATGGAAGAAATGAAAAAGAAAGTAATGCTCTCGGGCATTCAACCCAGCGGTGATTTGCACCTGGGCAACTATCTGGGTGCTATCCGCAACTGGGGTGCCCGTGCGGAAGAGTATGACTGTTATTACTTCATGGCGGATATGCACACCATTACCGTCCGTCAGAATCCTGCCGATCTGCGCCGCCGTACCCTGACCCAGTTGGCCCAGTATATTGCCTGCGGCCTGGACCCTGAAAAGAACACCTTGTTTGTTCAGTCCCACGTGCATCAGCATGCCGAGTTGGGCTGGGTGCTCAATTGCTACACCATGTTTGGCGAGTTGTCCCGTATGACCCAGTTCAAGGACAAGTCCTCCAAGCACAAGGAGAACATTAACGGCGGTCTGTTTACCTATCCCGCACTGATGGCAGCCGACATTCTGCTCTATCAGCCCGACGTGGTTCCCGTGGGTGAAGACCAGAAGCAACACTGCGAGCTGACCCGCGACGTGGCTCAGCGTTTTAACAGCGTTTACGGCGATGTGTTCAAAATTCCCGAGCCCTACATTGCCAAGACGGGCGCCCGTGTCATGAGTCTGAATGCACCTGAGAGTAAGATGAGCAAGTCCATGCCTGAGGGCTGCGTGTTTATGATGGAAAAGCCTGAGGATATCATGCGCAAGTTCAAGCGCGCCATCACCGACAGTGACACCGAAAACTGTGTCCGCTATGCTCCTGCCGAAAAGCCCGGCGTAGCCAATCTGATGTCCATCTATTCCGCCTGCACCGGCAAGACCTTCGGGGAAATCGAAAACGAGTTTGTCGGCAAGGGTTACGGTGCCTTCAAGCCGGTGGTGGGTGAGGCCGTGGTGGAGACTCTGCGTCCCATCCGCGAGGAGACCGAGCGTCTGCTGGCTGACAAGGCCTATCTGGAGAGTGTGTACCGTGCCGGTGCAGAGAAGGCCTCTTACGTGGCCGAAAAGACCATGCGCAAGGTATACAAGAAGGTGGGCTTCCTTGCCCGATAATGCTTGAAGGGGTTACAAGCGATGTTAATGAATCTTGAGATCCGAGTGATCGGATTTGTGATAGCGGCCATGGTAGTGGCTGGTATCGCGGCCTTCTTTTTCACTCCGGTG
Source organism: Oscillospiraceae bacterium (assembly GCA_045595705.1). Taxonomy (GTDB): domain Bacteria; phylum Bacillota; class Clostridia; order Oscillospirales; family Oscillospiraceae; genus JAJPXI01. The sequence goes on from JAZOBA010000056.1 coordinate 8,390, forward strand.
GTGCGTATGTTGGCTCAGAAGGTGGGAGCCATGGACGTGCCCAAGGATGGACGTCGTATGCACGACCACCCCATCCCCCGTATGGGCGGTCTGGCAATCTTTCTGGGATTCCTGTTGACCGTACTGCTGTTTGCCCAGCTGACCCGTCAGGTGCGCGGCATGCTTCTGGGTGCCGTTATCATTGTCATTCTGGGTATTTTTGATGACATTTATTCTCTGTCTGCCAAGTTCAAGTTTGTGGTGCAGATCGTGGCTGCTGTGGTTGCGGTAGGCGCAGGGAATATGATCGAAGTGCTGTCCAATCCCAATGTTTTCTCCAGCAATCCTTACTGGGAACTGGGATGGCTTGGCTGGCCCATTACTGTCATCTGGATCGTGGCCATCACCAATGCGGTCAACCTGATCGACGGTCTGGACGGTCTGGCTTGCGGCGTGTCCACCATCAGTTCCATGTCCATGCTGGCGATTGCATTGGTGCTGGGAGAGGTAGATGTGGCCATTTTGCTGGCTGCTCTGGCCGGTGGCTGCATCGGCTTTTTGCCTTATAACCTGAATCCGGCCAAGATCTTCATGGGAGATACCGGCTCCACATTCCTGGGCTTTGTTCTGGCTGTAGTGTCCATTCAAGGCATGTTCAAGATGTACAGCGTGATTTCCTTTGTGGTGCCCTTCCTGATGCTGGGCCTGCCCATTTTCGATACTGCTTCGGCCTTTATCCGACGCATTGCAAAGGGTCAGAATCCCATGAGTCCTGACCGTGGGCATGTCCATCACCGGTTGATCGATATGGGTTTCTCCCAGAAACAGGCGGTGGCCGTTCTGTACGTAATCAGCGCCATTCTGGGCCTGTCAGCCGTGGTCCTGACCACCAGCGGTCCCATCAAGGCCATGTTGCTGCTGTTTGCCCTGTGTGCTGCTGCCGCCGTGTCGGTTCGCATTTTCATTGGAAACAACGTAAAGAAGCAGGATGAATCTAAGGAGGAGGGTGAACAGGATGAGTGATAAGAAAATCATGACCATCTTTGGAACCCGCCCTGAAGCCATCAAAATGGCCCCTCTGGTCAAGGAGTTGGAGGCGCGTCCCGGACTGGAGAGTATCTGCTGTGTTACGGCCCAGCACCGTGAGATGCTGGACTCGGTGTTGGAGATTTTCGGTATTACACCCCAGTACGATCTGAACATCATGGAGCCCGGTCAGACCCTGTCTACCATCACCAGCAAGTGCCTGTTGGGTATGGAGGAGGTTCTGAAGCAGGCAAAGCCCGACCTGATTCTGGTCCATGGCGACACCTCTACAACCTTTGCCGGAGCACTGGCGGCTTTTTACCATCAGATCCCGGTGGGTCATGTGGAAGCCGGTCTGCGAACCGGTGACAAGTATTCCCCCTTCCCGGAAGAAATGAACCGTACCATGGTGGGGCATCTGGCGGATCTGCATTTCTGTCCCACGGTTTCCAACCGCGAAAATCTGGAGCATGAGGGAATCACAGAGGGAGTTTACCTGACCGGAAATACCGTCATTGACGCGTTGAAGACTACTGTGGAGAAGGACTACCATTTCTCGGTGGATCTGCTCAATGAATTGGATTACGAGAAGAAAAAAGTCATTCTGGTGACCTGTCACCGTCGTGAAAACTACGGCGAGCCCATGGAACGCATTATGACCGCTCTTCGTCAGGTGGCCGATACCTATAAGGATGTGGAATTGGTGTACCCGGTACATCTGTCTCCCGTGGTGCGTCAGGCGGCGCAAACCTATCTGTCTGACCATGAGCGCATCCATCTGATCGAGCCGCTGGATGTGGAAGAGATGCACAACCTGATGGCCCGCTGCTATCTGGTTATGACCGACTCAGGCGGTCTTCAGGAGGAAGCCCCCGCCCTTGGTAAGCCGGTACTGGTCCTGCGCCGGGAGACCGAGCGTCCTGAAGCGGTTGCTGCGGGTACTGTGCGACTGGCCGGAACCGAAACCGACCGGATTTTCAAACTGGCTGCCGAACTGATTGAGTGTCCCGGTGCATATGCTGATATGGCCCATGCGGTCAACCCTTACGGTGACGGCCAGGCCTGCCGTCGCATTGTGGACTGCATTGAACATTATTTCGGGCTGCGTGAAACCTGCGGCGACGAATTTCGCTGAAAAAGAGAGGAGGCACGGTGATGGAACGAAAACGACGCACGCTCTTAGCCGTGCTGATTGCTACCATTATTGTCCTGGCGGTGTTTGCAAGCTTTGCAATCACCTTGTTTGGGCAGGAGAATTACCAGATCAAACTGCCCGATTTGACTGATGATACCCAAGTTGATTCCACAAATGAACCCGGAAGTTCCGGTGGTTCGTTTATTCGGATTGAAGTGACGCCCCAGACGGTGCAGAATGTCATTGCCACGCTGAATCGCCCACGTTCTTACTACCGGGAACTCAATATGGAACTTTGGGCCGATGCCGAAACCTCTGCTGTGACAACGGTACAGGTTTGGGTGGACGGTGGCTGGACCCGCACTTCGGTGACTGCGCCGGGTGGTCTGATCCAACACAATTTGCTGGACGGCCAGCAGCGCTGGCTGTGGTATGAGGGGGACGAAACTGCACGGACCTTCCCGGTTGATGGGATTTCTGCCGATTTGGTTCAGCGTATTCCCACCTATGAAGATGTTTTGAATTTGCCGCAGGAGCGGATTACCGCGGCGGGATACGAGACCTACGTGGGCGCAGACTGTGTGTACGTGGAGGTCGAACAGACCGAGTTGAACAGCCGGGAGCGCTATTGGGTCTCGGTGTCCGATGGCCTTCTGATGGGAGCCGAGCGTGTGAAGGACGATCTGGTGGTCTACCGCATGACGGCACAGTCTACGGTCAGTCCGACACCTCTGGACAGCAGCTTTGTTTTGCCGGATGGCACGGTACTTCACATTGCGGGCGAAGAGGAATCCTGATGTTCGGCACTCTCGTCCTCTCCAAACAGACCGAATATCAGCAGCAGACCCAGCGTGATGACCAACTCCAGGTTGTCTTCCCGCTCTAAAAACAGAAATATCAGGATCAACAACAGCAGAATATCACCGCTGTCCAACCGGTCCAAATGGAAACGATTCAGCAGCCCGCCAAGTCCGCCGACAATCCCATCCAGAGGGTTCGCCCCTTTTGGGGGTGGCGGAGGCGGGCGCTGTGTGTTTTTTGGAGGATGGAAAGCGGCGCTATGGAAAGGTCCGCTGACCGATTGATATTGCGCGTTGTTGGGGATGTAGCGGTTATACAAAATCGGCATCCCCCTTTCGGAAGGTTTCCAGTGCTACACGAATTACCCGGGACAGTTTGGCAATCTGAAGGGCTTTATCCATCTTTGCATATCGCTCCTGTTTGACAAAGGGCTGCAGTGCGCTCAGAAGGGCAGCGGTTCGATCGTCCGTGCGGTTATACTCACCCAGTAAGCGCATTCCGAGCTGCATAAGACGGGGGTCCAGTCCATTCAGCAGGGTAAAGGGATCATCGGGCATTGTCTGGGGGGGTGGGGGACAGAGGTCCTGATCGGAAGGGCCCGGGTCGTCCGGAGGAGTATTCCCGCCAATGGACCGGGCGATGGACATGATTTGGTCCATGGCCTGTGGATTGCCCAGAATGGCCTGCAGTTTATCCTCAAACTCACTCAAGACGATTACCCCCCGAAAAAACAGTTATGGCTGGACCTTTTTGTTCAGTTCCTCCACCAGTCCGGCACTCTGCGGGTCATTCATCAGATTTTGCACTAACCCCATCAGTTGCGCGGTATTTCCCTTCATGGCAGATTGTGCCGCATCGTTCAAACTGCCGCCGGCATTTTGGTTGAGTAGTTCCATAAGTTTCTTGGCCTCATTGGAACGAAGCAGAGACTCTATGGCCTGCCTGTTCTTCAGTAGTTCGGTGGCTTTGGGGGAACTGAGCACATCGTTCAGGTTTGGTTGGTTTGGATTCATGGCACATCCTCCGCAAAAGTTCGAATTCAATTTATTCTATGAAGAAAACCCAAGAAGGTGACTACAATGAAACTTTTGATTTTATCCGATTCCCACGGTGACGTCGGAACCATGATTGAAATTGTAGAGCGGGAGAGACCCAATGAAATTTTTCATCTGGGGGACCGCGTCCGGGATGCCGAGGAGTTGTCCTTTGCTTATCCGGAAATTCCAGTGATTATGGTGCCCGGAAACTGTGATGGCTGGACGGGTATGTCGGAACGGCTGCTGTTGGAGCGAGATGGGGTTCGCATCCTTTTGGCCCATGGGCACAGGTGGTATGTCAAATCCGGAGCGGGCGGTGCGCTGGCTGATGCCCATGCCTGCGGTGCGGATGTTCTGCTGTACGGTCACACCCATCAGGCGGTGTGCACCCGGGAGGAGGATGGCCTTTGGCGTATGAATCCCGGCACAGTGGGTGGTGTCGGGACAGGAGCTACCTATGGGGTGATTGAATTACATCACGGAAAAGCCACTTGCAAACTTTATTGGGCACACGAATAATAAGGTAGAGCAAATATAATGTGCCGTTCCCGGTTTGACCGGGGACGGGACATTTTTGTTTTCTTATGCGTGAAATGCAATGGCATCCCGCAGAAATGCAGCACAGCCGGGGACGCTGCCATCGTAGTAGGCGGTGAATCGCTCATCGCAGACGTACATCTGCGCCAGACCCTTGTGGGCAGCAGGGGAGTAGCTGCTCCATGTGTACGAAAGCCATCGGCGGTGCAGTTCGGTCAGTTGTTTTCCCACCGCACTGTCCGGCGTGGCCTGCGCGAGCACGGCCTGTTCCAGTTTTGCGCGTATTTCCTGCTCCAGCCGTTTCCACTCTCCGTATTGTTCGCCGGTCATGGAGCCAATCATGGCATTGGTCTGATCGATTACATTGTTTCCGTACTTGGAGCGGATCTCGGCACCGTAACGGGATTCATTTTCTGCAAGCAGAGTTGTTCTATCGTTCATGTGGAGCCAACCTTTCAGAGAATGTATATTTTATGCCTGCTGCAGCAACTCGCGCAGAATGTCGTTGACCAACTGTGGGGCGGCCTGCCCCTTCAGTTGCCGCATGGTTTGGCCCACAAGGAAGCCGAAGGCCTTTTCCTTGCCGGATCTGTAATCGGCCACCGACTTGGGGTTAGCGGCAAGCACTTGTTCCGCGACCGACTTGACCAGTCCGGTATCCGATACCTGCTCCAGAGCATGCTCTGTCACATAGGAGTCCACATCGCCGTCATTGGAAAAGACGGCGTCAAAGACGGACACAGCGGTATTGCGGTTCAGTTTGCCCTGTTTGACCAGCGTGATCAAACGCACCAGCGTGGCAGGGGAGATGGGAATATCTTTTGCTTCTAAATTGTCACTTGACAGGCGGCGCAGACATTCGCCCAGAATCCAGTTGGAAGTCTGCTTGGGGTCGGATCCCAGAGCAACGCAGTGCTCAAAGAAGGCGGCCAGCGCCTTGTCATGGGTCAGCATTCTTACATCGTATTCGGGCAGATTCCAGTCCTGTACATAGCGCAGCCGTTTTTGGTGGGCCAGTTCGGGTTGCTCGCTGCGCAGCCGTTCCACATATTCTTCGGTAAGGAGGATGGGCGGAAGATCTGGTTCGGGGAAGTAGCGGTAATCTGCTGCTTCCTCTTTGGTGCGCATGGAGAGCGAGATATTCTGTTCCTCATCCCAACGGCGGGTTTCCTGTACCACGGTGCCGCCCGACTCGATTTGTGCGATTTGGCGGTTGGACTCGTATTCGATGGCCTTGGCGATCGCCTTAAAGGAACCCAGATTTTTCATTTCGGTGCGAATACCGAGGGCGTCAGAACCAACGGGGCGCACCGACAGATTGACATCGCAGCGCAGGCTGCCTTCCTGCATTTTGCAGTCGGAAACACCCAGGTACTGCAGAGTTAATTTCAGATGCTCCAGATAGGAAATGACTTCGTCGGCGTTGCGGAAGTCCGGCTCGGTGACGATTTCAATCAGCGGTATACCGCAGCGGTTGTAGTCGGTATGGGACAGGCCGCTTTCGCTATCATGGGTCAGCTTGCCGGCGTCCTCTTCCATGTGGATTTCGTGGATACGGAAGGTTTTGCCGCCTATGTCAACCCGGCCATTCCGGCAGAGTGGGCTGTAAAGCTGACTGACCTGATAAGCCTTGGGAAGATCGGGGTAGAAGTAGTTTTTGCGGTCAAAATGAGTGTGCTTTGCGATGGAGCAGTTCAGAGCCAGTCCGGCTTTGACGGCATACTCCACAACCTGCTTGTTCAGTACGGGCAGGGCACCGGGCATTCCCATGCAGACCGGGCAGCAGCAGGTGTTGGGTTCTGCACCGAATTGGGTGGAGCAGGCGCAGAAAATCTTGCTCTTTGTGGACAATTCCACGTGGGTCTCCAGACCGATGACGGTTTCCCAGATCATACGCCGCACCTCCTTGTGTGGAAGTCGGTTTCCGACTGAAAGGCATGAGCGGTGTTCAGAATCACCTGTTCCCCAAAGCGGGGACCAATCAGCTGAGCACCGATGGGAAGTCCGTTTTGGTCAAAGCCGCAGGGCATGGACAGGGCAGGCAGCCCCGCCAAATTGGCGGCGACGGTGTAGACATCGCCGAGGTACATCTGCAATGGATCGGTCAGACTGTTCAGCTTGGGTGCCGTGGTGGGGGTGACCGGAGTAAGAAGCAGATCAAAGGATTGGAATGCGCTTTGGAACTCGCTTTGGATCATGGTCTTGGCCTGCAGGGCTTTGCTGTAGTAAGCATCGTAATATCCGGCAGACAGGACAAAGGTGCCCAGCAAAATGCGCCGCTTGACTTCGCTGCCAAACCCTTCGGTGCGTGTTTTACGGTACAGCTCGTCCAAATCAGCATAGTCTTTGGCGCGCAATCCGTATTTGACTCCATCGTACCGGGCAAGATTGCTGCTGGCCTCGGCACAGGAAATGATGTAATAGGCGGGCACCACATAGGGAAGTGATGAGAAGGAAAACTCCTTTACAATGGCTCCGCGGGAAGTGAGATATTCGGCTACAGACAGCACAGCACGTCGCACCTCGTCGTTCAGCCCATCGCCAAAGCATTCGACAGGCAGACCGACCTTCAACCCACGTACATCGCCGTTCAGACCGTTCAGAAGATTGCCGTAGGAGGTTTGAACACTGGTGCTGTCATGGCGATCGTACATCTGAATGGTGTCCAGTACGGCGGCGCAGTCGGCAGCATCCCGGCAAAGAGGCCCGATCTGGTCCATTGAGGACGCATGGGCAATCAATCCGTAGCGTGATACCGTGCCATAAGTTGGCTTGATGCCGGTCAGACCGCAGTGGGCGGCTGGCTGGCGGACCGAACCTCCTGTGTCACTGCCCAGAGCAAAGGGGACGATGCCGGCCGCTACGGCGGCAGCCGAACCGCTGGAAGAGCCACCTGCCGAGCGGGTGGAGTCCCACGGATTGGTAACCGGACCGTAGAAGGAGGTCTCGCCGGTGGAGCCCATGGCGAATTCGTCCATGTTGGTTTTGCCGATGGAAACTGTGCCGGCGTGAGCTAACAGTTCTACTACCGATGCACAGTAGGGAGGAATAAACGCACCCAGCATTCTGGAAGCGCAGGTGGTGCGCACGCCACGGGTGCAAATATTGTCTTTCAGGGCGGTGGGAACACCGTACAGGGGACTTTCTGCCTCCTTGAGATTACGCTGTAATCCCTCAGCCCGGGTCATGGCCTGTTCAGCATTCAAGGTAATAAAACTATTGTTGGTGTCCTGTCCGGCTGCATTCAACGCTATTTGGGTCACTTCGGGAATGGAAACCTCACCGGCCCGGATGGCGCAGCCCAACTGCAGGGCGGACAAATTCAGAATGTTCTTCACTGCCGCACCCCCTTATTCCACTGCCTTGGGGACGATTAGGGTCACACCGTCGGTTTGGGGTGCGTTGGACAGCAGTTCAGCGCGGTCGTTGCTGCGGATCACCCGGTCCTCCCGGAAGACATTATGCAGGAGTTCGGTCTGCGTTTCGCAATTTGTAGGTTCGGAGGGGAGCTTTGCGAGGATGTCCATATAGTTCACGACGGTCTCCAGTTGGCCGGAAAGCTGCTCTGATTCCTCTTTGGACAGCTCCAGCTTGGACAGAGCGGCCAGACGGGCCATCATTTGATTGCTGACATTCATACGGACACCTCCCGGAAAAAGAATTGCAAATCAATTATAAACGAAAGCATCCGGTTTGTTAATATTATTTTTGCATTTCCCACCGTGGTGTGTTACAATACAATTCAACAAGTTGCATCGTAAAAGTGCAGAAGGAGGAGGAGAGACATGATTCTGGACTGGAACACACTGGAGCAGACCTGCAAATCCTGCCGGAAGTGCGCTTTGGCCGACACACGTACCAATGTGGTGTTTGGTGTAGGCAATCCCAATGCGGAAGTCATGTTTATCGGTGAAGGTCCCGGTGAGCAGGAAGACCTGACCGGAGAACCCTTTGTGGGCCGTGCCGGAAAACTGCTGGACGAAATGCTGTCCCTCATCGATCTGGATCGCAAAAAGAATATTTACATCGGCAACATGGTCAAGTGCCGCCCGCCGGGAAACCGGGACCCGCTGAATACCGAACAGGATGCCTGTATTGATTATCTGCGCAATCAAGTGGCACTGATTAAGCCCAAAATTATCGTCTGTCTGGGCCGTGTAGCCGGTATGCGCATTATCAAGGAAGATTTGAAGATCACCAAAGAGCACGGTCAGTGGTTTGAAAAGAACGGGGTATGGATGATGGCCATGCTCCATCCGGCCGCTCTGCTGCGTGATCCTCGCCGCAAGCCGGATGCCTTTGTAGATCTGAAAATTCTGAAAGCCAAGATTGACGAAATCTGTGACCATACATATTAAACCGAGAGGAGCCATGTCCTATGCTGTCCCAGGAAGCTGTCCGGTTGGGTACCAACCGCAGCGTGATTCGTGAGCTGTTTGAGTTCGGCAAGCTCCGCGCCGCCGAAGTGGGTGCGGAAAATGTCTTTGACTTTTCCATTGGTAACCCCAGCGTCCCCCCTCCGCAGTGTGTAACCGATGCTGCCATGGAACTGCTGAAGGGTGACCCCATCGCTCTGCACGGCTATACCAGCGCCCAGGGTGATGCTCTGACCCGCAGCGTCATTGCTGACAATCTGAACAAACGGTACGGAACTGCCTACCGTCCGGAGCATTTTTATATGGCCTGCGGCGCCGCTGCCGGTTTGTGCTGCTGTTTCCACGGCCTGACTTGCCCCGGGGATGAGTTTATTGCCTTTGCTCCGTATTTCCCCGAGTACGGCGTGTTTGTGCGGGGTGCCGGAGCCAAGTTCGTGGTCATTCCTGCCGAGATCGAGGCATTCCAGATTGATTTTGCCGCTTTTGAAGCCGCCATCAACGAGAACACCAAGGGTGTCATTGTCAACTCTCCCAACAACCCCTGCGGCGCCGTCTATTCGGCTGAAACCGTGCGCAAACTGGCCGACATTCTGCGCGCCAAGTCGGCCCAGTACGGTCATCCCATCTATCTGATTTCGGATGAGCCTTACCGTGAGATTACCTACGGCGTGGAAGTGCCCTGGCTGCCCAATTTCTACGAGAATACGCTGGTGACCTATTCGTACAGCAAGTCCCTGTCTCTGCCCGGTGAGCGTATCGGCTATGTGCTGGTGCCGCCTACGGTGGAAGAGCACGAACTGGTTTATGCCGCCGTCGCCGGTGCCGGCCGTAAGCTGGGTTATGTCTGCGCACCCTCGTTCTTTCAGCATCTGATCAACCGCTGCGACGGTCAGACTTCCGATTTGTCGGTGTACAAGCGCAACAAGGAACTGTTGGTCAGCAGCTTGCGTGATATGGGTTACCACTGTGTGGAGCCGGGCGGAACCTTCTATCTGTTTCCCCGTGCGCTGGAGGCCGACGACATGGCCTTCTCCGAGCGGGCCAAGAAGTACGACCTGTTGCTGGTGCCCGGCAGCGGGTTTGGCTGTCCCGGCCACGTGCGCATCTCCTTCTGCGTGCCCACCGAGCGCATTGAGCGTTCTCTGCCCGCCTTTGAAAAACTGATGAAGGAATATTGCGGCTGATTCACGGAACAAGAAAACCTCCATTGGAACCGATTTTGGCTCCGATGGAGGTTTTTTACTTACAGGAACACGACTACGCGGAACATCAGCAACCAGTGGCACAGACTGCCCAATAGAATAAAAACATGGAAAATTTCGTGGCATCCAAACTTCGGATTGGAGCGGCCTGGCCATTTCAAGGCATACAGGATGCCGCCGATGGTGTATAGTACACCGCCCAACAGCAGCCAGAACAGGCCACGCAAGGCCAGTACCTGTGACAGAGGATAGATGGCGGAGATGGCCAGCCATCCCATGAACAGATAGATACCTACCGTGACCCAGCGCGGGCTGTGGATCCACACCAGACTGACCACGGTGCCCAACAGCGCAAGCGTCCAGATGATGCCGGTCAGCAGCCATCCCAGCGGTCCGCTCAGAGCAATCAGACAAATGGGGGTATATGTGCCGGCAATCAGGAAATAAATCGAGATGTGATCCAGTTTTTTCAACGCGATTCGGCCTTTGACGGTGGTATTGATGCTGTGGTACAGGGTGCTGGCTGTATATAACTCGATCATGGCAGTTCCGTAAAGGGCGAAGGTCACATAGTAGTGGATCGAGCCTCCCAGATCATAGGCGCGCGCCAGCAACAGCGCAGTGCCCAGTATGGCCAGCAGAATTCCCAGTCCGTGGGTCAGAGCCGACCAGTGGCGCAGACCGTCATAGGGATCCCGGTCTTTTTCTTTTTTGGGCTGTGTCCGGCGGACCGGAGTAATCGTACAGCGGGGAAGTGGGTACAGAAGTTCATCCATTTTAATCACCGCTCACAGTATATACCGATTATCACAAAATATCAATACTAATATTCTAAAATATAATAATTGAAATTACGTCAAGAGATAATACAAGCCCGCCGGTTTCGGCGGGCTTGTATGTTGTGTGGATCAAAGTGCCAGCAGGGAAACCGAATCTTCGCCGGCGGTGGCATTCAACTGGGTGATGGGGTTCTGATAGCTGTCGATGATGCGGCTAGCGATGGCGTCCTCAAGTTCCTTTTGGATCAGACGGCGCAGATTGCGGGCGCCGTAGGTCTGGGAGTAGGATTTGTGCACCAGATAGTCCAACAGGGTCTCGTCATAGGTAAAGGTGATGCCCTTTTCTCCCAATGTGGTCACCAGTTCGTCCAGCATGATGCGGGCGATGGCCTTGAAGTTGTCCTCGCTGAGCCGGTTGAAGTAGACGATCTCGTCCACACGGTTGATGAACTCGGGGCGCAGGAAACTCTCCAGTGCCTTCATAACCTTTTCCTTGCCTTGCTCGTTGGCGGTGCGGCCAAAACCCATGGAGCCGCCGCCCTTGGTGTCACTGCCGGCGTTGGAAGTCATGACGATGACGGTGTTTTCGAAGTTGACTACCTTGCCGTGGGCATCGGTGATGCGGCCGTCGTCCAGAATCTGCAGCAGCACATTGAGTACGTCGGGGTGGGCCTTTTCGATCTCATCAAACAGGATGACACAGTAGGGCTTGCGGCGAACCTTTTCGGTCAGCTGACCGGCCTCATCATAGCCCACATAGCCCGGGGGAGAGCCAATGATGCGGGACACCGCGTGCTTTTCCATAAACTCGGACATATCCAGTCGGATCAGCGACTCGGGGGTGTTGAACAGGTCATTGGCCAGCTGCTTGACCAGTTCGGTCTTGCCTACGCCGGTGGAGCCCACAAAGATGAAGGACACTGGTTTGTGCTTGGCTGAAATGCCTACGCGGCCGCGGCGGATGGCGGCGGAGACCGCCTTGACGGCCTCATCCTGACCGATGATGTGTTTCTTCAGACGGTTTTCCAAATGGGCCAGACGCTCAAATTCCTGCTCTTGAATCTGGCTGGCGGGAATCTTGGTCCACAGTTCAATGACCCGGGCCAAATGTTCTACGGTCAGGGCGGGTGCGCCCTCGGCCTCCAGTGCTTCCTTTTCGGCGGTCAGCTGTACTTCCTGACTCTTCAGGTAGGCCAGACGCTGATAGGCCTTTTCGGAGGCTTCATTTTGCAGAGCCTGACGCTGACGGATCAGATCGTTGAGCTGGTTGTTGATGGAGTCCAGCTGTTCCTGTCGGTTCTGGCGGCGGGCACGGGATTCGGCGGTGTCCTCCTCGTCGCCTGTGGAACGGCTCATAACGGCCTCGACGGACTCCTTGCGTTTTTGTAGCTGGGCCTCCTGATGCATCATTTCGGTGATCTGAGGGTCATTTTTGCCGTTGGTTGCGGCAAGCACTACTTCGCGCTCCTTAGCCAGATCGGCCAGTTCCTTGTCGATGACCACAAGACGGGCAAGCGCCTTGTTGCGCAGGTTGACATCCGAGCAGGCCTCGTCGATCAGGTCGATGGCCTTGTCGGGCAGATAGCGGTCGGTAATATAGCGCTCACTCATGGTGACGGCCAGACGGGCCACAGCGGGGGAGATGGTCACATGGTGATAATTCTCATAGTAGGGGGCGATGCCCTTGATGATCTCCACCGACTCGTCGATGGAGGGTTCCTCCACCATGACGGGCTGGAAACGGCGTTCCAGAGCGGAATCCTTTTCGATATGCTTGCGGTACTCGGCCAGAGTGGTGGCGCCGATGACCTGAATTTCACCACGGGACAGGGCGGGTTTCAGAATATTGGCGGCATTCATGCTGCCCTCGGCATCGCCGGCTCCCACAATGTTGTGGACCTCGTCGATGACCAAAATGATGTTGCCCAGCTTTTTGACCTCGTCAATCAGGCCCTTCATGCGGGACTCGAACTGGCCGCGGAACTGCGTACCTGCCACCAGAGCAGTCAAGTCCAGCAGATAGACTTCCTTGTCCTGCAGCTTGTAGGGGACCTCACCCAGGAAAATCTTCTGGGCCAGACCCTCAGCAATGGCGGTTTTGCCCACGCCGGGCTCGCCGATCAGGCAGGGGTTGTTCTTCTGGCGGCGGTTGAGGATCTGAATGGTGCGGGCGATCTCGGTGTCACGGCCCACGATGCGGTCCAGTTTGCCCTCGGCGGCCTTCTGGGTCAGAGAGATGCAGTAATTCTCCAAAAACTTGCGCTTGTTGTTTTTGCCTTCGCCCTTGGCGCTCTTTTCCTCTTTCTTAGGGGGCTGGTCGCCGTTGGGGGCGCCGGCACCGCCGAAGAGCTTGTTCAGGAAGGGAAAGGTGGCGGTCCGGCCTTCGTCGTCCTCGTCATTCTCGTCGTCCTGAAACTGCTCCATCAGGCCTTCCATACCTTCGGCGCCACCAAAGGCTGTCATCATTTCGTTGGTCAGATTTTCCAGGTCTTCGTCGGAAATGCCCATTTTCTGCATCATGTCATCCACCGGCTTCAGACCGATTTCCTTGGCGCACTTCAGGCACAGACCCTCATTGCGGGTTTCTCCGTTTTCAAGTTTTGTGATAAATACCACGGCCAGATTCTTCTGGCAGCGGGAACACAGTGTAGGCTGCATTGATTTTCTCCTTTGCGAAAGGGTGGTGATGTAAAAAGAATAACAGGGAAATATGAACGTGCTGTGAACGTTACAGCGATGCCAAAAATTCCAGCGGATTGACGGTCAGGAAGAACTTGAGAACATAGGTCTGCTCGAGCGCTTCGGGGGGTATCAGCTGCTCGGTCACGGTGGGGAAGAAGTGCAGCACCCATACAATCAGGAACAGGAACAAAGCGCCCCGGACCAGACCGAACAGAAGGCCGCCCAGTTTGTTCATAGACTTGAGAACGGGCAGGCGGGAAACCAGATTCAGCACATGGGCCAGAATGCTCCAGAGGATCAGAATCACAATGAAAAGCACAATGAAAAGAACGATGCGGACAACAACTTCGGTAACCGAGCCGGTGGCGGCAGCAAGGGCTTCCTCCGCCGAGGTGCTTTCACCAATGGCTTCGATGGCCTTGTCATCAATCTGATTGAGGAAGCTATGCACTTCCTGCGGCAGTTCGAGGTCAGAACTGTTCAGATATTCCTTGATCTGATCCACGAAAGGCAGGGGGGTGTTTTCATCAAGGACAAAGTCCTCAGGCAGAAGATCGGCAACGGCGTCTTTGACGGTCTCACCCGGAGCGAGGTTATTGAAAACCTCAGTGACTTCCTCCGGAATGACGGTTTCCACTGCGGGAATCACTTTATCTTCTACCAGCGGCATTACCCACTCGGTTACGGTGGGAGCCAGTGCCTTGGACAGGAACAGGGCACCCGCAATGGCAACCACGACGGCCAGCAGGGAACAAACCGACATGATCAGTCCGCGGTGGCGACCTACAAGGGCAAACACAACAAGAACGACCACAAGAACGATGTCAATAATCAGAAAATTCATAAGAAAACCTCCTTTTTTTATTTAAGAGGGAACATACAGATGGGCGGTTTCGCCATCGATCAGAAGGGCGGTACCGTCGCTGCGCATCAGGACTTTCTGGGCGCCGCTTGTACCATCAAGGGTGGCGTAGTGGTCCAGATTGCGGGTGTAGATGTCCAAGCGGTCGGCGGTCAGAACGGCCACATATTTTCCACTGGCAGACAGGGACAGGACCTGTTCGTTGATGACCCGGCCCACCGAAGGGGTGCCTGCAGCGTCGATGGTGTACAACTCGGCTTGGGTGCCTGCGCGGTATTTACCCAGCAGAACGGCGGCAAATTCCTGACTGAAGGCGTAGTTTTTCAGGTGCCAGTCATGATAACCCCAGGTTTCCACGGCGGAATCCTTTACAACAGAGACACCGGAATCACCCACACACCAGACGGAACCGGTGCTGTTCAAATCAACAATCACATTGTTGCCCAGAACGTGGGACAGGGTGGGGGTCAGGTCGTAATCCACGCCGCTTTCCTGCCGGGAGGAAATATCGTACAGAGAGACTGAACTTTGGAACGAGGCACCGGTTTGCCCGATGGAGATGACAGCGAGGGATTTGCAGTCCTCGGTGACAACGGCATCGGTGGTAAAGGAAGCAGACAGGCGGAATGCCATGCGGAGGTTCAGCTCGTTATCATAAACCGAGATGACTGCCTTGTATCCGGCTGCGCGAGTGGTAACCGCCAGCCATCCGGAGGAGTTCAGACGGACCGACAGGATAGTGCCGTCCAAATCGGTCAATTCTCCAAACCGTGCCCGGTCGCGGTAAAGCCAGACTGTGTTGCCGCCCACCGACCAGACTGCGGCGGTTTCGCCGCACACGTGAACAGCGGGCCTCTCAAGGACCATATCTTCTTCGATGTACCGCACGCCACCGCCGGAGTACAGTCGTACACCTCCGCCGGAGGCCACCAGCAGGTCATTTCCTACCGATGCAAACACATCGGAGGCTGAGGGGCTGTAGTCAAAGGATTCGGCTTGACCGGAATCGCTGCGCTCCAGAGAGCGGTACGCGAAGTAACGCTTGACGGCATCCATGCTCAGTTTGTCCCGGTTGGCCACAAGGAAAATCGCGCCGGCGACCAGCACAAGGGTAACCAGAAAAGCAAGAAGGCGCAGGATTAAATTTTTCTTTTTGGGTGTCTTTTGTTCATCCATATTCAAAGTACATCCTCATCATACCGCGTTGCCACGGTTTTCGCTTTGTGATATCGGCGCTTAAAGTACCGGCTCGTTGTACCACAGTTTGGTCATGTACAGTCCGCCGGGCGGGGCGGTGGGGCCGGCATCGGTGCGGCAGCGGCCTTCCAGAATGGCAGGAATTTCTTCCGGGGTCAGTTTACCCTCGGAGGCATATACGATGGTGCCCACCATGGCGCGGGCCATGTTGTACAGAAAACCGTCGGCACACACCCGGCAGAGGATCAGATTATCCTTGCGCTCCACTTCGAAGTAATGGACGGTGCGTACCGTGGTGCGGGTTTCGGTACCCACACTGCGCACGGCGGCAAAGTCATGGGTACCCACAAACTGGGCAGCGGCAGCAGCCATAACGGTCTCGTCCAGCTTTTTGGGGTAGAACCAAACCCGGTCCACATAGAAGGGATCCCGGATGCGGGAGTTGTAGATTTGATAGGTATATTCTTTTTTCAGACAGGAACCGATGGCGTTGAAATCCTCGGGGACTTCGGTTGCTTTGGTGACCACAATGTCTTCGGGCAGGCGGGTGTTGACGGCCAGCGGCAGCCGTTCACAGGGGATGGTGGAAGTGGTGTGGAAATTGGCGATATAAACCCGCGCGTGCACACCGGCATCTGTTCGGCCGGCCCCGGTGCATTTCACCGGGTGACCGACTACCGAGGCGAGGGCATGCTCCAGCGTTTCTTCTACCGTGACGGCGTTTTTCTGGATTTGCCAGCCGTGGTAGGCGGTTCCCACGTAAGTCAGTTTTAAAGCAATATTTCTCATAGAACGTTACGTTTTCCTTCAATTTGTTCCAATGCTTACAATCCAAAGTGACGCAGGGCCCAGATACCGACGCACAGGAGCACCGAACCCACCAGAACGCAGATGTCCTGCGCAGTGTAATGCAATTCCTTCAGACGGGTACGTCCGCTGCCGCCGTGATAGCAGCGGCACTCCATGGCCACGGCCAGTTCATCGGCCCGGCGGAAGGAGGAGACAAACAGGGGCACCAACAGGGGGACCAGCGCTTTTGCCTTTTGGAACAGGTTGCCGGTGTCAAAGTCGGCACCGCGTGCCCGCTGGGCCGACATGATTTTATCGGTCTCTTCGATCAGGGTGGGGATAAAGCGAAGCGCGATGGACATCATCATGGACAGCTCGTGGACGGGCACTTTGATCTTTTTCAGAGGGCTGAGCAGATTTTCCAGTCCGTCGGTCAGCATAATGGGGGAGGTGGTGTAGGTCAGCAGGAAAGTACAGCAGATCAACAGAATGATGCGCAGGATCATATAGATGGCTGCCCAGATGCCTTCCACGGTGATCTTCAGGAAACCCCATTGCCAGATGGGATCACCCGAGGTGTAAAACAGGTTGAGCAGACCGGTGATAACCACCAGGAAAATAACCGGTTTCATACCCTTGAACAGGGCCTTGGGCTTGATTTTGGAAACAGCAACGCAAAGAACCAGCACGGCAATCAGTACCGCGTAGCTGAGCAGTCGTTTTGCCAGAAACAGCGCAATGATATAAAGAATGGCGAACAGCAGTTTCACCCGGGGGTCCAGACGATGCACAAAGGTATTTCCGGGGAAGTATTGACCCAGAGTAATGTCTTTCAAAGCCATTTACATTACCCCCTTCTTCAAGGCCGCAAGCACCGCGTCGCGGGCCTGCTCCACTGTGTAGACCGAAGGGTCAATGTCCACGCCCATGCCGCGCAAACGGTGGAACACCCGGGTCATCTGGGGCACGCCCAGACCCATCTGTTCCAGTTCAGGACCGTGGGAGAATACCTCACGGGGAGAGCCGGAGAAGGGGATTCTGCCGTCGCAAACCACCACAAGGCGGTCCACAGTGCGGGCTACCTCTTCCATGGAGTGGGAAACCAGAATAATGGTGGCGTTCTGATCCTCGTGATAAGCGCGGATATTCTCCAGAATTTCCTGCACGCCTACAGGGTCCAGTCCGGCGGTGGGCTCGTCCAGAACGAGGACTTTCGGTTCCATGGCAATGACACCGGCAATGGCTACGCGGCGTTTCTGACCGCCGGACAGCTCAAAGGGAGACTTCTCCAGGACCTCGTCGCTCAGGCCCACAAAGCGGGCGGCCTTGCGAACACGGCGATCGACCTCGTCGGGATCCAGCTTCATGTTTTTGGGACCAAAGGAGATGTCTTTATATACTGTTTCCTCGAACAACTGATATTCAGGATACTGGAATACCAGACCCACCTGAAAGCGGGTGGCACGGGTACGATCCTTGGAGGACCAGATATCCTCACCTTCGAACAGGACCTTGCCCGAGGTGGGTTTCAGCAGGCCGTTCAAATGCTGAATCAGGGTGGATTTGCCCGATCCGGTGCGGCCGATGATACCAAGATATTCCCCTTGATAGGCTGTGAAATCCACGTCAACCAGGGCATCCCTCTGGAAAGGGGTGCCTGCCGAGTAAACGTGAGTTAGTTTTTCGGTTTGGAGTATGGGTTGCATATCGATCGTCCTTGTACAGTTAAGTCAACAGTTTTTGCAGTGCCTGAGCACACTCTTCGTCGGTCAGTACATCCAGAGGAACGTCCAGTCCGGCCTGACGCAGTTCCCACATGAGGGAGACCGGTTCGGGCACGGTCAGACCGATGGAACGCAGTTCTTCCACGTGCTGGAAGACCTCCTTGGGTGCGCCGTCGGCTACGATTTTACCCTTGGACATGACCACCAAACGGTCGGCCTGTGCGGCCTCATCCATGTGGTGGGTGATAAGCACCACGGTGACGCCGGCCCGGGTGTTCAGGTCCTTGATGGTGTCCATGACCTCTTTGCGGCCCACGGGATCCAGCATGGCGGTGGGCTCGTCCAGCACCAGGCAGCGGGGGCGCATGGCGATGACGCCGGCAATGGCAATGCGCTGCTTCTGACCACCCGAGAGCAGATGGGGCGCATGGGTGGCAAATTCACTCATGCCCACCAGTTTCAGGGCCAGATCCACACGCTCCCGGATCTCTGCCGAGGGATAGCCCAGATTTTCCGGGGCAAAGGCCACGTCTTCTTCCACCACATTGGCCACGATCTGGTTGTCGGGGTTCTGGAAGACCATGCCGACCGTGCGGCGGATGGACAGCAGTTCCTCGTCATTGATGGTGTCAATGCCGTCCACATAGACTCTGCCACCGGTAGGCAACAGAATGGCATTCATGTGCTTGGCCAGTGTGGACTTGCCTGAGCCGTTGTGACCTAAAACAGCCACAAAAGATCCGGTTTCGATATTCAGATCAACGCCGTCCAGAATGATGGGGGCGACCCCCTCCTCATTGATGTAGGCGAAGTGCAGATTTTCGGTTCGAATAATTTCGGAAACCATAAACAGGATACCTCGTGTTTTTTGGAATTACTTTGCGGTCCAGCGTCCGGCAGCGCCGCAGGGCAGAGCCAGACCGGAATCGGTGACGGGCAGACCCAGTTCATCGCTGACGGTGTGCCCGCCGTACTTCTTGGCTACGACGGACTCCAGAATGTAGGTTAGCACAGAGGGGGCCAGACCGGTGGTGTAAGAACTGATCAGGAAAAACAGGGGTTCATCCGACAGGACCTGAGAAACCAGTTCCACGAAATCCCACAGATTATCCTCCAATTTCCATACCTCACCGGACGGACCGCGTCCGTAAGAGGGGGGGTCCATAATGACGGCGTCATACTTGCGGCCGCGGCGGATCTCGCGCTCTACAAACTTGGCGCAGTCATCAATGATCCAGCGGATGGGCTTGTCGGCAACACCGGAACTGGCTGCATTTTCCTTGGCCCATGCCACCATACCCTTTGCGGCATCCACGTGGCAGACGCTGGCGCCGGCTGCGGCGCAGGCTACGGTGGCGCCGCCGGTGTAGGCAAACAGGTTAAGCACGCTGATGGGACGGCCGGCGTTGCGGATCTGCTCCATGGCAAAATCCCAGTTGGCAGCCTGCTCGGGGAACAGACCGGTGTGCTTGAAATTCATGGGCTTGACGTTAAAGGTCAGCTCTTTGTAATCCACCGTCCAGCGATCGGGCACATCCTTGCGCTCCCATGCGCCGCCGCCGGTATTGGAGCGGGAATAACGGGCGCTGTGCTTTTTCCAGCCCGGATGCTTGCGCGGTGTATGCCAGATGGCCTGGGGGTCGGGACGCACCAAAACATGTTCGCCCCAGCGCTCCAGCTTTTCGCCGTTGGAGCAATCCAGCAATTCATAATCTTTCCAATCCTTGGTAACCCACATCGTGTCTCACCTGCTTATAAAATATCATTCTATTATACTCTTTTTCTATTGTATGCGTCAATAAAATTTTGCGCGGCGGAAAGGAATTGAAACCATTGTATATTTCGTATTTTTGTGATACAATAGTTGAAAATAATCGGAAAAGGGGAGTGCCCCATGAGCAATCAGGAAAATCGATTCCGTACAGTTGCCTTCGGAGGCTTTCATAAACAGGATGTTTTGAATTACATCACCTCGGCCAGCAAGGACTATCAGGACCA
>JAZOBA010000057.1:0-7680 GCA_045595705.1 Oscillospiraceae bacterium
CACAGTCTTCCACGGCCTGTTCCAGTGCGTATATATGGACTGTGTGGCCCTCCCGGCGCAGCAGTTCGGCCAGATATACCTGCCGCTGATCGCCGCCGATGACCCACACATTCAATCGATGTTTCAATGGGCATCCCTCCAGTGGATTTCGGATGCCACATCTTATTCGACAGGAGAAGAATGGGTGCAGAGCGTGAAAAAGGCGCCGTGCGAGTTTTGCACGGCGCCATGGTTTTGTTTACGGCTTTTTACGCAGCAGATCCTGCTTGATGTCCCAGAGCTTCTGGGACAGGTCCACATAGTAGTGGTGGGGGTTCTCGAAGCGCATGACCTCGTCCCACAGAGTGTCCACCTGAGCGGCGCAGTAGGCGCGGCTCTCCTCGATGGTGGGCTGCTTGTACACCAGCTCGCCGTTCCGAAAGATGGGCTCCAGCAGGGGCTTGGCGGTGAAGTTGGTCATGGTTTTGCGCTTCCATGTTTCGATGGGGTCGAAGATCTCCAACGGCTGGCTCTCGTCAATGACTTCATCGTGGAGGGTCAGCAGGTCGGCTTCGGCCTTGCCGGTCTCGTTGTCAAACAGGCGGTAGACCTTCTTGAAATGGGGGGTGGTGATCTTGGCGGCATTTTCGCTGATCTTGATCTTGGGGTGGATGGTGCCGTCCTCGTTCTCCACGGCGGCCAGCTTGTACACGCCGCCGAAGACCGGCTCGCTCTTGGAGGTGATCAGACGCTCACCCACGCCGAAGCCGTCGATTTTTGCTCCCTGTACCAGCAGATCGCGGATGATGTACTCATCCAGCGAGTTGGAGGCCATGATCTTGCACCCGGTCAGACCGGCATCGTCCAGCATCTTGCGGGCC
Source organism: Oscillospiraceae bacterium (assembly GCA_045595705.1). Classification (GTDB taxonomy): domain Bacteria; phylum Bacillota; class Clostridia; order Oscillospirales; family Oscillospiraceae; genus JAJPXI01. Next base: position 861 of record JAZOBA010000057.1, read on the forward strand.
TTTTTGGACAGATAGGTCAAATCGCCCGAGTCGATGCGGATGGCGCAGTTGGTGATGCCGCAAGCTTTGAAGGCCTTGATGGCGTTGGGTACGCCGGATTTGAGCACGTTGTAGGTGTCCACCAGCAGGGTGGCGGCGTTGGGATACAGTTCACAGTAGGTCTTGAAGGCGGTGTACTCATCGTCAAACATCTGCACCCAGGAGTGGGCCATGGTGCCGCCGGCGGGACAGCCGTACCACAGGTCAGCTAAGGTACAGGCGGTACCCGAGGCACCGGCAATATAAGAGGCGCGGGCGCCTGACAGCGCGCCGTCGGCACCCTGTGCCCGGCGGGAGCCGAACTCGGACACCGGGCGGCCCTGAGCGGCCCGGACGATGCGGTTGGACTTGGTGGCGATCAGCGACTGATGGTTGACCGTCAGCAGCAGGAAGGTCTCGACGAACTGGGCCTGAATGGCGCTGGCGCGCACGGTGAGGATGGGCTCGCCGGGGAAGATGGGGGTGCCCTCGGGGACAGCCCAGATGTCGCCGGTGAACTTGAAGTTCTTCAGGTAGTCCAGAAACTCTTCGGAGAAGCAGGCCTTGCCCCGCAGGTAGGCAATGTCCTCCTCGTCAAAGGACAGGTTCTGAATGTATTCCACCACACGGTCCAGACCGGCGGCGATGGCAAAGCCGCCCCCGTCGGGGACGCTGCGGAAAAACAGGTCGAAATAGCAGATGCGTTCTCCCATTCCGCTGCGCAGGTAGCCATTGCCCATGGTCAGTTCGTAGAAGTCGCAGAGCATGGTGTAGTTGATGTGATGTTTCATGACGGCTCCTCCTTATTTACGGTTGAGAACGGTGACCTGCAGGCCCTCGAGAATGTCCAATGCCTTTTCGTGCATGACGCTGTCATGGGAGACGGTCAGATTGGCATCCACCACGATTTCGGCCTCGGGCAGGGCGGCCTTGGCGATGACGGCGTTGGACAGCACGCAGATATGGCTGACCAGACCGCAAAGCTCCACCTGTGCGTAGTCGCACTCTTCCAGCCAGTTGCCCAGTTCCAGCGAGGGGAAGGTGGGCTTGCAGAAGAACTCATCCTTGTCCTTGGATGCCTCGGCCACCTTGTCGTAGATGTACCAGCCCTCGGTCTCCCGGATGCAGTGCTCCACGGGCAGTTTGCGGCCCTCCTGAGTGTCCAGATAGTCGGCATCGTGGGTGTCCACAGTGAAGATGATGTCATCTCCGTTCTTGCGGTACTCCTTGATGCGCTCCACGATGGGGCCGGCCAGCGCCTCGGCGCCGGGGAAGCCCAGCGAGCCGGTCACGAAATCATTCTGATAGTCCACAACGATGAGTACGCGGTTCATACGCCTTCCTCCTTCAGAATCCTGTCATAGCAGTAATAGGGTTTGTCCCGGTTGGGGAAGTAAAACTCTGCCAGTTTGGTAAAGCCGTGCTTGGTGATGAGATGCTGCATGCGCTCATTCATGCAGTAGGTGTCAATGCGCAGGGAGTCCACACCCCGGCGCAGGCCTTCGCGCTCAAACTGCGCAAAGAGCAGTCCGGCCACTCCCTTGCCCATGGCGCAGGGGTCCACCGCCACCCGGTGCATGGACACGGCGGGTTCACTGCGGCGGAAGGGGAGAGGTTCATAGTCCGGCTCATGGCGGCAGACGATGGCGGCCACGCCCAGAACGGTGTCCGCTTCATCCGTCACACACCAAAGTTCGTTGCGGGCAATGTCCTCGGCGTACAGTTCGGGCAGGGGGTAATCCTCGCCCCACTGGTCGCTGCCCCATGAAATCATCTCGGCCACGGTGCGCTGCACCAGTGCCCAGACGGTGTCCAGTTCTTCGGCCCGGACAAGTCGGATTCGGTTCATCATCACACCTCGTTACAGGGGCAGCGGGCCCATGGCCTCGTGCAGTTCCCGGGTGATGGCACCCCGGAACAGCCGGTCGGACCATGTGTGCATATCCTCCAGCTTGGCGGGGATGCGGGCCGGCTCCAGTTTGCCGTTGGTGCTCAGGTCGCAGTCCAGAATGAACCGGGTCTCACTGTCGGGGGTTGTTTGACCGGGGATGTTCTTGCGCATCATGCCGGGGCCGGCGTGGACCTTCAGACGGCAGCCGTCATTGAGAAGGGTGTCAATGTCCACCGAGCACTTGGTGACGGCGGCCTCGTCCACATCGGGTTCCTCCAGAATGCCCAGCCACTGGCTTTGAATCAGGTCATCCCAGAGCAGTCCGTCCATGCCCACCGACTTGCGGGAAAAGGCGTTCAGATAGCGCAGGCCCATGCGCTCAAACCATGCGGGCTGATAGATGCGGATAAAGTGGGCCAGCAGAATGTCCAGCCGCTGGGCAAATTCCTCCCACCGGGTGTAAGCCACGGTGGACAGGGCAATGAAGTCGGCCGTCAGATTGACCTTCCATTTGCCGTCGGCGCTGATGAAATTGTAATTGGTGACAGGGTCGCTCCGCTGCAGGCTGGCGTTGGGGGTGCCCACGCCGTTGACCTTGGGGGGCGGGAACTCCTGCCGGGCGGCAAACTGCGGATACTCACCCCGGATGGCCTCCTGAAACTCGGCGGGTGGATTGGCCGAAATGGTCAGAATGGTGGGGAAACGCAGCTGGCAGATGACCTCCACCAAGGGGGAGCGGGTGTATAAATATCGCTCGTCTTTGGGGGCGAACAGCATAGACTTGCCTTCTTTCAGTCAAAGAACTTGTGGATGCGGTCGTAGGGGGAGACGATGCAGTCAAACCGTACCGCCTTGCCTTCGATGGAGTGGTCGGGCTTGATGCCGGCCAGATAAGGGCCCTTGGGCGGGCGCTTGATGAGCAGTTTTTTGGGTCTGGCCTCCATGGCGGCGCGCAGCAGTTGGGCCTCGTCCGTGCAGGGCAGTTCCAGTTTCTGAATCATCTGCAGTTTCTTTTTGACCAGTGCGCTCTTCTGCCGGGCGGGGAACATGGGGTCCAGCAGCACCACGTCGGGGGCCGGGTCGGCCTTGGGCAGTTGGGCGGCGCTGTCGCCGTAAAGGGCGGTCATGCGTGCCACGATGTCAGAAAGTTGGGGGTGGTGGGATGCACGCTCCAGCGCGTCACACAGCAGGGCGTACACCACAGGATTGCGCTCGTACAGGGTCACGTGGAATCCGGCGGCGGCAAGGAAAAAAGAGTCCTCACCCAGTCCGGCGGTGGCATCGATGGCGCGCAGAGGGGCGTCGGCGTGTTTGATTTTGGCCGCCTTGACCAGAAACTCCCCGGACAGGCCCTTCAGCCGGGGCAGCAGGTGGGTAAAATCCCCCCGCAGTTCCTGTCCGTCGGCGCAGAGGGTCAACCCCTCACTGTCCAGCCGCAGGGTCAGGCCCTCTTGGGTGCCCTCGGTATGAAATTGTTCTCGCAGCCGTGCGGCGGCCTCGGTTTCGGCCATATGGGGCGCAATGTGCAGTTTGACCGGGGCGGCGGATGGGGAAATTTCGTTCATACCATGCATCCTGTCTTTCCTCATTCTTAATCTTATATTTTATCCCCTTTGCCCCGGAATGTCAACGAATGCGCAGATGAAAGGGCCCGGAAGTCAACCGACTTCCGGGCCGCAGGTGTTACAGATACTGATATTTTTTCCGATGAATGAGAATGAGGGCGGCTGACACCACCATGGACAGTCCTTCGGACACGATGACCGAGGCCCAAACGCCGTCCAGTTCCCAAATCAGGGGGAGCAGCAGCACGGCGGCCACCTGAAAGATGACTGTGCGGGTAAAGGAGATGATGGCCGAGTTGACGCCGTCGTTGAGGGCCGTGAAGAAGGAGGAAGCGTAAATGGCATACCCCGAGAACAGGTAGGAGATGGAGAAGATGCGGAACCCCCGTACGGTGATGGCCAGCAGCTGGGCATCGTACCCCACGAAAAAGGCTGACAGGGGTCCGGCCAGTACCATGGAAATGGCCGTCATGACCACAGAGGAGGCGGCGTAGATGAACACGCTCTTGCGCAGCAGACTTTTCAGTTCCGCATGGTTTTGTGCGCCGTAATGGTACCCCACCACCGGGGCGGTGCCCATGGAATAGCCGATGAAGATAGACAGGAAAATCAGACACACGTACATGATGACGCCGTAGGCTGCCACGCCGTCTTCCCCGGCAAAACGCATCAGCTGTACGTTGTAGAGCATGTTGACCAGTGACATGGACACGTTGGTCAACAGTTCGGAAAAGCCGTTGCCGCAGGTTTTGGTCAGCGCCCGCAGGTCGAATTTGGTGCCGGCCAGCCGCAGCAGGCTGGTGTTGGGCCGCAGAAAGTAGAGAACAGGAATCAGACCGCCCACCACCTGACTGGCGGCGGTGGCCACGGCGGCGCCCACCAGACCCAGCGGGATGACGGCTACCAGCAGAGCGTCCAGCACCATGTTGGTCACGCCGGAGGCTACCGTGACGGCCAGACCCAGTTTGGGCTTTTCGGCGGTGACGAAAAAGCTCTGAAACTCAAATTGCAGAATGCAGAAGGGAAGGGCGCCCAGAATGATGCGTCCGTACAGCACGCAGTCGTCCAGCATGGTGCCTTCGGCGCCCAGTGCGGCGGCCAGGGGGCGGATGAAAATCAGACCCAGCACCGTCAGGACCACGCCCACGGCAAAGGAGACGTATACGATGAGGGAAAAGTACCGGTTGGCCTTGTCCCGGTCCTGCTCGCCTATGGTTTTGGACACCAGTGCGCTGCCGCCGGTGCCGAACATAAAGCCGACGGCCGACAGCATCATCAGGAAGGGCCAGATGAAATTGATGGCTGCGAAGGAGGTCTTGCCCACAAAATTGGACACAAATAGCCCGTCCACAATGCCGTAGATGGAGGTGAACAGGATCATCACGATGGACGGGAAGGTGAAACGCAGCAGTTTCGGATAGGTAAAATGGTCGGATAATTGAATGGACATGGAGAATTTGGCTCCTTAGAATTGCAGTTGTTTGTAAAAATCCAGCGTGCGGAATCCACGCTCCAGCTGGGTCAGCAGAAAGGCCTCGGCGGCATGGGACAGCAGATGCAGACTTTCGTCATCGACTTGGAAGGAGAACAGTCGCTTGGGGTCGCCGTAGACGGTATACCGCAGGGCGGACAGGGCGCCGGGGGACAGGGGCATGGAGATGCCCTCGCCCACCTCGCCGCGGCAGGCGGCGCAGTGGACCACTCCTTCGGACAGGTTGAACTGGGCGTTTGCAGGCTGCTCGGAACCGCACACCCCGCAGCCGTCGGCCAGGGGAGCGTAGCCGCACACAGTCATCAGCCGCAGTTCAAAGGCGGCCTTGACCAGTTCCAGCGGCTTGTTCAGCGCATCCAGCGCGTACAGGGAGTTGAGCAGCAGGGACAGTAGTTCGGGTTCCGGTTGATTTTCCTCGGCCACGGCCTCGGTGACTTCGGCAAAATAGGAGCCCAGTGACAGTTTCACAAGGTCCTCCCGGACATGACGGAACAGAGCGACGGTGGAACCTTCGCTCAGGGTGTAATAGTCCTTGTACTCGAACAGGGTCATGTCCGACCATGCCAGCAGCTGGGAAGGCGCCGCCAGCGCGCTGCCCTTGCGGCGGCAGCCCCGGGATTTCACGGTGCGCTTGCCGCCTTCCTCGGTCAGTACGGTCAGGATCTTGTCCGCTTCTTTGTAATTGGTTTCCCGCAGGACGATGCCCTTGGTCACGATGTGCATACAGTCACCTTATGTAAGGGGACTTAGGTCCCCTGAGTTGGATCGGTTGGTTCATTGGGTTCCGGCCGCCCCATTACAAACGGCTCCTTGAAGGGCTGACCGAAAAAGTCCCCCTTCGCGTCGGAAACCGTTCGATGGTACAGAGAATAGGCCTCGGGCAGCCCGGTGCGTGTAAACAGATCCCAAAGTGATTCAGCGGTCATGAAAATGCCCCCTTGGGTTTAGGGTTTCCGATGACCGCTGTGATATAAGAGGAAAATCTTACTCGTCTTTAAAGCCGAAGTTTTTGATGAGATTGACGTTGTCTCTCCAGTTCTCTTTCACTTTGATCCAAGTCTCCAGATAGACCTTGGTTCCCATGAAGGACTCCACGTCACGGCGTGCCAGAGAGGAGATCTTTTTGAGCATGGCGCCGCCCTTGCCGATGATGATGCCCTTGTGGGAATCCTTTTCGCAGTAGATGGTCACGTGCATGTCGATGATGCCGTCGTCACGCTCGCTCCACTTGGTGACCTCCACGGCGGTGCCGTGGGGGATCTCCTTGTCCAGACAGAGCAGCAGCTTTTCCCGCACGATCTCGGCGGCGATCTGACGCTCGGGCTGGTCGCTGGTCATGTCCTCGGGGAACAGCTGGGGACCCTCGGGCAGAAAGGCATCCAGAATGTTCAGCAGTTCTTCGGTGCCCTCGTTTTCCTTGGCCGAGATGGGCACCACGGCGGTCCACTGGTGGGCCTCGCCATAGATAGCCATGACGGCCAGCAGGTCTTCCTTTTTGACGGTATCAATTTTGTTGATGACCAGCACGGCGGGGCAGCCCAGCGCCTTGATGCGGTCGATCAGTTCCTGCTCGGGGGCGCCGATGTTGGCAATGGGCTCCACCACCAGCACGATGGCGTCCACGTCGGACACGCTCTGACGCACCACATTGACCATGTAGTCGCCCAGACGGGTGCGGGCCTTGTGCAGACCGGGGGTGTCCAGCAGCACGAACTGGCTCTCACCCCGGGTGACCACGCCGGTGATGCGGTTGCGGGTGGTTTGGGGCTTGTTGGTGACGATGGCCACCTTGTCGCCCACCAGAGCGTTGGTCAGAGTGGACTTGCCCACGTTGGGCCGTCCGCAGATGGTAAT
>JAZOBA010000058.1:0-9215 GCA_045595705.1 Oscillospiraceae bacterium
TAGTCTAGCCTGACCCCGTTGTCATTAAAAGAAGTTGAGCATAGAAACAAAATCCTTTAATCTTAAAGTACCCCTACCCAAAACGAAAGGAGAAGTTCTATGCTCGAACAAGATTATATCTCAAAGATACTCGATTTGGAAGATGTTATTATTACAAAAGTGGAGAATTGTGCTGACAGCCTGCATTTCTATATCGAGATGCCAGTACAGGAACATATCTGTCCAAATTGCGGACATAGTACATCGTATATCCACGACTATCGAGAGCAAATTATCAAAGATATTCCTTTAGGTCGAAAAACCTATATCCATCTCCGTAAGCGTCGATACATTTGTCCCCATTGCAGCAAGCGTTTTTATGAGAAGAATCCGTTCTTAGCACGCTACCACCGGACAACAACAAGATTAGTTGCAGCAGTGATCACTGCATTTAGAAAACTTCAGCCAGCAAAAGAAATTGCATCTCAATTCAACCTCTCCAGCACAACAGCCTTGCGGTATTTCGACCTTGTGGAATACCGTTGTTCCAAGCTGCCCGAAGTCCTTTCTATTGACGAATTTAAAGGAAACGCCGGAGGAGAAAAGTACCAGTGCATCTTAACCGATGCAGGCCAAAGAAAAGTAATGGATATTCTCCCTAATCGCTTCGAAGAAGACTTAATCCGATACTTTAAGCGCTTCCCTAACAGGACTAACGTGAAATTCTTCGTTACAGATATGAACCCCCATTTTAAAACCGTCGCCCAAACTTGCTTCCCTAAGGCTATTATTATCGCTGACCGTTACCATGTAATTCGGCAGGTTATTTGGGCCATGGAGAATGTGCGTAAAACAGAGCAAAAAACATTGTCCAAGAAATTCAGAAGATACTTTAAACGCTCCAAATACTTACTCAACAAGCCATTGGCCAAGCTTACAAAAGAAGACATGCATCATTTGTCACTAATGTTTGAGATCTCTCCTCGGTTGGCCGACGCGTATAAGCTAAAAAACTACTTCTTGTCTGTCATGAACTCTAGTCCTGACGACGCTCCTCAACTGCTTGCTGATTGGATCCTCCTGGCCGAGAATTACAATTTCAAGGAATTCACGGCCTGTATTACCGCCTACCACAACTGGTCTGAAGAGATCCTCAATTCTCTTCGTTTCCCTTGGTCTAATGGCTTTACCGAAGGTTGCAACAACAAAACCAAGGTGTTAAAGCGCGTTTGCTTTGGTGTACGCAACTTTGAACGTTTCAGGAATAGAATTCTCCATTGTACTGCATAAAAAGTGCAGCCAGAACTTATTGCTCTGGCTGCACTCTGAGGGTGTTTTTTGTTGGACAAAGAAAGTGGTCTGATGGCGCATTTTTGTCTCGATTTTTGCCTATACTCTCCATTTAGCCAAAACTAAAACCAAAAAAACCTGATTCAATGCGGGTTTGCGGCCATTTTTGATATGTAAAAAACGCTCTTCGAAAAATTGGCGTTTTTTACATATCGAAATATGCAGATTTCTCTTCCAATGTTCGCTAAGGATATTTGTTTTTATACCCCAACTATTGACATAGAACCTTTTTATTTAGTCTTTCACATTGGAAAACAGCCACTCGCGCAGGCCCCGAATGGGATACACCACATTCCATGTGCTAACATGGTTACTTCCCGGATTGTCCAGCTTATGTGCAGGAACAACGCTGCTGCCGTGGAACACCGTATAGCGAACAGGCACATCGTCTTTCATCGCTTCATACGCATATTCCGTCAACTGCTCTGCGCTTTCTTTTGCATCCCACCAATAACGGCCAATCTTGACACCTGCACCCTCAAGGGCTTCAGTCACCGCATTCATGCCAGGGAACGCCTTAGCGTCGTGCTCGGAAACCAGTATCCAGAACTTACAGCCGGCACACTGCTCTGCCATGCGTTCGGGAGACCACTGGCCTGCCACAAGAAGAGACGCTGCAAAATAGTCCGGATAACGGATATTCAGCTCGCAGGAGGCCATACATCCCATAGACTGACCGGTAGTATAGATGCGCTTTTTATCCACATTGTAGCGTTCCACCACGTCATCCAGCATAGCCTTAATGATAAACAGTTCCTCCGAGGCCTGGAAACCGTCGTTTGTCAAATGAACCTTCCGATCAATCTGGGGCGCCAGGACAAAGCAGGGATGCTCTGCCTGCCACTCAGGGGAAGCAAAAGAAATGGCTCCGCTGCCCTGAGACAGGGTAATCTTGGGATCAGGACCACATGGGCCGGCATCGTGAATGAACATGACCAAAGGCAGCGAATTGGTTCCGTCGTATTCCTTGGGAATATACAAGTTGTACGGAATACCATCGTACTCGGCCTGCAGGAAATCACTGACAACCGGCTCATAGGCTTCGGTGGAAACAACGGTGTTTTCATCAGGAGGCAGGATGGTACCGTCCATGGCCTTGATGTCGGAAATTTGAGCTACTTCAACCACGGGAGCTCTACGCTCCGCGGCGGGCAAATGCCTCGGAGGTCCGCCCATAGGTCCCTTAGGAGGCTTGTTGATCACGGGCTTGTCACTGCTGGGTCGGGGACCGGGTGCAGGAATAAGGCTTGCAGCAGGCTGCATGATATCAAAAGTCAGGGAAACCGAGTCCCCTTCCACCTCAATACCAGTGATTTGATGATCCTTCACCCAAAACGCAGCAGGAGTAATCCAGCGACCGTCAATAGCACGGTCGTACTGCAGACGAGCTCCGGTGATTTTCTGTCCATCCGGAAAATTATCCGTCAAACACGTGACATTTAAAATATGACTACTCATCGTAATTACCTCGTTCTGTCATATTTATTTGCACCACCGGAGACAAGATATTTGCCTCCGGTGGTGCGAAAGAAAAGGGAGATGGAAAAATGCTACTTAAAGACCGTTGATTTCTTTCACGCGACAGCAAGAAACAAAATGATTGGGCTCCACTTCCTGCAGCAACTGAGGCTTCTGACAATCTTCGCATGCATAGGGGCAACGAGGAGCAAAACGGCAACCTGGCTTGGGATTGATAGCCGAGGTGATTTCGCCCTTCAGCTGAACGCGCTGCATGGGATGATCCATATCAGTGCTGGGAATGGCACTGAGCAGAGCCTTGGTATAAGGATGATAAGGCTTTGCAAACAGGCCGCGGCTGGTGCAAGTTTCTACCAACTGACCCAAATACATGACGCTGATGTCGTCAGAAATATGACGAACAACAGAAAGGTCATGGGTAACGAACATATAAGTCAGACCCAGCTTTTCCTGCAGATCCATCAGCAGATTCAGAACCTGAGCCTGGATGGAGACATCCAAGGCGGAGACAGGCTCGTCACACATAATAAAATCAGGATTCAGAGCAATGGCACGGGCAATACCCACGCGCTGGCGGCGACCGCCGTCCATTTCATGAGGATAGGCCATGCGCAGGCGAGGTTCAATGCCAACCAGTTCCATCAATTCCTCGGCGCGTTCGTTCACTTCAGCCTTGGTAAATCGACGTGCTTCAAGCAGAGGCTCGCGAATGGTATCCTCTACGGTCATGCGCGGATTCAGCGAGCTGTAAGGGTCCTGGAAAATGATAGACATTCTCTCGCGCAGACGGCGCAGATCTTTGCCAGTTGCATAAGTCACATCTTCGCCATCCAGCAGGATCTGACCATCGGTGGCGTCCAGCAAACGGATACAAGTACGGCCCAAGGTAGACTTGCCGCAGCCGGACTCACCAACGACGCCCATAGTACGACCTTTTTCAATCTTCATGGTGACGTCATCCACGGCATGGTTCAAACCGGCAGCAACGTTGAAGTACTTCTTCAGATGATTAATTTCAAGAAGAGCCATTTAGTTGCCCTCCTTTACAAATTTGTTACATTTCACAATATGACCGGGTTCGATCTCTACGTCAGGAATTACACCGCAGCAGCATTCCTCGGTAGCATGTGGACAACGGGGAGAGAACGGACAACCCGCGGGCAAATCTGTTGGATCAGGAGGAAGCCCGGGAATGGGAGCCAAACGTTTGTGTCCCTCTTCGGGCAGTTCATCATGCAAGCTGGGCAGGGAGGCAAACAAGCCCTTGGTGTAAGGATGGCTTGCGTTCTTGAAGATGTGAACCTTCATGCCGCTTTCCACGATTTGACCGGCGTAAATAACTGCCACCTTGTCGCAAGTTTCACATACAACGCCCAAATCATGGGTGATCAAGATCATGCTGGTGCCCATCTTATCCTTCAGATCACGCATCATGTCCAAAACCTGGGCCTGAATGGTCACGTCCAAAGCGGTTGTAGGCTCGTCGGCCAGCAGCAACTTGGGATTGCAGGCTAGAGCCATTGCAATAACCACTCGCTGTTTCATGCCACCGGAAAACTGATGCGGATACTCAACATATCTCTGACGCGGAATACCGACCAACTCAAGCATCTCATAAGTGCGTTCAATCACGTCATGCTTAGCCATCTGAGGGTTGTGAAGTGCAATCACTTCACTGATCTGGCTGCCAACTGTCATGGTGGGATTCAACGCGGTCATGGGATCCTGGAAAATCATAGCCACCTTGTTGCCACGGATGTGCTGCATTTCACGCTCAGAAAGAGCAAGCAGATTTTCACCATCCAACCAGATTTCGCCGTCCTTGATTTTAGCCGGAGGATCGGGCAGAATACGCAGAATCGACTTGGCAATGGTTGTCTTACCGGCACCGGTCTCACCTACCAGGCCCAAGGTTTCACCTTCATTCAGCTGAAGGTTGACACCGTTAACAGCCTGAACAATGTGACCACCGGAGGTATAAAACACCTCGAGGTTCCGAATGTCCAGAAAATAGGAGCCGTCGTATTCAGTGTTATGCTGCTTTTCAGCAACCTGATTTTTCTTCTTCATCGACGACACCCCCTTAGTCCTTCAGTCGGGGATCCATTGCGTCACGCAGACCGTCACCAAACATGTTGGTGGCAAGAACGGTGAGAGCAATAATCACGCCGGGCCACATAATCAGATAAGGATACTTAATAATGAATGCCTTGCCATAGGACAGCATGGCACCCCACTCAGGCAGAGGAGGCTGGATACCCAGACCGATGTAGGCCAGAGAGGCAGCCGACTCGATAGAGCCACCAATACCCATAGCGGTACCTACGATTGTAGGCGACAGAGTATTGGGCATCATGTGTTTGTAGATGATCTTGAAGGTGGAACAGTTCATGGCCTTGGCTGCTTCCAGATACTCCATCTCACGTTCTTTCAGACACATAGCTCGTGGGCCACGCAGATGGCCTGGCAAACCGCCCACCGTCAAGGCCAGAATGGTGTTGAAGAAACCGGAGCCAAGGGATACAGAGATAATAATGGCCAACAGCATCTGAGGTATTGCGGACAGAATGTCCACGATACGCATAACGATCATATCCGTTCGGCCACCCAGATAGCCGACCAAATCGCCAAAGAAAACACCCCAGATAGTGCCAATGAACGAGCAGATAAAGCCAAGAGAAAGAGAATAGCGACCGCCGTACATCATACGGCTCAACTGGTCACGGCCCAAACCGTCAGTACCGAAAGGATGCTTCCAGCTGGGACGCTGGAACACGGCGGTAACATCCATAAATTTGGGATCATAGGGTGCCAGCAGAGGAGCTAAAATAGAGCAGATAATCAAGGCAAGCAGAATTCCAAGGCCAATCATAGCCACCGGATTGCGAATCAGACGGCGGCAGGTGATCTTGAACATGGTCTGCTTCTTCTGCTTTTTTTCCTTCTTGGGGGTAGTTGCAGTCTTAGTATCAACCATGATCAATGACCTCCTTTCTTCTTACCGCCCTGGACATACTGAGCCTTAATGCGCGGATCAATAAAGCCGTAAGCCAGGTCTACCAACAGCATGACAATGGCAGAGAACAAAGCAAGAACCAGGATGCAGGAGCGAACCACGGGGTAGTCTCGCTGAGTAATACCGGTCAGCATGTAAGTTCCCATGCCAGGGAACGCAAATACAGTTTCCACAACGATGGTACCGCTGATGGTTCGGCCCAGAGCGCCACCCAGCTGGTTCAAAACAGGAATCAATGCGTTAGGCAGCATGTGCTTGTAGTCCACGGTACGCTCAGGCAGGCCCTTAGCACGAGCCGTAACCACATAGTCTGCACGAATATGTTCCAACACCGCAGCACGAGTCTGTCGGGCATTCATGGATATACCTGCGATAGAACAAGAGATAATGGGCATGACCCAATGTTTCCATGTCCCAATACCAAAGGGCGGAAGCCAGCCCAAAATCTGAGCAAACAAAACCACCATCATCAGCGCAAACCAGAACTGAGGCATGGAGATACCGACCATAGCAGCCACCATGACGCCCTGATCGCCAAAGCTGTTGCGATGACGGGCAGTAAAAATGCCCAACGGAATACCAATGATGGTATTCAAACCAATGCTGATCCAGCCCAACGCCAGAGAACGGGGCACACGGGCAAGCATTTCTTGGATTACTGGGGTTTTATATACGTACGATATGCCAAGATCAAAACGGATAAACGTATCATACAGGAAACGGAACATCTGTACAAAGAACGGATCGTTCAGTCCATGCATATTTCGATAGAATTCAAGTTCTTCAAAGGTGGCCTCTTGGCCAAGAATCATTTCGGCGGGATCGCCGGGAACAAACCACATGATTGTAAAGATCAGGAGGGCAACACACCACGCGATCAAAATCAACCATAAAAGTCGCTTAACGATGTATTTCCACATGAGATTATCTCTCCTTTATAAGGGGACGGCGCCGCTCCGCAAACACGGAGCGGCGCCGTTTTACTTAGCGAATAGAGACTTACAGGAATACCGGATTAGCCAGTGTAGGTGGTAGCACCGACAACGACCTGATTCTTGTCGGTCATGTACAGAGTATCAACGAACTCGGGGTAAACCAGAACGCCACACTTCTGGGTCAGACCCATGCAGTAGGCCTTCTCGATCATGTACTGCTGAACCTTGTCAACATTCTCCTGAGTGTGACCGTCCAGAGTCTTGGACTCCAGGCACATCTCCAGGAAAGCATCGTCCTTGATGAACTGGCCGGACTGAGCAATGAAGCCCTCGTCATTGTTGGACTTATACAGCTTATCCCAAACGTTTACGATGTAGTCGTTAGAAGCCCATGCTTCAACAGAGATAGCCCATTCGGTGGGCTTAGCCTTGATAGCGCCCTGAGTGGAGCGGTCAACCAGAGTGATGTGACCCTTGATGTTGTGGTTTTCCAGCATACCCAGAATGATGGTAGCGATGGTCTCCTGATCACCGGCCATGGCCAGGATCTCGACGGTCTCGCCGTTGTAGTTGGCAGCCTTCAGATACTCAGCAACCTTGGCAGCATCGGTCTTGGTCTGATAGTTGTCCCAAGTAGCCCAGTTCTCGGAGAAGTCGGGGAAGTTGGGGTTGCCCATGCCGTAGCATGCGCGGTAGGAGCCGGGAACGTCGCCGGACTGCATAGCAGCCAGAGCATCGACGTCGATTGCATAGAAGATGGCCAGACGCATGTTGATGTCGCCGGTCAGAGCATCGGGATGGCAGTTGGGCAGCAGGCAGTTAGTCAGGTTATCCCAGTAAACGTGGATGTTGTAGTCGTCAGCATACTTGCCGCCGTCCTGGAAGTCGCCAACGTTGGCCAGAGACAGGTTCTGAGAGAAGTTTGCGTCCTTGTTGCCCAGAGCAACGATCTGGGAGGTAGCTTCCTGAGCATAAACGAACTCGATCACTTCAACATTGGCCTGCTGGATCTGGTTGGTCATCTTGTCAGCGGGGCACCAGTAGTCATCGTACTTGACCAGAGTCATCTGAGAACCGGAAGTGAACTTATCCATCTTGTAGGGGCCGGTGCCGCAGGCATCGCTGACGAAACCGGAGGGAGAAGCCTTGAAAGCAGCTTCAGTGAAGAAGAAGATACGGGCAAAGTAGGTGGACAGTTCGCCAACCAGAGCCAGCTCGCTCTTGAAGGTCAGCTTAACAGTGTAGTCATCAACGACCTCAGCGGACTGGAACTTGTTCCAGCCACGGGCATTGCCGGAGTTAACCATGGTGTTGTAGCTGAACACGACGTCGGAAGCCTTCAGCTCATTGCCAGCATGGTCCTTAATGCCCTGGCAGATGTACAGAGTATACACGTTGGAACCAGCCTCATGATCCATACCGGGCTTGAAGCTACCCTTGGAGGAATCAGCCAGAACGGGAACCAGGTCACCGCCGAAGCCGCTCATCTGATAGGGCATCTCATAGACATGCCACAGGAACAGCATGCCGGAGTTGTTCATAGCAGTGGGATCCAGGTTGGTGGGAGCAGTGTCCAGCTGGACGATCTTGTCCTTGATGGAAACGACATCCTTAACCTCGGTGTTGTCCTCACCGACGTTGCCCTGGTTCTCCTGGACAATGTCATCGACCTTGCCAGTGTCAACAGGGGGTTGTTCCTGATTTTCCTTGGGGCCGCAGCCTGCCAGCAGAGCAAACATCATAGCGGCAACAAGAAGGATACTGAGAATCTTTTTCATTTTTTGATCTCCTTTTCCGTTTTTTGCGGCAGTTATGCAAAAAGCACACTTTCCGCTGTTGCAACTTGAATATATCATGGCATACATAACAACAGCAATCCGAATAGTGCAACGCAGCATCCCGCTTTGCGCAATATTTTCTAATTAATTTTCGATTTTCATAAATGCAAATTATTAATTTGCGCTTTATCATTCCATTTTCTGATCTCCCCTTTCTGTTTTTGCATCTATTTTTTGATGAATTATGGTCAGAATCAGCGTGATTGACAAAAACAAAAACTTCAATTATACTTTAATCGATGCAATATTCCGTTCACCTGTATATTTTCCCGTAAAGGAGTGAATTTATATGGATCCTCGCTGGTTGGAGGCCTTCATCGCTCTGGCTGAAACAAACAGTATCCGCGCCGGGGCAGCTCGACTTGGGGTCTCCCCCGCTACCCTTTCCGATCGGATATCCTCTTTGGAATCATACCTGGGCGTTTCACTTTTGAATCGATCCGCCTCAGGATCGCAGCTGTCCGAACGCGGAAAACTATACTACACAGATGCGCTTCAATTACTGAAAGACTGGGGCAGAATCACCGGACAGGTCAAAGAATTAAACGAAACTCCTGTAGATTATCTTCGTATGGTCTTTCCCGGTCAAATGATTCCCTCTCACATCGAGACCTTTCT
>JAZOBA010000059.1:0-14403 GCA_045595705.1 Oscillospiraceae bacterium
TTGCAGCTTCCTTTTTTATTTCCTAATAAACATTGGCATCGGAGGTTTCTTTTTAAGCACATAAATACCAAAGGCCCATGTTCCGAAGTAAAGTACAAGCCATAGAAACAGGAATCCAAGAGAAAGACGGTAAAGTGAGAACACACCCAAGGTGTCAACAATGATGCCCCCAAGCAAGTTGATTGCTATACCGCCCACATTCGACATTGCCGTGCTGATCGAAAGCGTCGTTGTATCTAACCCTTCCGGCGCCATCATGCGAAGATATACCGCCGTCGAAGCCAGAGAAACTCCGCCCGCAAACCCATTGAGTACCGTACCGCACAAAATGATGATCGGGTTTTTACAGAAAATGAACAGGATCATCTGCAGAATACGGAATACACATGCCAAAACCTGCAGCATAGGCAGCGAAATCCATCGTTTCAGAAACGGCACTAACGGCATAATAATGATTTCACCAATTACACGGATACCAATAGCGACACCAACCAAAGAACCGTCCAGTCCAATAGCGTCAATCAGATAATACAAGTAGCTTTGCGTGTGCGAACCAAGCGAAAGTACAAAATTCAGCAAAACGAATGCCATCAAAAAATAGTTCTGAAACAACCGCCCAAATTGAAGCTTGCCGCGTTCACCTTGCTGCACCTTTCTCTCCGGTTTCGTTTCAAAGCGACGCATTGTTCCGGAAAGGGACAACAACGCGGCAGCAAACAACAACGTGCACACAAAAGGCGCAGTAGGTCCAAAGCGATTCACAATGGGTGTATACAAGAAATTAATAAGGCTGTACCCAATACTCAAACAAACACGAATCAGACTGAAATCAAGTTTCGGATTCTGCAGCGTAGCGTTCACACCGCTGGCTTCAATCATGCCGTAAGTAGCCGGTTCACTAACACTAAGCAAGGGCACAATCCCGGCACATAGCAAAAATCCGGCCAAACGAACATGTTGAGTGCAGAGCATCAGAACCAGAATTAACATCCAGGCAAGAAGTGAACCGATATATACAATGCGTCGGGAGCGAAGTTTATCCGCAAGAGCACCGACCAGTGGTCGAGAAACCGCCGTCAATAGTCCCGACAGAGCAAGAATCCGGCCACACTCAGTCGCCGTCATCCCAAGGCTTTCCAGAAACATCACACGGAATTCGCCGGACGCCTGCGCAAAACCATAGATCACATAAATGCTCAGCAAAGGGGCAATTCCTGCATATTCAACAAATGTCGTTTTTACTCTTTTCCACATATGCAAAAATCAATTGCTTTCTTTTATTTCATTTCAGTTTAACTTAAACGGACGGCTCATTCTTTAAGCGGCGATCAAGAAATTCTTTCGTAATGGATGCAATGGCCGCATCATCATTCCAGTACTTGCTGTGATGGGGAACTCCCTCGAGAGCGTGATACTCTACTCTGTCTTCCCCCGCAACACGCACAATCTCCTGCCAGAATCTCCACGACTGTTTTATCGGCACAACCGGATCCGGTATACCGTGAATAATCAGCACAGGCGGCATATCAGCATGGACATGGGTCATTGGGGCGGCAAAGCGGCAAAGATCGGGAATATCAGTCAAGCAGTGCCCCATAAACCGGCCCTCTGCAGATTCCACCGAGGTGTGCTCCTCCCTGCTTACTACGTCGGGCACAAAATCAGAATCCATAAGCATAAAGTTCCCACAGGGACCGCACCAATCCACAACCACCTGAACAGCATCGCTTTGTTCCGGGAACACGCGCTGCTCATCCAGGAATGCATCGTTGTCACCGGTTACACCCAGCATACCGGCAATCCAGCCGCCCGCGGAGGCACCCCATGCCGCAATACGCGAGGAATCCAATTCATATTGCTCGGCATGTGCACGTAAAAAACGGACCGCAGCCTTAGCATCATACAACATTGCCGGAAAGGCGGCTTCACCGCTCTTGCGATATTCCACATCAGCAACTGCGTAGCCGTAATCCAACATCCGAAGCACAGGTTCACTCTGGTTTTCCCGTTTTGCGCCAATCTGAAATGCTCCTCCGTGAAAATACAGAATCACTGGATATGGCCCGTTCATCGGAACATCAGGCAACCACAGATCGAGTTTCTGATCTTCGGATTCAGTTGCGTATGTCAGATCAAAATATTTGCGGTAGCTGCTATTCAAGAACTCATCCGACATATTATGGTTTGGTTTCATAACGTCTCCTTTTATGACAGTCACTAATATCAATCCGCATCGTTGGGCTTGTCGTGATACTCCTCATACAGATCGTCGATCCAGGTACACAGGTGATACCACTCAATCAGGGTATGATAGGCTACCTTGCGCAAATAAGCTTCGTCGCAGGGGGTCTTAGGAACGCGGACGATTTTTCCGTCCTTAGGACGCCAGCCGATCCACTCCACGCTGCGCCGTTCCCAACCGCCGTCAAGTGTAGGGCGAATCTGACCCAGCGTCAGGTGCGCACCTTCGAAATCAAAGGACTCCCACTCAGCCGTCTCGTTGACCGAAAGGCCGGACGCCTTCAGCGTATCGATGCGCTCCTGCGTCAGGCCGTAATCACGTAGACTGTAAGGATGACGGATAGTATCATACTGGCGGTCCCCTTCGCCCAGATCCAGACTCTCGGTGGTGTGAACACCTTCCGACTTGTCCTCCCAGTTAACAAAGTAATGATCCCAATGGTCGGCGGGGTTCCAGATCTTGTAACGCAGATTGCCGGTACCTTCCGGCTGGCTTCTGGGATGGAAGTTCTGCCAATTCAAATACCAGAACAACTTTTTGGGGTCAAACCCCTCAGGAAACTTCATATAGGTGGCGATATAACCCGAGCCATCCGGGAACATGCAATAACCGTTTTCATGGTCATTGTACTCCCCTTTGGGCAGCAGCCAATCCACAAACTTTTCTGCTGGAATGGCATCTTCCCAGTTCATGGGGTGGCCAAAGATGACATCCTTCACATCCTGAGGCAGATCGTGCATGGGATAGTTATGGTAATATTTTGCCAGAGGCATCAGTTCCTCAACTTTATTCAATTTCTGTTTGGTCGAATAACTCATAGCAATTCCTTTCTATCGGTGGGTTTTCATCCACATCTTAGCAGTTGCTTCCACCAAAGCATCCTTGACAAACCCCGGCAGCATAACATGTCCACGTCGACCCGGAAGTTTTGCATTTTCGCCAAGCAAAAACGTTTCATCGTCAAAAATGTATCCGCTATCAACCAAAAGGCTGGCGTCGTGGTTCATAATCAAGTGGGTTTCTCCGGGCAACCCTCCTGTAATTGCCTTTCCAAGAGAAGAGTACAGTTCTCCGCTCATACCCCAAATACCCAGTTCTCCAATTCGTGACATATGAACGCGAATACAATAAGGCTCTTCCCCTTTGCCGGGCAGTTCCACACACTTCACCGCCCCGTCCACCGTTGACGAGCCGTCTTCGCAGGTAATCTGCTCCAGAACACGCAGAATGTCTGCATAATGACGTGTGGACAGGATTTTCAGCATAATAAGCGGTGTGGTATCTCCAACCGGCACCTGATATGTAGCTTGCTCACCGGTCACCGGTTCTGGGTAGAAAATCTGATTCATCATAATCGGATTTACATCTCCGGCCGCTCCACTGGTCCAGAACGCAACACATCCGGGATGGTTCTCTTCAATGATCTGAGTAACCGTTCCGCACAAATCGCCGCTCAACAGGGTCCCTCCGTCTTTTCCGCAGCGATTGCCAATCAGAATACAATTGTGTACTGCGTAATTAGCCAAGCAAGCAACCAGGTTACCCTGCAAATCCTCCACCTTCAGGACAAACAGACTGCGGTCCACGTCGGCTGCCGGATTCTGCCCTAATCCAACTTCGACCTCTTTGGACCCATCTTCTTTCCGGACGGTATACTTCTCCACACGGTTAATGTTGATGTAGCTTTCTCCCCGACCCCAGCCAATCCGAACCGGCTGCAATGCATTCATTGCTTCATGCACCGCATCATATACGGCACTTTCCAGAAATTCCTCATACGCATGGGTAGCTTTCTGAACCCGTTCCGGCTTTCGTTCAATAAAATTCGGCCCTTCGTTAGGACGCCATCCGGTTATAGGAGCTGTGTGAGTATGGATACTCAGCAGTGCAATACAATCCTCAGAAATACCGGTCTGTGCAGAAAGCGCAGGAAGATATTTTTCCGGGTAAGGAACTTTGTCCAGGTCAAAAACAACAAACAGGATTTTCTTCTGTTCATCACCCAGCACAAGCGCCCTGACATAGAGATCATCCAATATCTCAGAGAATGTAACATTGGACAAACCGTTCAAATCAGGCAGCAACTCAGCAGGCGGAGTAATTTTCTTCTTCGAAACACCGCAAATCATATTTACCCCCCTCAAATCATTCGACAGTCAGGAAACGGATCGCGGATGGAGAAATCGCCTCGAAGGTTTTACCGGTATCGGTCAGCAAACCCTCTTCATCTACTGCAAAAGTAGTGATATCACCCGAAACCATATTGCCGGATAACAGGAAACGTCCGTCGGGAGAGAGAGCCAGACAGCGGGGTTGCTGCCCCCGTGCGGAGTGAACCGCGCCGGTAACGGGCATCCCGTCAGCATCCAACGACATCTCTACAATGACGTCATAACCGCCCACAGTCAGGTACAGCGCCTTGCCGTTGGGGTGAACCATAATGTCCTGAAAGCACATCTCAGCATCGGGGTGGACAAAGCCCTCCGGAAATACAGGGCAGGTATTCAGCAACTTCAGCTTGCCGTCGGCATCCACCCGGAACACACAGATCTGATCCCGCCGCTCGTTGTTCACATAGAGCAGGCCGTTGACAGGGTTGAAGGCAGAATACCGTGGGAAACAGCCCACATCCCCCTGCCAGGTATCAAGCAGCTTCAGTTTGCCGCACTGACGATCCGCAGCGTAGGTATAGACCCTGTCCATGCCCTTATCGCAGACCACAAAAATCTCCCCGGTGGGGTCAGGCACGACGGAGTGCATTCTGGAAATCACCTGAGTAAACTGAACATGGCCGGACAAAGGATCTACCCGGCGCACGCTGTTGGGCCCCTTGCCATAGTCCCCCTCCTGCAGGGACACGTCGCAGCAGGGACCGATGCTACCGTCCACATTGATACGGAACATCATCAGCCCGCCATCACAGAACATCACCTCGTTGCCGTAGGTGCCATCCTCTTTACGAACGATCTTGGTGACAAAGAACGGATCGGAGCAGTGACAGGTGTAGAGATATTTCCCTGTTTTGTCCAACGTCACATAGGAGGGCTCGGGACTGAGGGATTCCACTCGATTCACCTCTGTCAGCTTTCCGGTGGAGCGATCAATACGGAAGGCGAGCAGATAGCCGCCGCCGCCGATCTCTCCGTGACGCTCACCCCGTTCGTCGTTACTGTAAAGCATGCCGTTGGCTTCGTCCAGTGTGATATAACCTGCCGCCACCTCGGGGCAGATTGTTTCGATCATCTTCACTTCGCCGTTCTCCGGCTCATACTCAAAGATGGAGACACCCTTACCCTTAGCCGGGTTAGCCTGAAAGCTCCAGTTTCCGACATATGCAAATGTTTTGCTCATTGCGGTTCCTCCTTAGTCTGCATCGCGGGGCAAGTCCTTGTATTCTTCGTACAGGGCGGGCAGGAAGGTGGCCAGATGCTGCTGCTCCACCGTGTTGTGGATCTGAACATCACGCAAATACTGCTCGTTTAACATAAAATCCGGAGTCTCAAGGTCACGTACGATTTTGCCGTTCTCCGCCTTATAGCCGATCCATTCACGAGAACAGGTCTCAGTACCACCCAGCGGGCAGCGTCGGGTCACGGAAAGCACAAGGTGAGAACCAGGGCAATCAAAGCTCTCCCAACAAGAGGTGATGGCTACGCCGGCTTTCTGAAGTTCCTCGTACTTCTCCTCGGGAAAACCGTAGTCGCGCACGTCGAAATTGTGGCGAATAGAACGAATAGCTACTTCTTCGTCCAGACGACCCATGTCCAGACGCTCCAGCGTATAAATCCCCTGCTTCATGTCTCCGTTGACCAAACCGTGGTCAATATGGTCCATCTGGTTCCAGATCTTATAGCGAATGTTTCCGACACCCTTAGGAAGGTTTTTTGACTGGATATTCAGCCAGCGCACATACCACATACGCATTTCCGGGGTAATATTGCCGGGCAGAACCGAATAGTTGGCGATGTAGCCATATCCCTCAGGCATCATACAGTAACCGTACTCCACCTTGTGGTACTTGTCCACTGTCAGCAGATCCAACCAGTTTTCAACCGGAATGGCATCCTTGGGATCCATCGCGCCTTGATCCAGCAGCTGAGAATACAGCGGATTGGGATAATGAAGAGGATAATCAGTATAATATTTTGCGATAGGCAGTTTCGCTTCTTCAGGGGTCAGTTCGGGAATTTTATAAATCATCGTGTTTACCTCCGCAAATATTATATTTCTTTGCAACGGGTCAATCTAAAAACCACAATATTGCAAGCCACAGAATAAATTTTATAAATACAAGCCTTATGATCCGTGCAACTCAAGCAAGAAGAATTTCGCTGACGGAAGACTTGAGCGCATTGTCGATCTGCATTGTTTGCATTGTCGAAAGAATATCGTTCTTCTCTGCACCGCTTACAATGAGCTTGTACAAGCTTTCCTTGTGCGAGAACGGACACTGAGCGCGATTGATGATCTCATAGGCCAAGTACTTGATATTATTCTCAGCAACTTTGCAATCATCAAAAAGATAGACGCATACAGTCTCAGAAATCGAGCAAAAATCAATATCTACCGTCAGAACATTTCGGTCTCCATCAAAGCTACTCCGGAAGTCAACATCGGTTCCGCCAATTTCGACACGCTGTACTGCGTCTGCATCCACACCGTAGAAATAAATCGTATACTTACGCAAATCCGGGATCAGCTGCACTTCGCCCTCTGCAGGCGCAATGACAAACTTTCGCTCGGTCCAGTTCAGTTCATAGTGTGTTGTTACACTCTTTCCTTCCACGTAATCCATGCTGATGCCATCATCTTCGTACAAATCAAATGCACCGTCAGCACCGGAAAACACGGCCAGTTCTATATGGATCGGATTATCCGTTCGGGAAGAAATTTCATCCAGCGCCTGCATGGGCACGATAGCGCCTGCTTTGGCAAGAACAGGAATGGTATCAATGGAGCGGTGCATGCGGATGCGTTTCCCACCGCGATAGCGCACGCCAGTGAAGAAATCAAACCACAGCCCCTCGGGAAGCCATGTCACCACCGAACCGGTGCGCACCGTTTTGTCATTGGGACCGGTGATAGGATTGACAATCAACTCCGAACCAAAGAAATACTGGTTCTTGACAACATAAGCCTCCTGTTTATCCGGGTACTGATAATACATGGGCTGCACAAGCGGCTGATTCTCCGCGTGGAAACGTCGATTCATGGTGTACAGGTAGGGCACCAACTGATGCCGCAGGGACAGGAAACGGCGCATAACACGCTCGGAATCCGCACAGAACTTCCACGGTTCCTTCCCGGTAAACACTTCATTGGAGCTGTGTAGGCGCATGATGGGAGAAAACACGCCATACTGCACCCAACGGGTGGTCAATTCATCCTCGCGATATCCGTTGCGGTGACCGCCGATGTCATGGCTCCACCAACCGTATCCAACATTGGAGGCCGTTGCAGTAAACCACGGCTGATAATCCAGCGATTCCCATGTAATAAAGGTGCTTCCGGAAAATCCAATGGGATAGCGATGGCTGCCCAAACCGGCAAAGCGAGAAAAATCCATAGGGCGCTTGCCATTCTTCCCATTGTCCATATAATGATAGTGGTTCAGCATCCACAAGGGGTCGTAACCGGGCACACGGGTGTTGGAACCTTGCTGCCAATCCAGCCACCAAAAGTCCACGCCCATCTCCTCATGGGGATGATGGAGATATTTAAAGTATGCCTCCATAAAATTTCGGTCGGTCACATCAAAGGGAATGGGCAGCTCGCTTTCAGGATCCACACCCATGGCTTTCGCCATATCGGCATATGCATCTTCATGGGCACGCACGCCGTCAGCCGGATGAATGTTCAGGGATACGTGCATACCGCGCTCATGTAGTTCCTTCATCATGGCAGCAGGGTCAGGAAACAACTCCTTGTTCCATGTATATCCGGTCCAGCCCTTACCGTACTTAGGATCAATGTCCACGTAGTGCCAGCCCATGTCCTGAATCGCAACAGAAATGGGAAGTTTTTCGTCGCGGAAACGATCCATCAAAGCCATATACTCTTTCTGGGTATAACTGTAATAGCGGCTCCACCAGTTACCCAGCGCATAACGAGGCAGCATAGGCGTACGTCCGGTCAGATGATAAAAGTCATTCAGGCAACCCAGATAATCCCGGCCATAACACAGAAAGTAAATATCGGTGTGCCCTTCCGGCGCAGGATTGACCCAACCGTCATCATCAAAGACCAGCGAGTTACTGTCGTCAATGACAGAAAAACCGTTCTTAGACAATATGCCATCGCATAGTTCAATTGGCTTATCCGGCACGCCCCAGGGTTTGGACTCATCATCAACCGTACGGTAATACCAATCTCCTACCGTGTTGTCCAACGTCTCTGTTGTGCCCTTCAGGTTGCCCATTTTTAGGAACTCCTGATCGCCGTAAAACCAGATACCCGTCTTGCGCAGGTAGGGATTGCCCAGCATCTGCACGGTCAGCCCATTCCCCGAAAACTCCTTTTTGTCATAGGTCACAATCAGATATTTAGTCACGATCTCCAGTTTATCTTCGCTCTCGCTGACCGAAAAATCGGGCACAGGAAACCTACGATCCACGACAATCTGAGTCTGCCGGTCGACAAACACATTGTTGATGCTATACTCCATGCGAATCATACGCTCAGTCAGTACAGTAAATCTCCAGTTCTTGCCTTGTACAACTGCTTCTTGCATTGCTGTACCCATCGCAGAATTCCCATATACTGATCTCATTTACGTTCACACTCCTGCCCAAATTTCTAAGCAAGCTTGAATCACAGGCCAATCTAGCGCATTTTAAATTAAAAACACCAAAAATAATTGCAAACCAAATATATATTCCCAAAATAAGTATACCTTACATTAAATAAATTTACAATTCCAGATTCCGAACAGTTCTCCTGTCACACGAAAACGAAGTGTGCCTATAAAGAAAAAAGCAGAACGAACAAATGCAACTCAACTATTATTCAAAGAAAGCCTCTTCTGCTTCTTGTTTTTTGCATTGAAATACGCTAAAATAAGTTGAAATGCACCTCCCTAATTTATTTTTCTGAATTGAGGATCACTATGAAGCAATATGTTTTTGGCGTTGATTTAGGTGGAACAACCGTAAAAATGGGTTTATTTGACGTATCCGGCAACCTGTTGGACAAGTGGGAAATTCCCACTCGTACCGAAGACGCAGGAAAATATATTTTATCTGATATCGCACTATCCATGAACGAGGCCTTGGAACGACACGGCATCAATCGTGAAGACATCCTTGGTGCCGGTCTTGGCGTTCCCGGTGCCGTTCTGGACGAAAAATATGTCAAGCCATGCGTAAATCTGAACGGCTGGGGCGGTTTCGACGCAGCCGAGCGTTTCTCCGCACTGTGTTGCTGCCCGGTCAAAGTAGCCAACGATGCCAACGCAGCAGCCTTGGGCGAAATGTGGCAGGGCGGTGGTAAAGGAAGCTCCAATATGGTCCTTGTAACACTTGGAACCGGCGTCGGCGGCGGCGTGATCGTTGACGGCAAGTTGTTAACCGGTGTCCACGGGTCCAGCGGCGAAATTGGCCATTTGAAGGTCAATCCCGAAGAAAACGCCCTCTGCGGCTGCGGGAAATGTGGCTGTCTGGAACAGTATGCCTCCGCCACTGGAATTGTCAATCAAGCCAAGCATGTTCTCTCAGCTTGTGATACTCCCTCTCCCCTGCGCACAATCGAAAATCTTACCGCAAAGGATGTTTTGGACTATGCCAAAGCAGGCGACACGATTGCTCTTCAAATCGCTGAATTCTGCGGTGAAGTTCTCGGCCGTGCTTTGGCCATTGTCTCCTGTGTCTGCGATCCCGAGGTTTTCGTTTTAGGCGGCGGCGTTTCCAAGGCCGGAACATATCTCATTGATCTGGTACAGCCTGCATTCATCAAAAACGCCTTCCCTGCAGCAGAATCCACACGGTTCGGACTTGCCGTTCTCGGTAATGATGCCGGCATCTACGGCGCTGCAAAATTGATTCTTGACAACTGAACTGAAACGGCCTGAGTTCATTTGTGAACTCAGGCCGTTTTTGCAAAAAACAACACCGTGAACGGTTTCGTTCACGGTGTTGTGGCGCAGCAAGCAGATTGTCGATCTCCACGGAAGGTTCCAGCCTTGACAATCTCTCGAATGCTCGATACAATGTCTCCAGAGCGGAAAGATTCTGGGCGCTCGGCCTTGTAGCCAAACCCGTCCAGAAAATCATCCGCTCTTTTTGCATCAAAAATTACGACATTACAAATATACGGAAAATCGACACAAAAAAGAAGCCACCGGCGGCGTTGTGCCCTCAACCGCGAACGGAAGGGGCTCGCACACAAACGGTAACTCCAAGGATATTGTCGCAAAAGGAACTGCGATTGTCAAGGGGACCGTTCCTAGTATGATTCCCCGTGAGCAGTATTCCTTCCTCAACGAGAACTATCCAGACTGCACTCCCTTGACAGACGAATCGTTTTATGCTATACTTCCACCGTCAAGTTCAACCTTTGCCAGCAGCTCCAGAGTCTTTAATATCTGGTTGCCGGGCAGCATCTGGTTGAGCTTGTTTACATTTTTCACGAAGATAGTGCGTCTCCCCTAAAATTTTCAAGTAGCGCTGTAAGGTTTTCATGTCCATGAGCGGATGTGCTTTATGCGCATTTTCTCCGTACAAATCATTATTCAGATTAAAAGTTGCAATGATGTAGTTCCCAGCGGAGTCCGGATTATCAGTCACATAAACAAGAGCGTTTCGCGTCGGATTGTGCATCACAACCGTCGCATTATTTACCCCCTTCCAGTTTTTAAGAACTCCGTCTTAATCAGCGTTTGGGCGCCTTTCGTGTGCAATTTCGTGTGCAATTTTTATCTTTCGTGTGCAATTTCCTTCCTTTCGATGACGCAATAAATCATTTCGTCCAAAAACGCCCAATCCATTGATATCAAAGCGAAAGACCACCGTAAGCCTTGCGGCTCAACGGTGGTCTTTCTGGCGCAGAAGGGGGGATTCGAACCCCCGCACGGTGTTACCCGCCTACTCCCTTAGCAGGGGAGCCCCTTATAGCCACTTGGGTACTTCTGCATGGCTGTAAGAACAGGTTATAATATAAAAATGGCGGAGAGAGTGGGATTCGAACCCACGGCTCTTTCGAGTCACCGGTTTTCAAGACCGGCTCCTTAAACCACTCGGACATCTCTCCATATACCCGAGCCTTGCTCAAACGCAATTGGAATCATACCACAACTGATTCCGCTTGTCAATTGTTTCTTGGGAAAAACACGGGGCATATCATTTCGATATGCCCCGTTCTCTTCATTCTGCGAGGAGTATTCTGTCGTTATCGAGTGTCTTTCCAGCACCCATTTTAAAGCGTTGCAGGAGATCCTCGACCGTCAAACCGCGACGCTCCTCCCCTGCCAGATCCAACACGATCTTTCCGTCTGCCATCATCAATGTTCGATTACCCAAATCAAGTGCCTGCTGCATATTATGGGTGATCATAAGGCAAGTAATATGTTCCTTCGCCACAATGTTCTTGGTTAGCTCCAATACTTTATCCGCAGTGCCGGGATCCAATGCGGCTGTATGCTCATCCAACAGCAATAATTTAGGTGTGACCATAGTCGCCATCATCAGGGTCAGCGCTTGACGCTGTCCACCGGACAGGAGACCAACAGGCTGCTTCATACGGCTTTCAAGCCCCATGTTCAGCTGTTCCAGCTCATGAGCAAAGAACTCCTTATCCTTTTTGGATATCCGACTAAATGGGCTGCCTTTAGATGTGCGCAGATAGGCCAACGCAAGGTTTTCCTCAATCGTCATGTGGGGTGCTGTTCCCAACAGGGGATCCTGAAACAGTCGCCCTATGCTGCGGCTACGCTTATGTTCTTCCTCAAAGGTAACATCGGTTCCATCTAAAATAATAGATCCTTCATCGACATAGAAGCTTCCCGCAATCGCATTAAACAATGTCGACTTTCCGGCACCGTTTGAACCAACTATGGTAACAAAGTCACCGCGTTCAAGTACAAGCGACAGATCAATAATCGCTTTTTTCTCATCTACAGTACCAGGGTTAAAGGTCTTAGATATATGCCGCAGTTCCAACATATTAAATACCTCCCTTCTTCCCTGCCTGCGCTTTGCGCCTTTGGAAGGCAACCCACGTTTTGATCGAAGGCAAGGCAATAGCAAGACCAACGATAATAGCGGTAACAAGTTTCAGACTTTCTACCGGAACAACCTTGGTCTTCAGAACAATCGCATAAATGAATCGGTAAAACACGCTTCCTACCATGACCGCGATAATCCCTTTGGTCATCGAACGGCGGCGACCAATGATAGTTTCTCCGATAATCAGGCACGCCAAACCAATGACCACAATTCCTGTTCCGCTGTTTGCGTCCACAGTCTTCTGTGCTTGCCCTACTAAAGCTCCAGACAGAGCAGTCATAGCATTTGCAATGCACAGACCTACGGTAATGGTAAATGTAGGATTAACCGACGAAGCGCGCACCATTGCACGGTTATCGCCCGTTGCACGAATTGATAAGCCGAGACGCGTATTCAGGAAAAGGCGCAATAAAACACCAACCAGAACAGTAATTGTCGCCGACAGAATAATTTTATACCAGCTTCCGCCAATTCCGGTATCGCGGAACATAGTAAAGATTGTATCCTGCTTCATCAGGCTTGCGTTTGCACCGCCCATAATCAAAAGATTAATGGTGTACAAGCCTGTATTTGTCACAATACCGGCCAGAATAGACGGAACACCCAAACGAGTTTGAAGAAACGCTGTAATAAAGCCCGCACATGCGCCTGCAATCATAGCAAGAGGAATACCTAATACAGGATATCCGGCAATAGCTGCCGTAACAGAAACCGCAGCTCCCAAAACAAAACATCCGTCCGTGGTCAAATCTGCGATGTCAAGCACGCGATAACTCAAAAACAACGCCATAGCCACCAATGCATATTCAAAGCCAAGTTCCAATGCTGTTTGGATGATGTAGAGCATAAGACGCTCCCCTTTCAAGCCAAATTAAAACTAAAATTATTCTTCTGTGGTCTCCACTTCCACTACAGTACCAAAATCCTTAAATACAACAGGATCGATCTTTAATGCTGTAGCAGTTTCAGTGTTAACGGTAATAATACCACCTGCGACCTTGTAGAAATCTTCCAGCTGATCCATTCCTTCCGTAATTGCGCGATATGCCAAATCGGCGGTATCATGGCCCAGATCAGTATAGTTTACTCCACAGGTGACAAATGCGCCGTTTCGAACGAAGGAGTCTGCACCGGTATAGTGAGGGATACCTGCTTTAGCCAAATCTTCATAAATGGCCAGCTCAGCTGCCATAATGATGTTATCAGTAGGTGTAAAAATGGCATCCACTTTGTCAGAGATTAATGTACCCGCCGCTGCGACAACTTCATCATTGGTGTTTGCAGTCATCTCAGTGAATTTAATACCTTTGTCGGCGAGAAATTTCTTGGCCTCGGCAATGGGTGTAGCAGAGTTAGGCTCAGAGAGAGAATAAAGCAAACCGACATTCTTAACGTTGGGGTTCTGCTTCAACATCATATCCATAATAAATTCGGTGTTGAGGGCATCACTGGTGCCGGTTACATAATCAATACCGGTAAGCTGTGCAGTTACAGGATCGGAAACTGCAGCAAAAACCACAGGGGTCTTACTTTCTTCTGCCGCACCGGTCAACACCTGCGCTGCAAGCGTTGCAATGGGAATGATTGCATCCACCTGGTCGGCGATTACCTGAGCACCGATCTGGCTCAGCACAGTCTGGTCGCCCTGGCCGCTGTACACTTCATAATTAATCTTGACGCCCTTTTCCTCTGCAATTTTGTCAAGCTGTTCACAGACGGCGCTTGCAATCTCATCCAGAGATGCATGATCCATCTGCTTCACAATCGCAATATTGTAGGCATCCGCGTCATCGCCACCACCACAAGCAGTAAGCGAAAATGCCATAATCAATGCAGCGACCATTGCGATAATCTTCTTAATGTTACTCTTTTTCATTTTGTGCGCCTCCAGTTAATTAATTTGGGCAGCAGATGGATCTCGGAAACAAAAAACGCTTTTGTCCC
>JAZOBA010000060.1:0-20881 GCA_045595705.1 Oscillospiraceae bacterium
TGGGACAGGCCAGCCGCATTTCCGGCGTGTCCCCGGCGGATATCGCCGCTTTGATGGTCTATCTGGAAAAATAACGAGGAAGGGGGGACAACCCATGGACAAGCGCGTGGTGCTGGGTCTGTCCGGCGGTGTGGATTCGGCTGTGACCGCCCGGCTGCTGCTGGAGCAGGGCTATCAGGTCCTTGGTGTCTATCTGGACATCGGACTGGGCGGAAGCGGCGCGGACGATGCCGCAGCCGTGGCACGGGAACTGAATATGGAGTTCGCCGTGCGCTCCATTGCCGATGAACTGGAGTGCCATGTGTGCGCCCCCTTTGCCGCCGACTATCTGGCCGGGCGTACCCCCTTGCCCTGCGCCCGGTGCAATCCCACCGTGAAGTTTCCTGCCCTGCTCTCCGAGGCCGATGCCCGGGGCATCCGGATGATCGCCACAGGCCACTATGCCCGCACCAAGGACGGAAATCTGTACCGGGGTGAGAGTGCCAACGACCAGTCCTATCTGCTGGCCCGGCTGCCCCGGACCGTACTGGAGCGCACCCTGTTCCCGTTGGGGGACTATGAAAAGACCGCCGTGCGTGCCTTGGCGGCCAACTATGGCATCCCTGTGGCCAACAAGCCGGACTCCATGGAGATTTGCTTTGTGCCCGATGACGACTATGCCGCTTGGCTGAAGCAGCGTGGAGCCACCGCACCGCCCGGCAATTTCATCGACAAAGACGGAAATGTGATGGGTCGCCACAACGGCATCCATTGCTATACCCTCGGTCAGCGCCGGGGTCTGGGTGTCTCGGGCCCGCACCGCTATTTTGTCACCGCCATTGACCCGGTGAACAACACGGTCACCCTGTCCGATGGCGGTGATCTGGGCCGCACCGAGGTGGTGTGTGCTGACCCGAACTGGCTGACCGATGCGGTTCCGACCAAGCCCTTTGCCTGTCAGGTGCGCCTGCGCCACTCCAAGCGGTGCGATGCCGTTACGGTATATCCCGATGGGGACGGCAAGGTGACCGTCCGTTCCGAAACGCCCCTGCGGGCCCCCACACCGGGCCAGTTGGCGGTGTTCTACGAGGGCGAGCGCGTGCTCGGCTCCGCATGGATCCTGTGAATGGATCCCGGGCGCAGTCTGCGCCCGGGATTTTTCGTCCCTTCGCACTTTCTTTTTTGGAAAACATATGGTAAAATACAGTCAGAAGTGATCCCAACATTCGATCAGGAAAGAGGGTAACGATATGAAAATTATTACCATCAGCCGTGAATTTGGCAGCGGTGGCCGTGAGCTGGGCCGCCGTCTGGCCGACGAACTGGGTTTTGATTATTACGATGGCGAGATCATTGCCGCCATCGCAAAAAACAGCGGACTGGACCCCAATTACGTGGAAAACGCGCTGGAGGATCACGGTTGGCAGGCCATTCCCATGACGGTGCACCGCACCTTTGCCTCCCCCATGGTGCTGCAGACACCTCAGGTGGGTCTGCTGCTGGAGCAGAAGAAGGTCATCGAGGGAATCGGCAAGAAGGGCAAAAACTGCATCGTGGTGGGCCGCAATGCCGACCTGCTGCTGCAGGAATATGAGCCTTTCAACCTCTTTGTCTGTGCTGACATGGAGGCCAAGATCGACCGCTGCATCGAGCGGGCCAAGGAGGGCGAAAACCTCTCCCGTAAGGAACTGGAAAAGAAGATCCGTCGAGTGGATAAAAACCGTGCCAACACCCGTGAGATCCTGTCCAGCTCGGGTTGGGGTCAGCGGGAGGCTTATCACTTGATTGTCAATACCACCGGCTGGGACATCAAGGAACTGACGCCCGCCGTGGCCGCCTTTGCCGAGCGCTGGTTTAACCGGAAATAAAGAAGGAAACAAAAAGCGTTTGAGGAAAACTCCTCAAACGCTTTTTTCTTGCAGTTTTAAGACGGTGCGCAGGCGGTGGGTCAGAGTCAGAGCCAGCGCCAGTTTGATCAGGTCGGGGAGGATGTAGGGCACCACGCACCAGAGCAGGGCGATGCCAAAGCCGATGGTCCCCGTTGTGTGGGTGTAGAGAAGGACGAACCAGAGCGTGCCGAAGGCGTAGCAGGCAATCAGACCCAGCACCATGGAGATAATGCGCACCCAAAGGCTGCGTCCCAGTGCCGCTTCTATGCCCCACATGATCAAAGCGGTCAGCACAAAACCGAGGATGTACCCGCCGGTGGCCTGAAAGAGCACCCCAAGTCCGCCGGTGAAGTGGGAAAAAACCGGCATGCCCACCGCACCCATCAGAATGTAGACCACAATGGCAAGGGTGCCTTTGCGGCCGCCCAATACCCCCACCGCCAGAAAGACGGCAAAGGTCTGCATGGTGAAGGGCACCGCCGCCGGCACGCTGATCCACGCGCATACCGACATCAGCACGGCAAACAGGGCGATGTACACCATGTTCCGGGTCTTTTCACTTGTCCGTGTGGGAGCCGGCATAGGAAACCTCCAAAAGAAAAATGGTAAACCAAATTATAGCTTTGGTTTACCGTTTTGTCAACGGACCGATCCGTTTACAATGCGTTGCAGAAAAAGTCAACGCGGTGGACATACTAGTGTGGGAGGTGTCCGGTATGTGTACGGCGGTATCTTTTTTGCAGGGTGATCACTATTTTGGGCGGACGCTGGATCTGGAGTATTCCTATTGCGAGACGGTGACGGTGACTGCGCGCAATTACCCCCTTCATTTTCGCGGCGGGGTCGCGCTGAACAATCATTATGCCCTGATCGGAGTGGCCCATGTGGAGGAGGGATATCCCCTGTACTACGATGCGGTCAATGAAAAGGGGCTGGGCATGGCCGGGTTGAATTTTCCGGTCAGCACCCGATACGGGCAGCCGGTTCCCGGCAAGGATAACATCGCATCCTTTGAATTGATTGCGTGGGTGCTGGGGCGGTGTGCCAATCTGTCCGAGGCCCGGCGGCTGCTGGAGCGGGTCAATCTGACCGGGGATGCCTTCAGCGAGAAGTTTCCACCGGCACCGCTGCACTGGATGGTGGCCGACCGCAGTGGGAGTCTGGTGGTGGAGTGCAGGCAGGGTGATGTGCGCCTGCACGATAATCCCATCGGTGTGCTGGCCAACGAGCCGCCCTTCCCGGTGCAGATGTGGAATCTGAGCCGGCATATGGGTCTGTCGGCCCAGCCGATTGTCAACCGGATGGCCCCCGGGGTGGAGCTGCAGACCGACAGCCGCGGCATGGGTGCCATGGGACTGCCCGGCGATCTGTCCTCACCCTCCCGGTTTGTGCGTGCCGCCTTTGTGCGGCACAATTCGGTCTGCGGCGGCAGTGAGGGCGAGCGGGTCAGTCAGTTTTTCCACATTCTCGGCAGTGTGACCCAGCCCCGGGGCTGCGTCCGGGTGGAGGGCGAAAAATCGGTGATCACGGTCTATTCCTCCTGCTGCAATACCGACAAGGGGATTTATTATTATAAAACGTACCAAGGCAGCCACATCCATGCCGTGGACCTGCATGGGGAGAATCTGGATGCCGACCGGCTTTCGGTCTATCCCATGAAAGAAGATTGGGCACCCGATCTGCAAAACGGAAATTCATAACCGCCAGCGGCGAAACTCTACGAGGTTTTTTGACACTCTGACGGGGCTTCACCGGTACATACCGGCGAGGCCCCGTTTTTGTTTCATTCGGTTTGGTTTTGTTTCTCCAGTGTATGGCAGAAAATCAGGCAGGCCGATTCGCCGTTCCAGCGAATCTCCGAGGCGTTGGCCTGGACCCGCTCGCCCAGAAGGGAGTCCTCAATGACGACCGAGGCGTTCTTTTTCTGGCGGATGTCCAGGGCGGGGCAGTTTTCGCAGCGGGAGGTCCGGTTGCGGAACACCTTGTAGCAGGTGGAGCCCGGTTTGCTCTTTGGAGCCAGTTTGCGGGTTTTTTCGTTCAGGAACTTCAGCTTACAGGTTTCCGGATCGATTACGTAGAGGAACACATCCTGCCGGTCCAGAATGGAGCGCAGGTTGTCGGCCTGTTCGGTGGCTTTGTCCTGTACCCGTTTTTTCAGCAGGAACAGGGACAGAACCTCGGACAAAAACTGCAGCAGATTGATCTGCTCCTGCGTCCAGAGCCGGTGAACACTGCACTCGTCAAAGCCCACGTAGCCCCGGAATACGCCGTTGTCCATGATGGAGCATTGGAGCATGCTCTTGATGCCTTGGGGTTCCAGAATGGCACGGAAGTGAGGAGCAAGCGAACTGATGTCGGTGCAGTAGAACACGCCGTGTTCGTTGAAAACATCGGGCCAGCCGGGCACGTCGGTGATATAACTGACGTCCTGCAGATTGTCAATCTCGGGGGAGACGCCTTCGTTGCACCACTCAAAGGTGTTGTTGCAGGTGGTGTTGTCGTCATTGTTTTCGAAGATGTACACCCGGCTGACGTTGAGCTGTTCACCCACATAGGCCAAAATTTCGTTAAAGGTTTGGATGATATCGCTGCTTTCGTACAAACGGCGGAAAACGAAACGTACGAAGGAGGAGTCCGCCATGCCGGGCTGTTCATCCGAATCGATACGGGTGGTAATGCGGACCCCGTCTGCCAGGGGATCCATCGCGGCGATAGGATCATAGAGCGTATAGGTATTCTTGCCGCGGTTCTTGGACAGATAGAGGGCTTCGTCGGCGCGACGGAACAGGTCGGAGTAACCGGTTCCGTGGTCGGGAATCAGAGCGGCACCGATGGAGCAGGAGACATTCAGGCCGGGGGCGGTCTGCTCCAGCAGTTCCCGGAAGGTGTTCAGCAGCAATTCGCACCGACTGTGAACCAGATCCACGTTGGGAATGTCCCGCATCAGAATCAGGAATTCGTCGCCGCCGATGCGGCCGATGATGTCGTGGCTGCGGAACAGTTTTTTCAGACCGGCACCCACCTGAGACAGCACCGTATCACCGTACAGATGGCCGTAATTATCGTTGATGAGTTTGAAGTTGTCCAAGTCCAGGATGAGCATGGCCGACAAGCTGCTGTCCTCCCGGTCAACCAGATACTCAGAGACAAACTGTTGGGTGGAGGTTTTGTTGAGCAGTTTGGTCAGTGAATCACGCTCGGCCCGTTCCTTCAGAGCCAGCTCGGCACGTTTTAGGGAATCCACGTCCTGCAGCATACCGATGATACGGCACAATTGACCGGTTTCGTCCAGATAGGCGGTGGCAGAAATGCGGGACCAAAGATACTTGGCATTGGAATCTGCCACGCGCACGTCGAGGGAAATGGAGGTTTTGTGCTCGCGGATCTCATCAATGGCATTGCGAATGAGGGGAAGATCATCGGGGTGGAAGTGGGTTGCGATTCCCATCTGGGTGCCGTAATTTTTGGACACAGGGGTATAGCCGAAGTGCTGCTCCCACTTAGGAGAGCAGTACATGGTGTCAGACAACAGATCCCACTCAAATACGATGCCGCCCGACTGATCCACGATAATCTGGTTGCGTTCGATGGTGGTTTTCAGTTCCTGCTCGACGGACTTGCCACGGGTGTTGTCACGCAGGGCCAGATAGAAGTACTCCTGTCCGTCTGTCTCGATGTACACACGGCTCTTGGCCAGGACCCAGAGGGGGGCGGCGTTTTTGCGCAGGATACGGAACTCCAGCTCGGTGCGGCCGCCTTGCTTCAGATGCGCCTGTACGATAGAGGAAACATTGTCCCGGTCTCTGCTATCGATCAGATGGAGCAGCTTGCCGCCAAAAAGCCGGGAAATCTCTTCTTCCGTATATCCGGTCAGCAGAAACAGATCTCTGGCACCGGCGTCAATGGTTAGTTCACCGTCACTGTGGCAGCGCAGGGCAGAACTGACCAAACCTTGCAGAGCGGGGGAGGCATGCAGACCGCTTTGCAGCAGAGAGCTGTGTTCGGGCAGAGCGGCATCCAGCCGGTGCCAGACCATGATGACAATGCGCTGGGTCTCATTGCCGGTATTGACCCGCAGGAAAACCAGTTCATAATGCTGCCACGTGCCCAGGGCGGCACTGAAAATACGGCAGGGAAAGGCCCTGCGGCGCAGGTTCAGCCGGAAGAACTCGCCGGAGAGCAGGGTGCGGATCTCATCCACTACGCCGGCATCATCCGGGTGAAGGTTGACAAAACGCAGCAGGTCGGTTGTCTGGGAAAAGGCAGTGCCCGAGGCGATGGAATCCAGATCGGGGTTGGGGTTATACACCACGTGGTACAGATTGTTGTCCAGATCCAGTTCCATGACCGTGTCATTCAAATAATGAAGGACCGCCTGATATTTCACATGGGACAGCTGTGAGGTGTTCAGCGAGTTTGTCTTCCAAACAGGACCCGGCAGGGGCATGGTGATGTTATCATCTTTGGGGGAGTAACCGTCGGCATACTGGTGGGCCAGCGTCACAAAATCCGAGCGCACATGCTTGAAGCATTCCAGCACTTTGGGGGAGAATTTGCCGCACTCATTGTTGAGCATCATGTTAAAGGCCTGCTCAAGAGGGTAGGCCTCCTTGTAGACTCGGGGTGTGGTCAGGGCATCAAAGACATCGGCAATGCTGACCACCTGGGCACAGATGGGGATGTCGTCCCCGGCCAGTCCACAGGGATAGCCGTTGCCGTCCCAACGCTCATGGTGGTATAGGGCGATATTGTACGCATAGCGCAGGTACTCGGTGTCGCCCATACCGCTTAAATTTTGAATTAGTTCGCTGCCCACGGTGGTGTGGGTCTTCATGATCTCAAATTCTTCGTGGGTCAGTTTGCCGGGTTTGTTCAGAATAGCGTCGGGAATGGAGATTTTTCCAATGTCGTGCAGAGCGGCAGCACCGGCGATGATGTCTATGTTGTCTGCATTCAGACCGTACTCCGGCCAGGTTTTTGCCACGTCTTCCAGCAGGATTTTGGTAAAGCGGCGAATGCGCAGAACGTGGTTGCCCGATTCGGTGCTGCGGTGCTCAATGATGGCTGAAAGGGCGTCCAGCATGACCTGGTTGGTGTTGCGAATGGTCTCGCTTTGCTCTTTGACCAGAGTTTGCAGGTGCCACTTGTGCAGATGCAGGTCAACCAGAACCTGTACCCGGCGTCGGATGACGGCGGGGGTGTAGGGTTTGAGAATCACGTCGCTGGCTCCGCGGGAATAGGCCAGTTCTTGCTGTGAGCAGTCGCCGGAGGGGTCAATCAGGACGAGCAGGGGGATCTCTGCATCGGTTCCCCGGAGAGCGGCCCGGTTGACCGTCTGTACCACCTGGTCATTGGCCGGGTTCAGGTCGATCAATACGGCGGCAATGCAGCTGCTGTTCTGCTCCAGAAGCAAGGCGGCCTGTGGAAGGCTTTCTGCCTCTAAAAGATTATAAGAAGATTCAAAAATTTCGCGCAGGGCGTGGCGGTCACTGGTTTCGTCTCCCACAAGGAGCAGGGTGTCCTTCAGTCTTGAAATCATGGTGTACCCTCCGAGTTCATTCTCTATGTTTCTATGGTATCAAAGGGAGGAACACGGTGCAAGCAGGAAATGAGATGTGGCTAACTTTTTTATAAAAAAAGATAATTTTGAAAGTTTGGCCGAAAAATGTAACCGATTCTGTAACCGCTGCATGGTATATATAGACCACAAAAGGGATCTTGACCCTGCGGAAAGGAGGCATGCGGATGACGGAAAAGGTGTGGGGAAACGAATACCGAACCACCATGGTATGTGTAGATTCTTACACGGACGGAGAACCCAATGGGCGGCTATATAACAAGCATCTCCCGGAGGGGAAGATGTTTCGCGGTATGACGCAGTTTCTGGTGGAAATGGAACGTGTGCTGGATGAAATGGATTTTCCCAGAGCATATACCGCCACAAGAACGTTTTCATCTGTAGCAGAACGCAAAACAGGATCACCGGAAGGGGAATTCCGGATGGGCGCCGCCGCCACCTTTGCGGTGCGTATTCTGTTTCGGCAGAACGCCAGCTGGCAGGGCAGTGTGACCTGGCTGGATGGAAGGCAGGAGCAGAGTTTTCGCAGCGTACTGGAACTGATTTTGCTGATGGACAATGTATTGAGCAGCGAAACAGTGGCTTGATTCCCCATCGGTTACAGAATGGCAAGAAAAATAATAAGTGAAAAATTGAACGACCAAATCGAAAATGTAACCGAAAATATTACCAATGGATGTTATAACAAACACACAGAAACAAAAACGCGCAAACCTGGAAGAAAGTTCGTAAACGGCAAACCATCCGAAAGGGTGGGACGCAAAGCAAGCTGGCTAAGGTCAAATGACTATGCCGGAGCAGCTGCCGAAATTTCCTCCCCTCTCAAATTGGAAAGGAGAAGAAATTATGGCACAATTAAAATGGAAGAAAGCGGTCTCCCTCATTATGGCGCTGGTCATGGTGCTTGGTATGATCAATATCGGTGCAGTTGCTGCCGACGTTCCCGCACTGGTGCAGAACTTCGACGACACCTGGTATCATCAGGATGGCACCGCAGGGACGGAACAGGATTGGGAAATCCATCTGTCCAAGGCTGCTGCACCCACCGCCGTTGAAAATGTCTACGACATTACATTGACGGTAGAAACCAAGAATACCTCGGTCCAGCTGGCGGGTGCCACCCATGGCGCGGTTGCACTGGTGTTGGATGTGTCCAGCTCCATGTCATGGGGTTCCGGCGTCTGCCGCGACTGCGATCACGGCAAAAATGAATCCATCCACACCCGCCGGCAGACGGCCGGATACCACAGATTCAACGAGGCTTCCCATCTGGACCTTCTGAAAGAGGCTGTTATCGCCTTCCTTGACAGTTATGTAGAGGACGCAGAGGCCAATGACAAGCGGCTGGTTTCAATCGTGGCGTTCCACACCGATGCTTCCACCGTACAAAGTTGGATCGATGTAAACGATGCTGGCAATCTGGCCGCTGTCAAGAGCGTGGTCGAGAAGCTGTCCAGCAAAACCGGAACCAACATTGAGGCTGGTTTGGTTCTGGGGCGCAATCTGCTGAACACTTCCGAGCTAGATGGCATTCCTTTGGCCAATCAAAGTATGATTCTCTTTAGTGACGGCAGCCCCACCAGAGCGGTAGGCGATGTAAACAACACCAGCACCTCTAACGTGACCTCCGGAAATGGTAACTCAAGCGATGATCTAGACGATATTCTGGCTGCTGTCCGTGCGAAAAAGCTGGCTGTGGCCTATAACACCGACGCAGATTTGCTTAACAGTGTTTTTGGCTCTTCCAACGTGATTTCCTCCGGTGCCGGCTCTCTGGTGCTGGATCTGGCATCCGAAGCAGGAAAGGTTGTCACCACCAAGACCAATGCCAGCACCGTGACCGATCCTATGGGCTTCGGTGTCACCATGGTGAGCGTGACCTCCGCGTATGACAACGCTGCTCAGATCTGGGATTTGAGCCAGTACACTCCCTCCGTTATCGATGGTGTGACGACCTACACCATCACCTATCAGGTGGAGATTGACCCCTTTGCTGTCAGTGCCGATGCTGACTATCCCGGTTACACCGTTCTGACTCCCGCCAACGGAATCACTACCTTGAATTACACCGTGGGCGATAGTGCTGCCCCCATCGCCGCACGGTTCAATCCTCCCAACATTCGTGGTATCCTGCCGGCCTATGACCTGATTGTCAACTGGGTGGATCAGGATGGCAATACCTTGGCTGAGCAGGAGATATTCTCTGCGCTGATCCACGGCACCTCCTACACCACCGAGCAGAAGAGCTTCGAGGGTTACACCTTCGAGCGCACCGAGGGCGACGCTGTTTCCGGCACTATGGACGGTAACAAGGCAGTCACCTACGTCTACTCCAAGGATCCCGCCATCTACACCCTGACCGTGAAGTGGGAGGATGAGGCCGGTACTCCTCTGGCCGGCACTCTGACCGAGAGCAAGGAAGAGGGCACCTCCTACACCACCGAGCAGAAGAACTTCGAGGGTTACACCTTTGAGCGCACCGAGGGCGACGCTGTTTCCGGCACTATGGACGGCAACAAGGCAGTCACCTACGTCTACTCCAAGGATCCCGCTCCTGAGCCTGAGCCCGAGCCCGAGCCTGAGCCTGAGCCCGAGCCCGAGCCTGAGCCCGAGCCTGAGCCCGAGCCTGAGCCTGAGCCTGAGCCCGAGCCCGAACCCGAACCCGAACCCGAACCGATCATTCCTGTTATCATTTGGAGTAAGTACGATGTGATTTACCGGTATGTAGGAACGGTTCCCTTCTATGCGCCCGAAGTGCCTTCCACTACTGAATATAAAGCAAACACGGAGGTTCGCGTAGCCGAGAGCCCCGCCATGGAAGGATTCACCTTCTCCGGGTGGAGCACCTCGGATGTGACCATCACCAACGGCAGTTTTGAAATGCCTCGTGCGACGGTGGTTCTGAAGGGCTACTGGACAAGAAATCCCTTTGTGTATACTCTGACTGTCAACTGGGTGGATGAGACTGGCACTTCTCTGGCCGACACTCTGATCGAGAGCAGGGAAGAGGGTGCCTTCTATACCACGGAACAGAAGAGTTTTGAAGGTTACGCCTTCAAGGAAATCATCGGCGATGCTGCTTCTGGTGAAATAAACGGATTCAAACAGGTCACCTATGTCTACGAAGAAATTGTGTTGCCTGAAACCGATTCTGAACTCGATCCCGAACTCGATCCCGAACTCGATCCTGAAACCATTGACATTCCTGATGAGGAAGTTCCTTTGGCTGAGGTTCCTCAGACCGGCGATCCCATCTTCTTCTATGCCGCCGCAGCCGCCGTTTCCGGTCTGGTCTGGCTGGGACTGAAGAAAAAGAAGGAAGAGGACTGAGTCGCAAAGTGAAACGCAAAACCGTATAAGTGAACCCCCGGGGCTGCGGAATTTCCTCCGCAGCCCCGGGTTTTCCTGTTTCTGTGATAAAAAAAGATTGTTTTGAAGGACAAAAAAGGAAATATAACCGCTTTTATTACCGGAGGATGGTATGCTGACAGTGTAAAAGCAGAGGACTACCCAAAGGGGGGATTGGATGAAGCGAAAACTGCGAAACGGAATTTCGGTTTTGCTCATGAGCGTGTTTGTGGTCTGCGGCGCGCTGGTGGTGCAGCAGGTACACGATTATCAGACGGCGGACCGTGCCTATAATGAAGCGCAGGAGCTTGTCCTGCCCTCCGTTCCGGAACCCACGCCTGCGGCAGAGCCGGGGCCCGCCCTTGCGGAACCGGCGCCGCTGCCTGAAATTCCGGTGCCCATGGCGCCTGAACCGGAGCAGAACGAGCCGGAGCAGAAAGCGCTGGAGGAACACGCACAGTTCCTGCTGGAGTTGGATCTGGATGTTCTGCGGCAGACCAATGAACGGGTGCTGGGATGGATTCACATTCCCGGCAGCCCGGTTGATTACCCATTGCTGCAGGTGCACAACAACAACGAGTATCTGCGCCGGGCCTGGGACGGCACACCCAATCAGGCCGGATGCATTTTTCTGGAGTGCAGAAACAGCCGTGATTTCAGCGATTTCAATACACTGATTTACGGACACTATATGCGAAACGGCAAGATGTTCGGGTCACTGCACCGTTATCAGGAGCAGGAATACCGGGACGCACATCGGTATATTTACATCGTTACCGATGAAAGTGTGCGTCGGTATGAAGTGTTTGCCGCTTACGAGGCTGACGTAGTCAGTGACACTTATCGGCTGTATTTTGAAGATGACGCAAGAAAGCAGAGTGTGCTGGATTTCTATACAGGAAAATCCGTTGTTGACAGTGAGAAGATCCCCGCCGTGGAGGACAACATTCTGACTCTGTCCACCTGCACAGGTACCGGAACATACGATACCCGCTGGGTGGTACAGGCGGTGCTGGACGGGGAATTTGTCCGCGGAAAATAAAAAGAGCCGAAACCGGCAGGTTTTGGCTCAGAGTGTGTCAAAGAACCTCGAATCAAACGCGTAGGTGACAGTGCGTGCGGGGGTGCTCGAGGGGGCGGCAGCCCGCCTCGAGTGAGATCGAATGCCTCGCAAGCCTTGCCACGCAAGGCACAGCGACTCGCAGCGCGAGGACTTTTGTGCCGCAACGCGGCAGGAAAGTAACGGCATTTTGAAGCCTGTCAAAAAGACCGAAGGACTTTTTTGACAGGCTGAGAGCCGAAACCGGCAGGTTTCGGCTCAGAGGATATTCAGA
The DNA here is from genome assembly GCA_045595705.1 of Oscillospiraceae bacterium. GTDB lineage: Bacteria > Bacillota > Clostridia > Oscillospirales > Oscillospiraceae > JAJPXI01. The sequence continues at coordinate 12,129 of JAZOBA010000060.1, forward strand.
ATTCCGGGTGAGGTGCAGCACCCAGTGGCTCCAACGGCTGAACACTGTAGTGGATGTCAGCCGGGGAGTGGGGATACTGGCGGTGAAAGGTCTTTAGGATCCGCTGACACACGGCGCAGCTGTTTTCGTAGTTGGCCTGGGGCAGCATAACGATCAGCTGAGAAGCGCTGCAGCGGGTGACCACGTCGCCTTGACGCAGATTGTTAACAATGAGATCCTGCAGATTGTTCATGGCCAGATCCAGACTGCGGCGGGCCAGTTCCTTGCCCCGGGGACCGTGAATGGAGAACAGGGCGATGTGGATCACCTCTCCGCTGCGGAGGATACTCCGGGCCTGCACCTGATACAGCAGCTTGAAGAAATCGTACTCGCAGTACAGGGCGCCTTTGGCGCCGGCCGGTTCCTTCAGTTGGTCACGTACTGTGCCGACGGGAACCGAGAAACCGCCCTCTTCCCGGGAGGCCTCGCGGTACAGGGTGCGGCTTTCATCGCTGGGCATAACGCCGAAGGTGGAGAAAAGCAGTTCGCTCATTTCCTCATAGGCGCGCAGGGCGCCGGCGCGGTCCTTTCGGGCGATACGGGCACGCATGAGATGCTGGTACAGCGCTTCGCTGTAGGGCTCGATTTTCAGAGCGTGTTCGCACAGGGCAGAAATATCCGCCCACTGTTCCCGGCGCTCCAGCAGAGAAAGGGCCTGCTCGGCGGCGTTCAGGAACATCTGGTGATAATAGGCGCTGATGGGCATGACCCAGGGTTCCATGGACAATTTGGGAAGAAAGTCGCCCTGATAGAGTTCCAGCGCACGCAGGTACAAATCAAGCCGGGGGTCTTCCTCCGCGGTGTGTTCGGCCTGTTTGCAGAGCGTTTCGAATTCCTCCACATCCAGATGCAGTGGGATGTCAGTATTCCAGGCGTAGGTGCCGTTTTTGCGGATGATCCAGTGATGGCCGGCGTCGTCATCCACCTGATTGAGCATGGTGCGCGCCCGGTAGAACATGGCTTTTAAACGGCCGTTGGGATCGGCAGAATCGTCGTTTCCGGCACCCTGAAGCAGGGACAGATAATTGTCTTGCGTGGTGGTCGAATTACGGCAGAAAATTAAGTAAGCCAGCAAAAGCCAGACCTTTTTCATGCGGTTGCTTCGGTCATCTACGCCGTGTGCGCCGTACCGGATGGAGAAGGTGCCCAGCATAGTAACATAGACAGTTGGAGGCACGGTATTCACCTCGACTTCTTTTACACATTTATTTAAAATAACAGGATTAATTTGCATTCATCATATCAGACAATACCGGGACATTTCAATAGGCGCAGAGCAAATTTTTCGGGTTTTCTCTTTTCAGAACAAAACGGGAATTGATATAATGAGAAAAACCCGTCCAGAAGGAAATTGCCTGCAAACACAACGGGGTGATGGCAATGAAACGACGAAAAATGAAGGGTAAAATGGGCATATGTTTGCTGACGGCAGTGTTGCTCGCCATCAGCATGATCGGCTGTGGTTCCACGGGAGAGGTATGCCCGGAACCTACACCGGCGGATGACGTGATACGCCCGGCGGAAGACACAGGTATCTCCTCCGCACCGGTGCAGGAGACTACGGAACCGGAGATCGGTCACCAGCCGGAGAGCACTCCTGCAGTCACCGCGGAGCCGGCAGAGACAATCCCTGCGGTGCCACCGGAACCTGCCGTGGAGCCGACTCCTGAGCCCACACCGGCACCCAAGCCGGTGGTGGAGCCGACTTTCGAACCCACACCGACACCCGAGCCAACGCCAACCATGGAACCGGAGGTCAGCGCCCCCGCTGTGCCGCAGGAGATGGTGGCGGATACGGTCCCGGTGGATGCCGAACTGGAGGATGAAGCGGTGGCGCTTTCGGAAGCACCCCCGGCTGTGCCCCATCCGGTCAGCGCCGTGGCATCGGGCACGAAGGTAAAGAAAAATGCCAACGGCATCATTGATTATTCCAACACAAGCGACGGCTACGTCATGGTGCAGTACACCGCGCAGACCGACCGGCGTCTGAAGGTGCAGGTGAAGGGCCCCACCACCACCTACACTTACAATCTGACGGCGCAAAAATGGGCGGTATTTCCTCTGTCAGACGGAGACGGGGTCTATCAGGTGACCATTTATCAGAATGTGACCGGCAGTAAGTATGCCGCCGCTCTGTCCATGAACACCCCGGTGGAACTGAAGGACGAATTTGCCCCCTTCCTGCACTCCAATCAGTATGTGGACTATGACAATGCCCCCAAGACGGTGGCCAAGGCCGCAGAGCTGATGGGGCACATCACCGACCCGCTGAAAAAGGTGGAGACCGTCTACGATTATGTGGTCCGGGGCATGACTTACGACAAACAATTGGCCGCCACCGTGAAAAGCGGCTACCTGCCCGTGCTGGACAGCGTACTGGAGAAGAAAACGGGAATTTGCTTTGACTATGCCGCTCTGATGACCGGCATGCTGCGCAGTCAGGGGGTACCCTGCAAGCTGGTGGTGGGGTACGCCGGGGCGGCCTACCACGCGTGGATCAGCGTGTGGGTGGAGGGCAGCGGCTGGGTGGACGGCGTCATCTGGTTCGACGCAGCCGGATGGCAGCGCATGGACCCCACCTTTGCATCCTCGGCCAACGGCAGCCAGTCCATTTTGGCTTACATCGGCGACGGAACCAACTACACGGCAAAATACTTCTATTGAGGCACGGGCTTTGCCGCCCGATGCCCTGTCGGAATCCTCTTATCCGGAGGTGCGCTCCATGAAGAAACAGAAATGGAATCACGAACAGATCGGCACCCTGTGCCGGGCTCTGGGGCATCTGTACCACGCCGGGATCGGCGTGGGGGATGCCCTTGCGCTGCTTGCCGAGGATGAAGCGGCGGCAGAGGAAAAACAGCAGCTGCTGTCCATGTCCCGCCGGGCCGACGAAGGGGTGCCTCTGGCCCGGATCTTCCGTGATGCCGGGTGCTTTCCCGACTACGTCTGCAATCTGACCCAGGTGGGCGAGCGGGTGGGCCGCACAGAGGACACCCTGAAGGCGCTGGCCGATTATTACGAGGGCCGCGCCCGCATGGAATGCCGGGTGAAAAACGCGCTGCTGTACCCCTCGGTACTGCTGGTGGTGCTGCTGGCGGTGGTGGTCATCCTGCTGGTGTGGGTGCTGCCCGTGTTCAACGATGTGTACGCCCGTCTGGGCAGCAGTCTGACCGGTCTGGCCGGCGGCTTGCTGATGCTGGGCGGTGTACTGCGCAAGATCATGCCTCTGCTGTGCGTGCTTTTGGCGCTGGCGGTGGTGTTTGCGATTCTTATGGCGGCCTCACCCGCCGCCCGGGACAGGCTGCTGGGTGCATGGCGCAAAGGCCGGGGGGACAAGGGAGTCACCCGTCAGATCAACACAGCCCGGTTTGCGCAGGCCTTGTCCATGGGTATGACCAGCGGTCTGACCGACCGTGAGGCGGTGGAACTGGCCGCCAATCTGGCGCAGGGCAGCGAGGCATTCCAACACCGGTGCGCCGCCTGTCTGGCCGGACTGGACCAAGGGGCCGGACTGAGCGCCGCCCTGCGGGAGAGCGAACTGCTGTCCAAGGCAGAATGCCGTCTGCTGGAGGCTGGAATCAAAGGCGGTAACCGTGAGCAGGTCATGGAGCAGATCGCCCTGCGCGCGCTGGAGGAAAGCGAACAGGAACTGGAGAACCTGACCGGGCGCATCGAACCCACTGTGGTGGTAGTCCTGTCGGTTCTGGTGGGGGCCATTCTGCTGTCGGTCATGCTGCCCCTGATGCACATTATGACCGCCATTGGGTGAACGCCTATGGGAATGACAGGAAAACGAAGCCGTCCGTGGCTCCCCGTGCTGGCGGCGGTGGCCGTTCTGGCGGTGCTGCTGTGGTTTTTTGCCGCCATGGGCAACCTGACCCGGGACAGCGGTGACCAAGGTCGGCAGCAGTTGGAAACCGCCCTGCGCCGCTCGGCGGTGGCCTGCTATGCCGCCGAGGGGGTCTATCCCCCCACGCTGGAGTATCTGACCGAGCATTACGGTGTGCAGATCGGGGATGAGTACACCGTGTTTTATGAGATTTTTGCATCCAACCTGATGCCCGACATCACGGTGCTGGAAAAAGGAGAGCAATGAACGACCGAAGCGGGAAACGATCCATATCCGGTCTGGCTGCATTGGTTTTATTGGGTGTGTTTGCTGCAGGGATTCTGACCGTTCTGCTGACCGGGGCCGACGCTTACAAGAGGCTGACCGAGCGGGACGCAGTATCCTATGACAGGCGCACCTGCGTGCAGTATCTGACCACCAAAGTCCGGCAGGCACCAGCCCCGGGCGCTGTTGTGCTGTCCGATTTTGGGGATGGGGACAGTTTGCTCATCCGTGAGAGAATTGACGGAAACGAGTACTGGACGCAGGTCTACTGTTACAACGGCTGGATGATGGAGCTGTTTACCCTTGCCGACGCCGGCCTTGCCCCGGAAGACGGGGAAAAGATCCTGCCCATGCAGAGCCTTACCATGGAGCGCAGCGGAACTCTGCTGCGGCTGGCCACGGTGGACGCAAAGGGCACCGAAAGCACCGTTCTGCTGGCCCTGCGCGGGGGAGAGGAGGCGGCGCCGTGAAAAACAGGGGAGCCTTGGTTCTCATCGAGCAGGCTGTCATGCTGCTGGTGTTTGCGCTGGCCGCCGTGCTCTGTCTGCGGGCCTTTGTGTGGGCCGATGCCGCCTCCAAAGAGATCACAGCCCGGGACGGAGCACTGCTGCAGGCCCAGAACGCCGCCGAAGTGCTGAAGGGCGTCCATGGTGATTTTGAACTTGCCGCGGAACAGATGGGCGGAATCTGGGATGGCGAGACGTGGGTGGTTCTTTATGATGAGAACTGGGAAATGACCGATGAGCTGCATACCTACACCCTGCGTGCGGTGCCCGGTCGGACCGATCAGAAGTATATGGGACAGGCGCACCTTTCGGTGTATCAGGGTGAGACCGAACTGGCTGCGCTGGAAGTCGGTTGGCAGGAGGTGACTGCCAATGGGTGAGAAGCAAAAAGCAGGGTTCCCTCCCGTGGGAATCAGTAGTTTGCTGGTTATTTTCGCCGTGCTCTGTCTGACGGTATTTGCCCTTCTGTCGGTATCTACGGTGCGGGCCGACCGGACGCTGAGCGAAAAGACGGCGACGGCGGTGGGTGGCTACTATCAGGCAGACCGGGCGGCTGAGGAAACCCTCGCCCGTCTGCGTGCCGGGGAACGCCCCGAGGACGTGAAAGAACGCAACGGAGTTTTTTATTACACCCATCCGATTTCGGCCACCCAGACCCTTGTGGTAGAAGTGAAGGTGGAAGGTACCGAGTACGAAATTTTGCGTTGGCAGGCGGTGTCCACCGCCGATTGGACTGCTGACGATCAACTCCCTGTCTGGAGCGGGGAGATGAAGGAGGAATCTCAATGATAATTTTGATGGATTATCTGACCCGGGCAGTGCAGGAAGGGGCATCCGATCTGTTTATCGTATCCGGTGCACCGGTCAGCATCAAACGGGAAGGGCAGATCACCCACATTGGAGAAGAAAAGGTCATGCCCACACTGGGAGAGAAAATGATCGGGGAGATTTACGTTTTGGCCGGTCGGGACATGGGCGAATTTCAGCGCACCGGGGATGATGATTTCTCCTTCTCGGTGGCAGGATTGGCCCGATTCCGTGTGAACGCGTACAAGCAGCGGGGGTCCTGTGCGGCGGTCATCCGCGTGGTGTCTTTTGATATACCCGATTGGAAGGATTTGAGTATTCCCGAGCAGGTGATGGATCTGGCCCGGCTGACCGGCGGTATGGTGCTGGTCACCGGCACGGCAGGCAGCGGAAAATCCACCACACAGGCCTGTCTGGTGGACCGCATCAATCGGGAGCGGGCCTGCCACATTATTACGCTGGAGGATCCCATCGAATATCTCCACCGCAATCAGAACAGCATTGTCAGCCAGCGTGAAATCGCCGTGGATACGGCCGACTATCTGTCTGCTCTGCGGGCCTGCCTGCGTCAGGCACCCGATGTCATTCAGCTGGGCGAAATGCGCGATCTGGAGACCATCCGCACAGCTATGACGGCGGCCGAAACCGGGCATCTGCTGCTGGGGACCCTGCACACCAGAGGGGCAGTGAACACCGTTGACCGCATCATTGACATTTTCCCGGCCGACCAGCAGGATCAGATTCGCATCCAGCTCAGCGCCGTGCTGCGCACCGTGGTGTCCCAGCAACTGCTGCCCGACGTGGACGGCGGACTGGTGCCTGCCTTTGAGATCATGCACATGACCGGCGCCATCCGCAGCATGATCCGTGACTGCAAAAACCATCAGATTGCCGCCGCCATCGCATCGGGTTCCGGCGAGGGCATGATCTCCATGGATCAATCCATTCTGAATTTGTATCTGGCCGGGCGCATCACCCGGGAAACCGCGCTGGATCACGCGGACAACCCCGAACAGATGGAGCGCCGCATGAACGACGGCATGTGCAAGCAGTAAAACAAGGCGGCGCCGGGAAAGACCGGACGTCCGATTGCAAAACGCAGTTTCATAACCGCGCCAATCCCTGCATAGAGTTGTTTCAGGACTTTGAATCGCAGGGAGTGTTGCCGGTTGAAAGGGAACATCGAAGAGCGGGCGGGCCAATTGGCCCTTTACATCATAGAGAATAGAGCGACGGTGCGGGCCGCCGCGGCCAAATTCGGCATATCCAAGTCCAACGTACATATGGTTATCTATTAATAGAACGGTTTTTGAGCGCAGAAAGCAGGGTCTGTACTGCCGCGATGGCAGTACAGACTCTGCTCGCTTATAGAAACATTCAAGCACACGGCCAGAAGTCTTGGCAGATTTTCTAAAGAAAACATATTGACATTTTTAGATTTGTTGCATATACTGATGATACATCGAAGAAAATAGATTTGAGGTGACAAGCATGGCATCTGAATACACGGAGATCGCGAAGGTGTTTAAGGCATTCTGTGATGAGAATAGATTGCAGATTTTGGAGATGTTGCGCTCTGGTGAGAAATGCGCCTGCAAGCTTCTCGATGAACTGCACATCGGACAGTCCACGCTTTCTCACCACATGAGGATCCTGTGTGATTCTGGTATTGTTCAAGGCCGCAAGGATGGGAAATGGGTTCACTACTCCATTGACCCGGCAGGTGCTGAACGCGCCCAAAAACTGTTGGGCCAGCAAGTTGCACTGACCACTCTTTGCGATCACGGAGAAGAATGTTGTTGTAAGTAATCATGAGGCCATCTGCAAAGATGGCTTCTATTACGGATAACGCTTCGATATTTTTAGATTTGTCGATTTGGGAGGCTGCGTTATGGAGATTTTACGGTCTGTCTGGCTCTTTTTCCAGAATCAGGTGCTTGGCATGAAGTGGCTCAATGAGGTTGTCGGCGGCGGTCTTTCCGCTGTGGGCCTGGACATTACATCTCGTTGGGGAGCCAGTATCCAATTTTTCATCTATGATGTCATCAAAATCATGGTTCTGCTTGGGTTTCTGATTTTCGTGATCTCGTATATCCAAAGCTATTTTCCCCCCGAACGCACAAAGCATATTCTTGGCAGGTTCCACGGCGTCGGCGCGAACTGCATCGCAGCTCTGTTAGGAACGGTAACTCCTTTTTGCTCCTGCTCGTCCATTCCGCTGTTCATTGGGTTTACCAGTGCGGGGTTGCCCCTGGGCGTGACCTTCTCATTTCTGATCTCGTCTCCCATGGTAGATTTGGGAAGTCTGGTGCTTCTGATGAGCATCTTCGGCTGGAAGGTCGCTGTGGTGTATGTGCTGCTGGGTCTGGTGGTTGCTGTAATTGGCGGTACTGCGATCGAAAAGTTGCATTTGGAAGATCAAGTAGAGGACTACATCCGCAAAGGACGGAATCTCGATGCTGCGCAGGAGGAACTGCACTTCAAAGATCGGATACGATACGCATGGGAGCAAGTTATTTCCACTGCCAAAAAGGTATTCCCCTATGTGTTGGTGGGTGTTGGCATCGGAGCCATCATCCACAACTGAATTCCTGAAGCGTTTATCGTAAAACTGCTGGGCAACAGCAATCCTTTCGGTGTGATCCTTGCTACCGCGGCCGGTGTGCCTATGTACGCCGACATTTTCGGCACGATCCCCATTGCGGAAGCCCTACTCGCCAAGGGGGCGCTGTTGGGCGTGGTCCTCAGTTTTATGATGGGGGTTACAACGCTCAGCCTGCCCTCCATGATCATGCTCCGCAAGGCTGTAAAGCCAAAACTGCTGGGCATCTTTATCGCGATCTGTACGGTTGGGATCATCTTTGTAGGCTATTTCTTTAACGCAATTCAAAATATAATTATTTAACGGAGGTTAGATTATGGCACTGTTCAATTTTGGCAAAAAGAAAGAAGAGACCAAGACTCCCACTTGCTGCTGCGGCAGTAATGAGAGTAAAGCTGGCGAAATCGCATCCTGCGGCTGTGGTAATATCGCAAGCATCAAGGTGCTGGGTGCAGGCTGTAAGACCTGTCATCAGCAGTATGAAAATGCAAAGGAAGCTGTGACCAATCTGGGTCTGCGCGTGACGGTGGAGTACATCACCGATATGGAGAAAGTTATGGAATACGGGGTCATGGTCATGCCTTCAATTGTGATCAACGAGAAGGTTGCTGCATCCGGAAAGCTGCTCAGCACGAAGGATGTGGAAAAACTGCTGAGAGGGTAAGCGTATGAAAAAGTGCGCTGT
>JAZOBA010000061.1:0-5740 GCA_045595705.1 Oscillospiraceae bacterium
CAGGTGCCGGAAATCTTGGTGGGATTCAGCGACAGGCTCTGGGTCTTCGCCATTTTAATGGAAACCGGCTGGAACTCATTCAAAAACTGGGAACAGCAGAAGGGCTTTCCGCAAATACCCAGACCGCCCAGCATCTTGGCCTCATCGCGCACGCCGATCTGGCGCAACTCAATGCGGGCATGGAGGGATGCGGCCAAATCCTTGACCAGCGCACGGAAATCCACACGGCCTTCACTGGTAAAGAAGAACAGGACCTTATTCCCTTCAAAGCTATACTCGGCATCCACCAGTTTCATGTCCAGCTCGTGTTCAACGATCTTCTCCTGGCAGACTTTGAAGGCCTTTTCTTCCTTTTCCTTGTTTTGCTTTACGGTCTCAATGTCCTTTTCGGTGGCTACGCGCACAACGGTACGCAGCGGCTGCACCACGGCGGTATCCTCCACCACGTGATTGCCACGGGTGCATTCACCGTATTCCAGACCGCGGGCGGTCTCCAGAATAACACCCTGTCCGGTCTGGACCGTCTGACCCTGCGGGTCAAAATAATATTGTTTACCGCCGGATTTGAATCGGACGGATATAATCTCAGTCATGGTTGTTCCTCCATTGGATTTAGGCAACAGAATTCATTCCGTGCCACAGTTCATTTTCCTGCCGCCAGCCATCCCAACAGATGTCCGGTTCCCACATTGAACGGGAAGGTCTGACGAATACGACGCAGATGTTCGATGATTGGCAGTACCTTGCGGGGATTCCCGGCAAGCTGCTCACGCAGGACCTGTTCCACCAGATCGAACAGTATCAGTAACGTTTCCTTGTCCGGTTTTTTTACTTCCAGCGCCGTGGTCAGTTCCACCAGAGCAAGCTCATCATCCTTTAACAATAGTTCGGCCAGCTGTACAGCGGTCTGCCGCAAATTCTCATCGGCCTGCACAACATTCTCTTCCACTCCGGACATCAAAGACAGGGTCTCACACCGGGATCGAATGGTAGACAGCAGCTGCTGCGCGTTTTCGGTCAGCAGCAGAAAGGACAGATACTGCGGCCCGTCTTCCAGCACCTTGAGAAGGGCATTCTGGGCATTCTCGTTCATGGTCTGCGCATCGTCTATGATAAACACCTTGCGGTCGGCCTCATTAGGCCGAATATAGGCCTCGCTGCGCAGCTGACGCACCTGCCCAACCACGATTTCCCGCTTATCCTCCAACAAGGATACTCGAATGATATCGGGGTGAATCTTTCCTGCCGCCTTGCGGCAGTTGGGACAATCTCCGCAGGGCTTGTTTCCCTTAGACGAGCAGACATATGCCTGTGCCAGATGATTTGCCAGTGCATCATTGGTCTGTTTTACAGAACCCTCAATGATGTATGCATGGGAAAGACGCCCCACGGCAGCTTCCAGCCGACGGCGCATTCCATCCCCAATATGCAAACCGGACAAATCCATTTCCTACTCAAACCCTTCCATATTCACGGCAAATACGTACATTACGGTTATTATAACCTATCTCACGCAAATATGCGAGATGTTTTTTTGTAATGACCTCTCCCGGCGCCACAACAGGGACTCCGGGCGGATAGGGTGCGATCTGCTCGGCAGAAATGTATCCTTCGCACTGATCCAGCGGGATTTCCTCCGCCGTCGCAAACAGGGCCTGACGGGGCCGCAAAACGATCTCAGGCATGGGCGGCATGGGATACTCCCTGTCATCCTCCTGCAGATTTAATGCATCCAGCACCTGTTCCAACCGATCCAGTTCTTCCATGCTGTCAGCACCGGTTACAATGAATACGACGTGTCCGCTGTCTGCCATTTCGGGCCAAATGCCCTGCTCTTGAAGCCGGCGCTCCAACTCATGTCCATCGTTCACCCGCAGCGTCAGCCGTCCGGGGTCAAGACAATCTCCATTTAAAGCAGGAAATTTCTGCCGCAGTTCTTTTACCCGTCTGCAGGCCAATTGATACCGCTCCTGTCCTTCTTCGCTTTCCATCCACATCCGGGCAAGGTCCATAGAAGTCAAAATGGGGTAGGACGGACTGGATGTTCCGTGAATGGATGCTGCGCGGCGCAAGTCATCCCCGGAGTATGCTCCCCCGGAGAACAGCAATGCCGCCTGTCCTAACGCAGGCAGGGTCTTGTGGGCAGAGCAGATTACCAAATCGGCTCCACGATAGTGGTCGATTCCCAAAAACGGCAGATGGGCGCCATGGGCCCCATCAACCACAAGTTTTGCACCGAAGCGGTGGCAGACGGCGGAAATCCCCGTCACATCATACAACGTTCCGTAATAATTTGGAGAAGTTATACAGACTGTCTTGATTTCCGGGTGGTTTTCCAGCATCTTTTCCACACCCGCCGGGGTTTTTTCCATCAGATAAACCGGAGTCAGATCCAGCAGCGCCATGGTGTGATAAACCGAACGGTGACAGTTTCGGTCAGCCAGCAACGCGGAACCAACGGGACAGGTCAACGTCAGGGCAGAATGGATTCCCTGCGTGGAACCGCAGGTCAGCATCAGGCAATCCTGCATACCAAAGGCAGCCGCCCAGAGGGTCTCCGCCTCTCCGATGGCTCCCCCGGCTTCATACAGATTTCCGGTGGGGGGCAATTCGGTGAAATCCAGACGTGCCAGTTGTTCCCAACCGGGCAATCCTTTTCCCTTATGCCCGGGCATATGCATACGCAGGGGATCGGTGTCAGCGAAGGTATTCAATGCATGAAACAGGGGTGTATTCACGGCACATTCCTCCTGAAACGGAAACAGGGGCGGGACGACCGTCCCGCCCCTGTTGGCGTTCATTACTTCTCGTACGCAACCACGGTACGGCGGTTGGGCTCGGTACCGGTGGAATAAGTGGTCACACCGGGATAATCCTGCAGGGCGGTGTGGATCACGTGACGCTCATAGGCGTTCATGGGCTCCAGAGTCACATTACGGCGGTACTTGATCACCTTGTCAGCCACACGATGGGCCAAACGCACCAGGGATTCCTCCCGCTTTGCACGGTAGTGCTCGGCATCCACATGGATACGCACGCGTTTGGAAACACCGCGGTTGACCGAATAGCTGGTCAGCTGCTGAATGGCATCCAGGGTTTCACCGCGGCGGCCGATGATGGCGCCCAGGTTTTCACCCTCCAAATTGACACGGTAAATGCCCTCTTCCGCACACTCCACGATGGGAGTTGCCTGCACATTCATATGCTCCATCAGACCAACCAGGAACTTGGTGATCTGCTCAGCCTTGGCATCGCCGGCGGGAGCAGCGGGAACTTCTTTTTTTTCTTCAACAACAGGAGTTTCTTCTGCCACGGGAGCGGAAACTTCTTCCTCCACAACGGCAACAGGCTCTTCCATAATCTCCTCGTCGGCAGCCTCATAGGTCACACGGACCTTAGCAGGGGTACTGCCAATACCGAGGAAGCCGGACTTGGCCCGCTCCAGAATTTCCACCGACACATCATCGCGGTCCAGCTGCAGCTGTTCCAGCGCAGAGGCAATGGCTTCTTCCTCATTGCGTCCGGTGGCATCGATATACTTCAGCATTTGGATTTTCTCCTTATTAGCGGTTTATTCTTCGGTGTTCTCTTCTTCGGAAACTTCGGTCTCTTCTTCAGCTTCCTCGAAAACTTTCTCGGCGGTTTCTTCCACGGAGGTCTCCTCGACGACGGTCTCTTCCACCTGCTCCACAGGGGTCTCCACCACTTCTTCGGCGACTTCTTCGTTCAGTTCACCCTTGGCAGCCAGAGCGGCGGCCACAGCTTCCTCGTCAATGGGGGCACCGGGATCCTGATAGGGAGTCACGCCACCAAAACGCTCGGGATCATAGGCGCGGCCACGGGCATAGGGTCGCATACCGATACGGCCCACGTCGGTGGTGCGTTCTTTCTTCTTCTCAGAAGAATCCACAACGGGCTTTTTCTTCTTGCCCTTGTTTTTCTTGGCCTCTTCAATGGCCAAAGCACGGCGCTCAGCAGCCTCACGGCGCTTACGCTTTTCTTCTTCTTTTTCCTTCTTCTCCTGCTCGGCACGAATAGCAGCGGCCTTTTCGTAGTCCTTCTTCAGCATCTTGCCGGAGATGAACTCCTGCAGCATGGAGGTCAGGCTGTTGATGATCCAGTACACGCACAAACCGGCGGGCATGGCATAACCAATCCACAAAGACATCAGCGGCATCATAATCATCATGGTCTTCATCTGGCTGTTCTGCTGAGTAGCCTGCTTATTGTTCATGGCATTGGTTTTCTGAGAAATGACCGACATAAGCCAGCTCAAAACGGCAGAGATAATGGGCAGCAAGAACAGACCGATGGTACCCCAGCTGTAAACATCAAAGTCCCAGATCTTCCACTGAGCGATGTCAGCCAGATTCAAACCTAGGAAGTTGAAGTCAACGATGAACAGTTTCTCGCCAAGCCCGGCAGAGACGCTCTCGGCGGCAGCACGGACTGCGTCGATGTTGCTCTCGTTCATCATGTTTGCCATGTACAGTTCGCTGTAGGCGGCATTACGGGCGGAGAGTGCTGCGGGATCGTAGTTCAGAACCTTGGAAATTGCTTCGATTGCAGCTTCAGACTGGCCCATCATGTGGTACAGAGGACGGCGGATGATGGCGTACAGAGGCCACAGAACAAACAGAGGAATCAGGGACCAGAGGCAGCCGCTGGTGGGATTGACCTTCTCCTTGGCGTACAGCTTCTGGATCTCTTCGTTCATTTTTTCGCGGTTTTTGGCGTACTGCTTCTGAATCTGCTGAACCTTACCCTGGATCATATTCATCTGAATCATGCTGCGTTTACTCTTCAAAGAGAAGGGGAACAGGATGATTTTGATAACGATGGCAAACAGAATCAGAGCAATACCGTAGTTGCTGAAGGATTCAAAAAATTTCAGCAACAAGGAAAAGGGTGACAAAATAATCTGACTAAAGTCCATTCGGAAACCTCCCGAAAATTAAGGTACAGGATCGTACTCGATGGATTCCTGGCGATGAAAGGGATGACATTTCATAATACGGCGAAACGCCAGCCAGCCACCCTTCAGAGCACCATACCGTTCAATAGCCTGCATGGCATATTCCGAACAGGTGGGAATAAACCGGCAGGACGGAGGGGTCAGCGGGGAAATTCCTTTGCGATAAAAATCGATCATCCAAAGTAAGAGGCGCTTCATGCTCCTTCCTCCTCGTTTCGCAGCAACCCTACACCCCGTGCTGCCTTCAGAAAGGAACGCTCCAGTTCATCATACTTTGCATAAACCGACCGCATACGGGCCACCACAACCAGATCGTAGCCGGGTAAAAACTGCGATTCGTGAATGCGATAAATTTCTCGTAAGCGGCGACGCACCCGGTTGCGTACCACGGCATGTCCCAATTTGGTACTGACCGTAATACCCAAACGGCTGGTCATACCCCCGTTTTTGCGTGCGTAAAGAGCCAGGTGGGGGGTCACCTGGTTCTTTCCCTTTGCGTACAGTCGACGAAAGACATGATTGAGTTTCAGAGAGACTGTAAACTTCATGCTTTCCTCCATGCAACGCAAGGGCGGGGGAAACTTCCCTCCGCCCCTATGGGTTTGGAATCTTCAGAATTTAGTGACTCAATCAATGGGTCAGACGGGCGCGGCCCTTTGCACGACGGCGAGCCAGAACCTTGCGGCCGTTCTTGGTGGCCATGCGCTTACGGAAACCGTGCTCCTTGGAGCGCTGACGCTTCTTGGGCTGATAGGTACGAACCAT
>JAZOBA010000062.1:0-2904 GCA_045595705.1 Oscillospiraceae bacterium
TGGGGAAAGCATTCTTCCCTTGATGACAGGGGAGAAGGAGAGCAATGGCCGCACTGAGGTTTTCTGCGAGTATCACAATCACTTTTACATCCACCGTCAGCGTATGGTTCGTGATCTGGACTATCAGTTCACCTTCAATGAGAGTGAACGTGGAGAACTGTACGATTTGAAAAAAGATCCCTATCAGCTGAAAAATGTCTGCTACGATCCGGCCTATGCCGAGATTAAGAAACAGTACATGGATAAGCTCTCCAAATATCTGAAGGAGCTCAATGATCCCGCAAGCACCTGGTACCACCGTATTAAGGAATTTTATTAAAAGGCGGCGAGAGGATATGCTGAATAAAAAGAAGAATTTTATTGACAAGATCCCCAATTGGGGCTGGCTGCTGATCAGTTTGGCAACCGCAATTGTGTTGTGGTATGTTCTGAGCATTGGTGAGCGGACCGGTCGTTGCTTCCCCTTCCTTGACAAGATCTATGGAGCAATCGTGACTGTAATCGAGCGCAGCATCCTGTGGGCTGACATCAAGAGCAGTCTGATTTCCGTCGTGATGGGCTTTTTCTTTGGCTTCATCACCAGCGTACCTGTTGCTTTCCTTATGGCCTGGTACCGTCCTGTACGCTACATTGTTGAGCCCTGGATCCAGTTCATCCGCAACATTCCCCCTCTGGCATATGTGCCTCTGGTGGTTATCGGCGCCGGCGTCGGCCGTGTGCCCCAGGTTATCGTCATTTGGCTGGCTACCTTCCTAACCATGACCATCACCATCTATCAGGGTGTACGCAATGTGGATGAGACCCTCATCAAAGCAGCCCGTGTGCTGGGTGCCAAGGATCGGGATCTTTTCGTAAAGGTTATTTTCCCTGCAACCACTCCCTTTATCCTGACCGCTGTTCGTCTTGGTGCCTCTGTCGCTCTGACCACCCTGATCGCCGCTGAGTCCACCGGTGCATTTGCCGGTTTGGGTATGCGTATCCGCTCCTTCAACAACAGCTATGAAGTGGAACCCATGTTGCTGTACATCATCCTGATTGGTATAATCGGCATTTCCATCGAGAAGATCATTAAGTTCCTCGAGAAGAAGTTGACCGGCTGGCAGGAAACCAGAGAAGTGTAAAGGGTGGGGGTACATATGGAAAGAAATATTAAGGTCAAAATCGACCATGTCGAAAAAATCTACGATGGCCGTCAAGGTAAAATGATCGCGTTGAACGGTGTAGATTTGGATATCTATGAAAACGAGTTTGTCTGTGTCGTCGGCCCTTCCGGCTGCGGTAAATCCACACTGCTGAACATTATTGCCGGCCTGTTGGAACCTACCAGTGGTGCCGTTTATGTGGATGGTAAGAAGGTGGAAGGCACCGGCATGGAGCGCGGTGTCGTGTTCCAGCAGTACGCTCTGTTTCCCTGGTTGACCGTGAAGAAGAATGTTATGTTCGGCCTGAAACTCAAGGGTCTGCCTGAAGATGAGGCTGAAGCCATTGCAATGAAGTACATCAAAATGGTTCAGCTGGAAGACTTTGTGAATGCATATCCCAAGGAATTGTCCGGCGGTATGAAGCAGCGTGTTGCGATTGCCCGTGCGTATGCCGTGCAGCCCGAAGTTCTGCTGATGGACGAACCCTTTGGTGCTCTGGACGCTCAGACCCGTACTCAGCTACAGGCAGAACTGATCCAGACCTGGCAGGAAGAGAAGAAAACCTGCTTCTTCATTACCCATGACGTGGAAGAGGCAATTATCCTGGCTACCAAGGTTATTGTTATGAGCGCACGACCCGGACGCATCAAGAGAATCATTGATGTGAATCTGCCGTATCCCCGTACCCAGGACCTGAAGATGCAGCCCGAGTTTATGAGCTTGAAGGCAGAGATCTGGGGCGAAGTCTATCAGGAATACATGGAAGTGCGCAAATAAATGGCCATTATGGGCGATGCCCAATGGATATATATTAAGGAGGAGAAATAATGAAAAAACTGTTTGCTCTGATCATGGCTGTTGTCATGATGCTGTCCGTGGTTGCCTGCGGTAGCAAACCTGCTGACGAGACCATCGAGTTGAATATCGGCTACATGCCCAATTACGGCTCTCTGTGGTCTGTCACCACCGCTATTGAAAAGGGTTACTTCGAGGAAGCCGGTATTAAAGTTACTCTGTGGGAGTTTGCTGACGGTCCGACCATCATCAACGCCATGGAATCCGGCAAGATCGACATCGGTTACATCGGCCACGGCGCCCACAAACTGTGCATCCAGGGCAAGGCCAAGATCTTTGCACTGTCTCATATCTCTAACGGTGACGCCGTGATTGGCGGCCCCGGCATTGACTCTCTGGATGATCTGAAGGGCAAGACCGTTGGTTACACCGCCGGCACCTCCAGCGAAGACATTCTGAAGAACGCTCTGGCCAAGGCCGGCCTGACCATGGATGACATCACTGCCATGGAAATGGGCGCTGAGAACCTGACCACCGCTATGCTGTCCGGCTCTCTGGATGCTTGCGCTTGCTGGTCCCCCAACAGCCTGAAGATCCTGGAAGAGATGGAAGGCGCCACCAAGCTGGCTGATAACGTGATGTTCTCTGACACCAGCGTTTCTCTGGCTTCCTGGATCGTTCTGGACAAGTATGCCGGCGAGAATGCCGACAAGATCCTGGCCTTCACCAAGGCTCTTTACAAGGCAATGGATTACGCTGCTGACGGCAACTACGAAGAGGTTGCCGGCTACGTTGCCAACCAGACCAAGACCGACAAGGATTCCGTCTACGCTCAGCGCGGCGACGCTGACTGGCTGACCGGTAAGGAAGTTGCTGCCGGCGCCGCTGACGGCACTGTCGAAGCTTACTACAAGACCCAGCAGAACAACTTCCTGGCTTCCGGCGCTGTCCCCGCTGAAGTGCCTGT
>JAZOBA010000063.1:0-3930 GCA_045595705.1 Oscillospiraceae bacterium
AGGGAACGTAGTTGACGTTCTCCACGGTGGCTTCTCCGCTGACCAGATCCTTTTTCAGTTCCAGATTCAGCAAAACGGTGGAGTTTGTGTCGTCAAAGTCCTGATTGGAAATGAAATTGCCCAGGGAGTAGCACACAAAGCCGGAATTACCCGCCTCGGTGGTGATGAACTCATAGGGCTGCAGCACGTGGGGGTGGCCGCCCAGCACCAGATCGGCCCCCAGATCCACCATGGTCTGGGCCATGTCCTTCTGGTAGCCGGTGGGGGTCTTGCGGTACTCCACGCCCCAGTGCATGATGACGGCGATCAAATCGCAGTTCAATGTCTTGGCGTAGGCCATATCCTCCCGCAGACGCTCCATGTAGGGCACCGACAGGTTGGTCATATAGTCGCTGTTGAACAGGTTGATGCACCAGTCCTTTCCGGTGGGGACCGGACGGGCGTTGGTGCCGTAGGAGTAGGACAAAAATGCGATGGAAATGCCGCCGCAGTCGGCCACCACGATGCCGTGGTTGGCGTCGCGCTCCTCTTGGGTGCGGTAGGTACCCACGTGGGCCAGCCCTTGCTGATCCAGCACATCCAGCGTGCGGCAAAGACCCTCGAAGTTGCGGTCCAGCGAATGGTTGTTGGTGGTGTTGACCAGGTCAAAGCCGGCGTCCTTCAGACCCACGCCGATGGAGTCGGGGCCGTTAAAGTAGGGGTAGCCGGAATAGTCGGGAGGACCGGCAAAGGTGGTTTCCAGATTGGTGACCGCATAGTCTGCCTGCTCGATCCACGGCTTGACATAGCGCATCATGGGCCGGAAGTCATATTCGCCGTTGGCGTCCTTGGGGGCGCCGTAGATGACCGACAGATGG
This sequence comes from Oscillospiraceae bacterium, assembly GCA_045595705.1. Classification (GTDB taxonomy): domain Bacteria; phylum Bacillota; class Clostridia; order Oscillospirales; family Oscillospiraceae; genus JAJPXI01. The sequence goes on from JAZOBA010000063.1 coordinate 858, forward strand.
CTCATGACATCGCCGGTCAGGGTCAGTGTGGCGGTAATGGGTTCCGGTTCCGGAGTGGGCGTGGGCGTGGGTTCCGGAGTGACCTCCGGTGTGGGGGTGGGGTCCGGTGTGGCCGTGTTTTCGGGAGTGACGGTGACCTCGGGAGAGGGGGACACATTGTCCACGGGGTTGTCGGCCGGTTTACAGCCCACCAGCAGGGCCAGAATCAGAAGGAGAGGAAAAAGTCTGCGCATAAGGCATACCTCGTTTGTTGTAGAATGGGTTCAACATGGTATTATACAGGATTCCCCTTGAAATCGCAACGGAAAAAGGATAGGATTAGAAAAGAAAGGGGGGAGAATCATGCTGCGTGTATTTCTGACCCAAGGGGACGCATACGGCCTGCTGACCCGGGCGGTCAAAACGGTTTGGGACATGGACTCCCTGCCGGAGACCGTCCGCGCCGAAGGGGGCAAGCCGTACTTTAAAGATTTTCCGGACCGGCATTTCAATCTGTCCCACAGTGGCCAGTTTGCTCTGTGCGCCCTGTCGGATGCTCCTGTGGGAGCTGACATTGAGGCGGTTCGTCCACGCAAAGAGGGCCTGCCCGCCTACACCTTTCGGGGGAGCGATTATGAGCGCTGGCTGACCCTTGGCGGCGACTGGGAGGCTTTTTGCACCATCTGGACCGAGGTGGAAAGTGTTATCAAATACACCGGCGAAGGCTTGAAGGCCTATCGCCGGGCGCAATTGCCTGATGGCTGCGTGCTGACCAACCTGTCGGGGGACGGATGGAAGGCTGCCGTCTGCGGATGTGAAGCGGCAGAAAAAGTAGAATGGATATAAAGAACCCGATGCGACCACGCATCGTGTTCTTGGTTTAATCTTCGACTGTCTCAGTTTCAGCAACTGTGAAACGGATTTGGGTGGCGCCGGTGTGGGTGCTGTTGCTGCTGATTACGGCCGCGGTCAGGATATAATTGCCGGCATCCACGGGCAGCAGATCATTGACGGCCGCTATGCCGTCGGACAGCAGGCAGGATTCGGCGTAATCCTCCGAGGGGTCATCGGTGACGGTGATCTGGATCTGATCGGGAGAGAGGGTTTCATCCGAGCAGACAATGTCATTCAGCGCAAAGACACCTGTCTGGCTGATGATGCGGAAAGTCACGGCGGTTTTGCCCGACTGGGCGCTGTCGCACACGCCGGAGAAGGAGCGAACCGTTTCGGTCAGGATAAAATCGGTCTCGCCGTCGGCATTGCCTGCGCCCTGTCCCATGGGATTGCGATCGCCGCGTCCGCCGCCCATGCCGTCAGGGGGGGTCATTCCGTCGGACGGCCGGTTTCCTTCAGGGGGCTGACCGCCCTCGGGAGGCTGCATCCCTTCCGGCATTTGATCGCCTTCGCTCGGGGTACCGGGGTTAGAGCCTTCGGGAGGCTGCATTCCATCAGGACGCTGGCCGCCGCCGAAACCGCCCATACCGCCGCCGAAACCGCCCATGCCGCCGCCCATCATGCCGAACTGATTGCCGCTGTAGCACTGTAGGACATCGTTAACGTACACATGGTACACGGTGTCCAGCTTCAGTTCGGGGCAGGTCAGGGTGATGGACTGGCAGGACTGGGGCGTGGTGGTGCTCCAAAGGACGGCACCGGCCCCGTCTTTGACCTCGACCTTGCTGTTTGCACTCAGGGTGGAAGCAAAGGACAATTCCATATAGGGCTGGGCCGAACCGCTGCGGTCGGCTGCGTCGTTACGGGTACCGAAAGCGTACAGCGTGCCGCCGTTGACGGTGATGGCACAGTCGGCATCAATGCCGCCGTCGGGGGTGCTGGGGTTGCTCATGGTAACCACGCTGCCGCCGTTGACGGTCAGATAACCGTTGGAGTCAATGCCGTCGCCTTCAGCGCCCCGTCCGGCTTTGACGAACAGGGAGCCGCCGTTGACCGTGGTGACCGACACGTTGTCCTCGTTGGTGTTGATGCCGTCGTCCTGACTTTCGATGTTGACGGTGCCGCCGTTGACGGTCAGGTGCATCTCGCTGTTGAGACCTTCGTTGTCGGCGGTGATGTTGAGCACGCCGGTGTTGTCGCCGTTGTCACCGAAGATGTTCATGCTCATGCGGGAGTAGAACGCGCCGTCGTACTTGTGCAGTTTTTTGGTGGTGCCCTCTTTGTAAATGCGGGCCACGTGGGAGCCGTTGACGTTGTTCACGCTGCCTGCGGCGATAATGACGTTGGCGCCTGCGGCGGTGGTGTCGGCCACGGGAGAGCCCACATAATCCCAGTCGGGTTCACCCTCCACGAAAGCCACCCATTTGGTGGTGCACTCAAACACGCGGTAGAAGAAAACTGCGGGGGCCACGGTGCAGGTGATGTCCGCGTTGTCCAGAATCAGGGTGACCACAGCCTCCGGGTCGCGCTTGGCATCTTCGCCCAAGTCCACAAAGACCTGCCCATGGCTCAGTTTGCCGGTCAGACGGTAGGTGCCGGGCCGGGTGACGGTAACTACCGTGTGTGCGGCGGCTTCTTCGGCTGAGTGCTTTTCGTGGTCTTCGCCCTCGCCGTAGGTCCCGTCGGTACCGTTTTTATAGTAGATAATCTCATCACCGGTGCGCACACCGGCAGCAGTTCCGTCTACCGATGCTGCAGTTACACCGTCATCGGACAGGGTAACCAGCACCTCACCCGGTGCGGGGGCAGGGGCTTCGGGTGCTGCGTGGGTGGGGGCGGGGGTGTTTGGATCGTCATTTTTGGCCGGTTCGGAGCAGGCGGCGCAGGAGAGCAGTAGTATGCCCGCCAGAATCCATGCGGCAATGCGGTGTCTCATGCAGAACACTTCCTTTGATTGGGATGCCATCATTATAACGCGAAAACAGGAAAAAACTTGAAAAATTTCTGAAAAAAATATGAACGATTTGTAAAAAGGCGGTACAGTGTGTTAAAATGAAATCAGCACCCCGCAAAGGAGACAAGGATATGCACAACGAACTGACAAAACAGGATCTGAAGCTGATGCAGCAGGAACTGGACCACCGCCGCATCGAGTTGCGGCCCAAGCTGCTGGAGGAGGTCAAAATTGCCCGCGGCTTTG
>JAZOBA010000064.1:0-5199 GCA_045595705.1 Oscillospiraceae bacterium
ACAACGGCGGCTGCAGTCTCGTCACAGGAAGATTCCAAAGCTAAAATCAGCATAACTACACCTTCTTTGGTGAAATCAGATTTTCAAGTCCTCTGCCTCGACCCATTCATCCACCCAATCGGTGAGTGCATGAATCTCCTCACCGGGCAGCAGAGGAAGCTGGACAAAACGTGTAAAATGTTCGGTGGAATAGTAATCGGAGTAAACCGCCCTGTGTATGGCCTCGATCCTGCGGTCATCTGTCTCAGGGCCCAGATACATGCAGTTGTAATGCACCCCGAACAGGGCGCAGTCATAGTCCAGCAGACGCAGGCCGTTGCGCTGATAAAAGCCGATGCGGCGTCGGCGCAGGTCATTGACCGCAGGATCGGGATCCACCGGTGCCTCCACCTCGCCGAAAATGCAGCCGTAATGCTCCACCAGCAAAGCCAGAATGGCGCTGCCAAGGCCGCCATTGCGCTTGTCCTGCGATACGCCAAAATAGTCCAGCAACGCACCTTGACGATTGGCAGGCAGCCATGCAAGGGCATAACCCACCGGCTGTCCGTCCTTCAGCACACGCAGGGGTTCGTACAGGCCAAGATCCATCAGGCGATACATGGCGCTGAGCGGTTTCAGCTCCGACCGGGGAAAATCAACAACCAACTCTTCCTCAAACAGTCGGGCCAGTTCTTCTTTATTGAGCAGTTTCAGTTCCATCGTGATCAAACTCCAATGTCAGCAGCAGCGCATCCTCCTTGGGGGCGCTGTAAAAATTCTTGCGGCGACCCACCTGAACAAAGCCGTGCTTCATGTAAAACTGAATGGCCGGCTCATTGGATGGCCGCACTTCCAGTGTCAGAAATGCCAGTTTCTCCTTGCCAAAGCGGATAAAGGCACCCAAAAGGGCCTCACCCACACCCTGACGGCGGTATTCCTCCCGTACGGCAATGTTGTCGATATATCCCTCGTCCACCGCCACATGAAGGCCGGCATAGCCCAGCACGCTGCCATCCTCGCCTTCGGCTACGATAAAGCTGGCGCAGAGGTTGTCCAGTTCTTCTTCCAGCATAGGCACCGTCCATGGCGTGGAAAAGCATTCCTTCTCAATGTCGGCGATTCCCTGCAGGTGGCTTTTGTCCATGGGTACCAGTTTATAGTTCATTATGCTTTTGCTCCTCCCCAGGTCTTGCCCACGCCGGCATCGGCAGTCAGGGGCACCGACAGACGGACGACCTGTTCCATTTCGCGCTCCAGCAGAGCCTTGACGGTATCCTGCTCGGCTTCCGGGCATTCCACGATCAGTTCATCGTGGACCTGCAGCACCAGTTTGCCCTGCAGCCCTTCCCAGCGCAGGGCCTCATCCACCCGGATCATGGCCAGTTTGATGATGTCGGCAGCGGTACCCTGAATGGGGGCATTGAGGGCCACGCGCTCACCAAAGGCGCGCAGATTGAAGTTGGACGACTGCAGTTCAGGCAGCCAGCGGCGGCGGCCGAACAGGGTGGTCACATAGCCGTCCTTGCGTGCCTTTTGCACCACATCGGTCATGTAGGCAGCCACACCGGAATATTTTACGAAGTAGCGGTCCATATAGCCCTTTGCCTCGGCCACCGTGACTCCGATGTCCTGCGACAGGGAGAAGGCCGAAATACCGTACACAATGCCAAAGTTGACCGCCTTGGCACGGCGGCGCAGCTCGCTTGTAACCTCACTCTGGGGCACACCGAACACACGGGCAGCCGTAGCCGTGTGGATATCGTGGCCGCTCAAAAAGTCCTCCTGCATCTGCTGATCGTCAGCCATGTGGGCCAGCAGGCGCAGTTCGATCTGAGAATAGTCGGCATCCACCAGCACCCAGCCGGGCCGTGCGTGGAACATATAGCGCATCTCGGCGCCCAGTTCGGTGCGCACCGGGATATTCTGCAGGTTGGGCTCGGTGGAGGACAGACGTCCGGTGGCGGTGACGGTATTCTGGAAGGCGGTGCGCATGCGCCCGTCGGGACCAATCACCTTAATCAGTCCGTCCACATAGGTGGATTTCAGCTTGGCGTACTGGCGGTACTCCAGAATGGAGTCCACAACGGGGTGCTGCCAGCGCAGCTTCTCCAGCACCTCGGCATTGGTGGAATAACCCGTCTTGGTCTTCTTGACCGGGGGCAGACCCAGTTTTTCAAAGAGAATGACGCCCAACTGTTTGGGGGAGTTGATGTTAAACTGCTCCCCTGCCAGGTCATAAATGGTCTGCTCATCCTCGCAGATGCGCTTATCCAGCCGCTCACCGAACTCACGCAGAGTCTTGCGGTCCACCAGAAAACCCTCGCTCTCCATGCGGGCGAGCACAGGGCACAGGGGCAGTTCCAATTCAAAGAACACCTTGTCCAGTCCCAGTTCGCTCAGACGGGGTGCCAGCGTTTCATGCAGAGCTTCCACCAGCGCGGTGTGGCTGAGCCATGCGGCCATGGGGGCGGTAGGATCGGACAGGGGCCCGAATGCATCCTGGGCCAGATAATCGGCCGCTTTGGCCGTTTCAAAATTAAAATAGGTCACCGACAGTTTTTCCAGATCATAACTGCCGTCGGTGGGAGAGAGCAAATAGGCCGCCAGCGCCGTGTCAAAGACAAATCCCTCGGTGGACACTCCCTCCTGCAGCAGGCGGGTCATCAGCGGCTTTACATCGTGGGACACCTTTTTGATGTCCGCCGAGAAGAAGCGGCGTAAAAATTCGTTGTAGCACTCCAGCTTGTCGGCAAAGAACAGGGCGGCATAGCCATGGTTGTCCTCGCCCCACTCCACACAAACGCCGTTCAGGTCGCTCAGCGCAAGGAAGGTCACGTAATCACGCCGGGCAAACAGCTGCAGCAATTCCTCCATGCGATGGCGGTCGGTGACAATTTCACTTTCGCAGGTGCCCTCCACCATTTCTTCGGCGGGCGATTCCCCCTGCGGGGCCTTCAGCCCCATTTTGTCAATGAGCTTGGAGAATTCCAGATCCAGAAACAGTTGGTACAGGGCGGCATTGTTGACCTCCCTGCGGCGAGCCTGCTCGGGAGTAAAGTCGATGGGAGCATCGGTGTGGATGGTGGCCAGATCGTAGGACAGTTTTGCCATGTGGGCATCCTCAGCCAGCTTTTTCAGCACAGCAGGTTTGGCCTCCACCGCATCCAGATCGGCATAGATGGTCTCAATGCTGCCGTAGCGCTGGATCAGGTCCATGGCTGTTTTTTCGCCCACGCCCTTGACGCCGGGGATATTGTCGCTGGTGTCCCCCATCAGGGCCTTCAGGTCGATCATGTGGATGGGATCAAAGCCGTACTCCTCCCGGAACACGGCGGGAGTCATGGCTCGGGTCGTGGTCTGTCCCATGCGGGTAGTCACCAGCGCCACCGTGACGGTGCCGCTGACCAGCTGCAGAGAGTCCTTGTCACCCGTGACTGCCACGGTATCCCAACCATGCTCGGCGCTGATGCGGGCGATGGTTCCGATCAGGTCATCGGCCTCCCACCCCTCGCGCTCGTAACGGGGAATATTCATGGCATCCAGCACCTGCTTGAGTACCGGCATCTGCACCGCCAGTTCCTCGGGCATACCCTTGCGGGTGGCCTTGTAGCCATCATAAGCCAAATGGCGGAAGGTAGGCGCACGCAGGTCAAAGGTGCAGCACACCCCGTCGGGTTTTTCCTGCTCCAGCAGCTTGAGCAGAATGTTCACAAACCCGAACACGGCATTGGTGGGCCGCCCGTCCCGGGTATTGAGCATGCGCACGCCGTAAAAGGCGCGGTTGACGATGGAATTGCCGTCGATGACCATCAGCTTCATAGGGAAGCCTCCTGAGCGTAAATTTCTTAATACATTAGTATACCAATTCCGCTCCAAAAAAGCAACACGGACGACCCGGAAACAGGCCGTCCGTGAACCGATTTAAAGCCGATCGGGCATATTTGCCATGGGTCGGTAGACCATACAGTACATGGTGGTAAAGCAGGCGATGCCGCCGATGAGCTGGGACAGGGCCTCGCCGGCAAACACGCCGTTGGTGCCCATGCCAAGAGCCGGCAGAATGACCACCAGCGGGGCGCAGATAAAGGCCTTGCGCAGCAGGGAGAAAAAAATGGCCTGTTTGGACTTGCCAAGACCCACGAAGGTGGACTGGGCGGCCAGCTGCATGGCCTGGAAGGGAATCAGGCTGAAATAGATGCGCATGGCGGGGATGCCGGCCGAAATGGTGGCGGCATCTGTGCTGAACAGGCTCATCAGCGGTCCGGGCAGAGTCTGCAGCAGCACCCACGCCAGAATGGAATATCCAATTGCGGCAAGGGAGGTGAATCGGATGGCCTGCCGCACCCGCTGGTACTTGCCCGCTCCGTAATTGTAGCCGATGACCGGCTGAGAGCCGCCCACCAGACCTTGGGTTGCCATGAAGAAGATTTCCTTCAACGAGTTGCCCACCGTCATGATACCCACATACAGGTCACCGCCGCAGATGCTCAGCGTCTTGTTGCAGGCAATCTGCACCAGACTGTTGGTCAGGCCCATAATAAAGCCGGACAGACCCAGCGTCAGAATACGGCCCACCCGCTTGGCCTTCAGGCGCAGATTATTCCACCGCAGGCGCAGAATGGTTTTCTTTCCGGTCAGAAAAATCATAACCCACACCGCCGAGCAGAACTGGGCGATGACGGTAGCCAGCGCGGCGCCCTTGACCCCCATGTCGAAACCAAAGATGAAGATGGGGTCCAGTATAATGTTAATCACGGCGCCCAGTATCACGGTCAGCATACCCATACGGCCAAAGCCCTGAGAATTGATGAAGGGGTTCATACCCAGACCGATCATGACAAACAGGGTACCGACCAGATAAATATCCAGATACTCCACGGCGTAGGGATAGGTCACATCGCTGGCACCGAAGAAATACAGAATGGGCCGTTTAAAGATGTAACAGGCCACCATAGCGGCAACGCCCAACAGCATCAGCAGAGCAAAGGAATTGCCCATGATGCGCTCGGCCTCCTCGTTTTCCCCTTTGCCCCGATGGATGGAGCACAGCGGAGCGCCGCCCATGCCGCACAGGTTGGCAAAGGCCAGCAGGATCGAGATGATGGGCATGGTGACGCCCAGACCGGACAGGGCCAGATGGCCAATGTTGGGAATGCGGCCCAGATAGATGCGGTCCACCACACTGTACAGAATGTTGACCACCTGAGCCGCCGTCATGGG
>JAZOBA010000065.1:0-9475 GCA_045595705.1 Oscillospiraceae bacterium
CGGATGTAAAATTTCACCGTGGTCATCAATGTTTCAACCGGGATACGCTCATCGTTTCCGTGAACCATGGCGCGCTCCTCCTTGGACAAGTGCATGGCCGAAAAGCGGTACACATGGTTGGAAATAGCACAATAATTTCGAGAGTCACTGCAGGCCATCATCAGATAGGGAGACACGATGGCCTCGGGCCATGTCTGACGGATGGCGGTTTTCAGCTTATCCCATGCTACACAATCGGTCTGCGAACAAGGGGACGGATTGTGGCCACTGACCACCGAAACAGATATTTTATCGTTTTTGATGATCTTCTTCATGCGAGCCACGGCACTTTCAATGGTATCTGAACCCAACAGGCGCATATTGATACCAAAAGACGCCTTGGGTGGCAGCACGTTGTAGGCCTGACTTCCCTCCATGCAGGTAACCGCCACTGTCGTACGCATCAGCGCGTTCAATTCACCGCCCGACTTCTTCCCAATCAGATCCAGCACTGGACGGAAGCACCACAGGTTGGAAAAAATCATCCGGTACAGGAAAGTGGAGTGTCGGCCCACCGTGTCAAACATTTCTGCAGTGGGTTTGGTCATCTGGTACGGGAAGGGATTCCCTTCGATACGGGTAACCGCCTTGCTGAGCTGACCGAGAATGGTATGAGCCGGCGGTGTAGAGGCATGGCCGCCCTCCGACTCCATGGTGAAACTCAGGTTGACACCGCCTTTTTCGGCAATGCCTACCATGGCGCACTGGCCGGGTACACCGGGGAAGGTGTGATCCACCACAGCTCCGCCCTCATCCAGCACAATGGCCGGTTTGACACCCTTTTCTTCCAGGTAAGAGACGATCATGCTGCAGGTTTTTCCGTCAACCTCCTCCTCGCCGGAGAAGGACAGGTACAAATCATTTTCGGGTACGTACCCCTCTGCCAGAAGCAGTTCCAGCGCTTCCATCACGCCACAAAGGGTGCATTTGGTATCCAATGTGCCGCGGCCCCAGATCACATCGTCTTCCACAACACCCTCAAAAGCAGGCTTGCTCCAAAGCTCCTCTTCGGCCGGAACCACATCGTAGTGGGCCATGCAAACCGAGGGGTTATCAGCACTCTTTCCGGGCAAATGATACAGAAAACCGGTGGGGCCAATCAGTTCCAGTGTACAGGCCGCGCGGATATTGGGAAACCGCTCCTTGAGCAGAATGCGGAATTTACCGAATTCTGCCCAGTCTACCTGATCGGAAGCCCGGCTGGAAACTGTTTTGCAGCGGATCATATCCACCATGTCCTGTACGATTTTCCCCCGGGGCAGGTCAATATCCTCGGCGGTTTCCACCGGGACATCCTTGGGTTTAAAACACAGGGTGCGAACAAGGATCACCAGAACCACTGCCACCACTGCTGCGACAATGACAGGAATCAGCCAGGTCATATTAAGCCCACCCCTTCTTATACATGACGCGGGCGGCACCCAGAGCAATGAGCACACCGACGGGCACCAGAACACCCACCGAACCGGCCAACGAAGGAACCGCAAGGAACAAAGCAACCATGAAGATCAGCGGCGCAATGCTCAGTTTCCAGTTCTTGCTGACATAAACCACGGCCAGACCGCCAAACAGAGCAGGCAGAATGTTCTCAAAGGCGGGAGCCAACATGGGGGAATTCAACACGGGAGTCAGCATAGACAGCAGACAAACGCCAATCACCAGAATCAATGTGGTCACAATGGTGCACGTGGCAATGGCGATGGTGGAAATAACCTCACCTTCTTCGGTGCCCGGCTTAACCTCGGCATTCTCCATGGCGTTCAGCGCACTGGGGGCCTTTAGGCTGGTCAGGTTTCCGGTCACAAAGGCCAGATAGGTGCCGCCGGTACCCAGCATGGGGGTATATGTAATCACTTCGATGACACCCACCGTCCAGTAGATGGGAGCCACACCAAGAAGTCCCTTCAGAACGGCGGTTGCTTCGGGCCATGCATTGTAATACAGACAGATGGCGGCAGGAACTGCCATAACGACCACCACTGCGGTCCAAATCCAAATCTTACCGTAACGGTCGGTATCCTGCATATAGTTACGCATTGTCGTTCCCCCTTCCTCAACCGATCACCGGCGTGATGAACGCGGCAAAGATCATGGCGCCCACCATGCTGATGGCCAGAGCGTAAGTTTCCAGCCACTTCATATTACACTTCTTGATCAACAGGCCAATAATACCCATCAGCACCGCCGATACCAACATCACAAACACGGGAATCCATCCGCGCAAACCCATACGGACATTGGCAAATACCATACCAAGGAAGGCAGAGATCATACCAAGGAACATGGAGGTCATAAACATATCGCCCCATTTACTGTCCTTGTTCTTGATCTTGATCATACCGCCCTGAATCTTCTTCATCAGAATCGGCGGCAAGATGATACTGGGCATGATGCCAAGGGTCATAACCCATGCAATAGCGGAATAGACCTTGGGGTCGGTCACCATCTCAGCCAAAGAAATCCCCAATGCATTGGCTGTAGAAGTGGCGGCAGGCAGTTCATAGGTCAACGCGCCGATGACGCTCAACCGGATCCACGGCAACGGAATACCCAGGAATTTGGACAGAGTCACAACACCGATCAGAATCGAAATGGCCGGTGCGATGGTAAACACCATCGTGGAAACCACGGTTTTCTTCAGTTTTACAGCGCTGATGCCCAGCTGTTTGCCCCGACGGTAGGCACGCACCAAAAAGAATGCAGACTGTGCAAGAACGAAAATGATGACACAAATCGCCACGATGTACATGAATGTACTGTTGGGATTGAATTCCATTGTCTCTCTCTCCTTTTCACCCTTTGTTTAATGCAAATAACTTATTAATTATATCGTTTCCCCGCTATTCTGTAAAGAAATTTCGCCCGGCAAAAGAACAAAAAACGCCCCTGCCAAAACAGGCAGGGGCGTTCAATTCATTGTATTAGTCGCACGTGATAACTGTACCGGTTTTGCCTTCCAGCGCTTCAATCGCCTTGTCCAAAGAGGTAATGATCGCCTTTTTGCCGGGGTTGGCGGTGACGAACTTCATGCCGGCCTGCACCTTGGGCAGCATGGAACCGGGAGCAAAATGGCCTTCCTCGCAGTATTTCTTTGCCTCAGCCAGAGTCATGTGGTCCAAATTCTTCTGATCGGGTTTGCCCCAGTTGATGGCAACCTTCTCCACCTCGGTCAGGATCACCAGAGCATCGGCGTCGATCTGCTCGGCCAGCAACTCAGCGGCAAAATCCTTGTCAATAACCGCTGCAACACCTTCCAGCGAGCCATCCTCGTTCTCCACTACAGGGATACCTCCGCCGCCGCAGGTAACTACGATGGCCTTGTCGCGCAGCATCTTCACTTCCTCAATCTCCACGATGCGCTTGGGAATGGGAGATGCCACCACACGGCGGTAACCGCGACCGGCGTCTTCCTTTACATCATAGCCCTTCTCAGCCACCAGCTGATCTGCCTCTTCCTTGGTGTAGAAGCCGCCGATGGGCTTGGTGGGGTTCTTGAATGCAGGGTCTGCCTTGTCCACCACAACCTGTGTGACGAGGCTGACCACTGGAATGTTCAGATTCCGGCGGGCCAGAGACTGACGCAGAGCCTGCTGAATGTGATAACCGATGTAACCCTGACTCATGGCACCGCAAACGTCAAAGGGCATGGGGGGCACTACATCCTTCGCAGTCTCGCTGGCCAGCACAATGCGGCCAACCTGAGGACCATTTCCGTGAACGACGGTCAGTTCATGTCCGCCGGCACTCAGCTGCGCAACATACTCACAGGTCTGCTTGACGACTTCCAGCTGGGCTTCCGCGGTAGGAGCACTATTCTTAGTCTGCAGGGCATTTCCACCCAACGCAATTACGAGTTTGGACACGGTAATTTCCTCCTTTAATTTCCTTGTACGGCCGCAAAGGGCCGCACCATTTCCAACATAAGTTTCATGTCAAGATTAGCACCATCGAAGTCGATTCGCAATCATCAATTTTATATTTTTTTCTCTTTTTTCAAACTGTTGTTTATTTTACACAAATTGGAGAAAAATTTTATTAAATTTTAACAATTTTCATGGTGGAAAACATGTGTTAAAATAAGTCCGAAAATTTTTTGAGAAGGCTGTTGCAGCGCTTCGCACTTATTGACCGCTCATCAAAAGCGGCGGCCAATCGGCCGCCGCTTTTTTTCACGGTTTCCTTTGCACCCGCTGTTTCAAGCCGTATTACTAAAGGAGGATGTTTCATGGCAAGAAATCTTATTGACATTGTAGATCTCTCCGTCGAGGAGATCAACGAACTCATTGCAGTTGCGGAAGACATCATTGAAAATCCCGTTAAGTATCAGGATGCCTGCGCACACAAACAGCTGGCAACCCTGTTCTTCGAGCCTTCCACCCGTACCCGTCTGAGCTTCGAATCCGCCATGCTGAGCCTGGGCGGCAGCGTACTGGGTTTTTCCTCTGCCTCCTCCAGCTCCACCGCCAAGGGCGAAACCGTGGGCGACACCCTGCGCACCGTTGGCTGCTATGCCGACATCGCCGCCATGCGTCATCCCAAGGAAGGTGCTCCTTTCGCCGCAGCACAGGTCTGCGAAATCCCCATCATCAACGCCGGCGACGGCGGCCACTGCCACCCCACCCAGACTCTGGCCGACCTGCTGACCATCCACCGCGAGAAAGGCCGTCTGGACAACTTCACCGTCGGTTTCTGCGGCGACCTGAAATTCGGCCGTACCGTCCACTCTCTGGTCAACGCTCTGAGCCGCTATGAAAACATCAACTTCGTCTTCATCTCTCCCACCGAACTGAAACTGCCCCGCTACGTGAAGGAAGAAGCCTTGAAGAAGAAGGGCATCCCCTACACTCAGACTACCGATTTGGAGTCCGTCATGCCCGATCTGGACATCCTGTACATGACCCGCGTACAGCGTGAGCGTTTCTTCAACGAGGAAGATTACCTGCGTTTGAAGGACAGCTACATCCTGACTCCCGACAAGCTGGTGAACGCCAAACCCGACCTCTCCATCCTGCACCCCCTGCCCCGCGTCAACGAGATCTCTGTGGATGTGGACAAGGATCCCCGTGCCGCATACTGGCGCCAGGTCAAGTGCGGCAAGTTCATCCGCATGGCTCTGATTCTGAAACTGCTGGACATCCAGGTCTGATAAGGAGGATTGACACATGAATATCGACAGCATCCATAATGGCGTGGTTTTGGACCACATTCAGGCCGGTAAGAGCATGGAGGTCTACAAGCATCTGCATCTGGACGAGTTGGATTGCTCCGTTGCCATCATCAAAAATGTCCGCAGCGCCCGCATGGGCAAGAAGGACATTATCAAGATCGACTCTCCCATGGAAGTGGATCTTGACGTTCTGGGCTACATCGACTCCAACATCACCGTCAACATCATCCGCAACGGCGAGCGCGTGGAAAAGAAGCATCTGGAACTGCCCCAGAAACTGGTGAACATTATCCACTGCAAAAACCCTCGCTGCATCACCACTTCCGAATCCCAGCTGGACGCCATCTTCTTCCTCAGCAACGCCGAGACTCACACCTATCGCTGCGCTTACTGCGAAACCGAGGAAAGCCGCAAGAAATTCTAATCAACAAAATCAGCCGCTGCAGATTTCATTCTGCAGCGGCTTTCTTTTTATGATTGTATAAAATGCCCTTTTTTTATCCATAATAAAGCCATTCTTTTCCGGAGGCTGTGCCATGGTCATCGCCGTTGCTCGTTCGATCATTCTCTATCTTATCATCGTCATCGGCATCCGTCTGCTGGGCAAACACCAGGTCAGTGAGCTGGAACCGGCCGAGTTTGTTCTGGCCCTGATCATCGCCGATGTGGCCTCGGTCCCCATGCAGGATTACGGCATTCCCCTTCTAATGGGAGTGATTCCTATCATTACCCTTCTGTGCCTGTCTATGGTTCTGTCGGTTCTGACCCTGAAAAGTCTGAAACTGCGTGCCCTTCTGGCCGGGGTTCCCAGCATTCTCATTCAAAACGGAACGGTGAATCAGAAAGAACTGCGCCGCACCCGGATGACTCTGGACGAGGTGTTGGAAGAATTGCGTCTGCAGGGTTACACGGACCTTGCTTCGGTTCGCTACGCCGTACTGGAGACCAATGGACAGCTGTCCATCCTCCCCTACGCGCAAAAGAAACCCCCTACTGCCGAGGACATGGACCTGTCGGTCCGCGACCCCGGTCTGCCACTGGTCCTGATCAGCGACGGACGGCTGATCTCGGCCAACCTGAAACGGTATGGGCTTAGTGAGAATTGGCTGGACAAACAACTGAAAAAACACGGTGTTTCCGATATAAAGGATGTATTTCTTCTGACCGTGGACGAAGAAAAACAGACCTACTTTATCCAAAAGGAGGAATCCTGATGCGGCGGCTTTTTATTTCTTTGGCTCTTTTGGCTTCTTTATTTTGCCTGACCATGTACAACTCCCGCTATCTGGATTCCTATACCAAGGAACTGACCACCCTGCTAAAGCAAGCCGAGCTCTGTGCCGCCGACGGAGACTGGGATGCCGCCGCCGACAAAACCGAGGCCGCTCTGGACAAATGGAAGAAGCACGAAACCTATCTGCATATGGTGCAGCAGCACCGGGACACCGATGCCATTCTACTCTCCTTCAAAGAAGTTCAGCAACTAATCGTCCATCAGGAGGATGGCGGCGAGTATTCGGCTGCCAATGCCCGTCTGATCACCCAGATTGGGCTGCTGTACGAAATGGAGCAACTGAATTTAAAAAATTTATTGTAAAAATTAATCCCCATAAAGTAATTAACGCCAAGCTGCAAAATGCAGCTTGGCGTTTCCGGTTCAATCTATTTATTCCTTGGTCAGCACTTTTTTCTGCCAGGACTTCTTGCCACATTCGGGGCATCTCATATATCTTGTTCTGCCCATGTGTGGTGCCAGATTGACCGCTTTGTAAGCGGGAACATATTTATGTCCACATTCTTTGCACTGGTAATATCCTGCCACCTGTTCGATTTTTACAGCAAAACAGAATCCGACAAATGCAGGAATCAGGCCAGAGAGCACAATGACAGTCCTCACCCACTCCTGTTCAATCGGCGCAAGAGAACCAATCATAATCGGAATGAACAGAACAAGCAGAGAAAGAATTCCAATCACCCATTCCAGAGTCAGCAATTGTTTATCTCTTTGCTCCTTCTCTTTGACCATTTCCAGTAATCTATTTTCCATTTCTTTGTTGTAGTTATTCACTGTCACTACCTCCCCACACAACAAGTCATTCACGCTGATTTTGAGAACATCACACAGTTCAAGCATGATCGAAGAATCCGGCATTGCTTTGCCTGTTTCCCACTTTGATACCGCTCTGTCGGTAATGCTCAGTTTTTCCGCCAACTGCATCTGAGTCAGGTTCACGTCTTTTCTGCACTTGGCAATAAACTTTCCGATTTTTACTTGATCCATACGATGCCTCCTTTCACATTCAGCATAACCGCAAATGCGCATACAATCCACATACCACCGGTTGAGTGGGGAGATATCAACCGGCGGTAGATTGAATCAGATTTATTTCCTTACTCGTCAATCTCTTCCATCAGGCGCATGCCCGCCGTATCGGTGACCGGCAGAGAGAAAACCACCGCACCGGCCTTGGTTCCGGTGCCGGCCTCATCCATGATGGCCTGCATAACGGCGTTCTTGCGATCTTTATTCACTACGATGAACACCATTTCTTTCTCAGGAACCAGCGTCACGCCCATGAACTTCTCGGCCAGCTGACTGCCCGTACCCTTGGCGTGGATCACGGTGCCGCCGCTGGCATTGACCTTACGGGCAGCATCCATGATCAGTTCAGTATATCCCTGGTTGGCGATGGCCACCAGCAATTCGTACTTGGTTTCTTTCAAGGTCGATTCCTCTCCTTTTTCAAAGGGCTGTCCGGCCGTCAGGAAGTTCAGGGCCTTGCGCCCACCGATGCTGCTCAGCGGCACCAGAAATGCAATTCCAAAACCGGGGTAATCAATGTGCATCCGGGAGCGCAGTTCCTTTTTCACACACTTCCAGGTCTCGTCGGTGACAAAATGGAACATAACGCATTTTTCCGAACCGTCCAGACCGAAGTAGTCCAACACCTCATTGGACGCCGTGCCGTACCCCACAGTCAGAACTGACACAGGCAGACCCATCTCAGTATAAAAATCACCGAAGGACTTGGCCTGTTTTCGGCTGATGATGGTCACCAGCATATACAATTCACTCATGAGATCACGTCACCTCACAGTTCAATGATGGCATCGTCAGCCAAATCAAAGGCGGACGTTTCCACCGGCATATGCTTACGATTTTTGATCATGGTGATCAGACCCAGCACCTGAATGGTGATCAACGGGGTCATGGCAACCATAGCCACCACACCAAAGGCATCCGCCACCATGTTTCCACCCACTGCTATGCAGGCACCCTGTGCCAGAGGCAACAGGAAGGTAGCTGTCATGGGACCGGATGCCACGCCGCCCGAGTCAAACGCAATGGCGGTAAAAATCTTGGGCACCACAAAGGAAAGACCGATGGCTACGGCATAGCCGGGAATCAGGAAATACAGAATGGGAATGCCGGTCAGTACGCGGGTCATGGCCAACGCAACCGAAACGGCCACGCCCACCGACAGGCTGATACCCATGGCACGGGCCGAAATGGCGCCGTCGGTGATTTCCTCCACCTGATGATTCAGAACATACACTGCGGGCTCGGCCTTAACGATAAAGAAACCGATCAACGCGCCAACAGGGATCAGCAGGTAACGGTAGCTCTCCCCTGCCATCACGCCGCCCAGATAGCTGCCGGCAGGCATAAAGCCCACGTTAGCTCCGGTCAGGAACAGCACCAACCCGATGTATGTATAGACCAGACCGATAACGATTTTAATCAAATTGCGACCGGACAGGCGAAGAGAAATGATCTGGAACAGACCAAAGAACACCACAATGGGCAGCAAGGAAATTGCAATTTCACCCATATAGTCGGGCAGTTCGTGGGCAAACATCTGCCACAGCTCCACGGTGTCCTCAATCACAATGTTGCTGACCGTGGTCCGCAGATCTCTCTCAGAAGGAGAGTAAATCATACCCAGCACCAGCACAGCCAAAATGGGACCGATGGAGCAAAGGGCAACCAGACCAAAACTGTCGTCGGCAGCATGGCGGTCATTACGGATGGCGGCAATACCAACACCCAACGCCATAATAAATGGCACCGTCATGGGGCCAGTGGTCACACCGCCCGAGTCAAAGGCGATAGCACGGAAATCGGCGGGCACCAGGAACATCAGGGCAAATGCGATGATATAAAATACGGTCAGCAGGCGGGGCAGCGGAATGCTCAGCAGCATACGCAGTATGGCCACCACCAAAAACAGACCAACACCAATGGCAACCGCCAGAATCAGCGTCATA
>JAZOBA010000066.1:0-17972 GCA_045595705.1 Oscillospiraceae bacterium
TGTAGATTTCATCCTCTAACCACACTCAGTTGTCCTCTCGTGCTGAGAAATAAAATATTCTTCGAGGTGCCACATGGGTTATTTAACATATGAGTCTCGAACAAAAATCAAAGAACTACATGACAAGGGGCTATCGATTCAACAAATCGCAGATGAAATAGGAGTCTGCAGGCAAACCATTTACAATGAACTAAAACGAGGTTCAGACAGTTTCGGAAGTTATGACCCCAAACATGCAGAAGAATTGTTCCAAGAGCGCCAGCAAACCAAAGGAAGACAACGTCTTTTAACAATCAACAGCGAACTGGCGCAGTACATTGCTGATTTAATTTTAAAGGAACACTATAGTCCAAAACAAATCATCAAAAGCCTAAAAGAAGATCACCCCTCCAATGCTGTCGAATTAAAGTCCGTCAATACAATTTATGCAGCCATCGACAAAGGATTGATACCCGGAGTCACAAGAGCCAGTCTGCATTCCTGCGAAACCAAAATGTTTTCCGATGGAATGATTTGTATCCCAAAATGGATGCGAGAGCAGCTACAACTACAGGATGGCGATTCTTTTCATCTCGAAATTATTGACTCCGGAATGATTACTTTAACGAAGGACTAATGTATAATTCACCTTCGTCTCTTAACAAACTTACACTGAGATGACAGCACCTTTAGGTTCTCGTGCCTCCGGCGTTGGGGTTCAAGTCCCCATGCCCGCACCAAAGGCAGCAATTGATTTTGCTGCCTTTTTCCTTTACATTTTCATACACACCATATATGATATTAATAACACAAGCCGATTCCCCCTGCAAGCAAAGAGAAGGAGTGACCGATCATGTCCAGCTTTGAAAACCTGCGCATTGTCGACAATTTCTATCAGACTTCCCTGTTCTTTCCCATGCCCACTGTGGTCATCAGCACCCTGTGCGAGGACGGTTCCACCACGCTGGGCCCCTACTCTCTGGTACAGCCCTACTACGTTGCCGGCAAGGACTTTTACGCCATGCTGCTGTCCTGCCGCAACAGCTCCAACACCGCCCAGAACATCCTGCGCAACGGCAAGTGCGTCATCAATTTCGTGGACGACAAGCCCAAGACCTTCAAGGAGTGCGTCAAGCTCAGCTGGCCCGGCGACAAGCCGGAGGACAAGATGCCCAACTGCAAATTCCGTCTGGAAAAGAGCCAGATCGAGGAAGAGACCGGCGAGGTGCGTCCCATGGTGCTGACCGACGCCATTCAGGCCATCGAGTGCACTTGGGTGCGGGAACTGGACAACGCCCAGAACGATCAGGCCGGTGAACTGAACGGTTACGAGCCGCCCTATCACGATTTTAACGGCATCACCAGCAAGTTCGGTGCCCACTTCATTCTGAAGGTGGACCGCATTCTGATGAAAAAGCAGTACAGCGATGCCATCATCAACGGCGTAAAGGCCAAGGATTTTCCGCCTCTGCCGGTGGATTACGGCTACCGTGACAGCAAAAACTTCTGGTTCCATCGCAAACGCCGCCTGCGCGCCGAGCTGCTGCCCATGCGCGAGGCCAGTCTGGAATCTGTGCGCTATGCCGCCGACCGGGTGGACGACAAGATCAAGTTTACCGACGACGCACTGAAAACCGTGCTCAATGTCCCCCGCGTCTTCCTGCCGCTGGTTCTCAAGGGCTGCGTGGACTGGGCCCGGGAAAACAATGTGGAACTCATCGATGCCGGCCACATGAAGATCATCAGCGACAAGCGCGCCGAGGAAAAGAAGAAAAAATAAGCACAATTGATTCGCAACACAAAAAGGACCTGCCGCAGAACACAACATTCTGCAGCAGGTCTTCTGCTTTCCTCTTATCCTTCAGCCGGGGTTTCCTCTTCCCCTTCGCCGTCCTTCAAATCGTCCACCGTCAGGGTCATCAGATCCTCCTTGGTGGGAGCCTCCAAAGCGGCCACCCGGTTGGCCTGACGGGCCATGGCATCTTCAAACAGGTTGCGCACATCGCGGGCATTGCCAAAGTTTTCGTCCCGCTCCTCATACAGGCGGCCGAACAGCTCGGCGGCGTAGGTTTTACACTCCTCATCAGGGGTGTAGCCGTTCTTATCGCACATGGAAGTGAAAATCTGCATCAGTTCCCGGCCGGTGTAGTCCTCAAAGTAGAAATACTTGTTGAAGCGGCTTTCCAGACCGGGGTTGGCGTCGATAAAATCCTTCATCAGCTCGGGATAACCCGCCACAATGACGATCAGGTCGGAGCGGTGGTCCTCCATGGCCTTGAGCAGAGTCTCGATGGCCTCTTTGCCGAAATCGTTGGGCGAATCGGCATTGGTCAGAGCATAGGCCTCGTCGATAAACAGCACGCCGCCGATGGCCTTCTGAATGACCTCCTGGGTCTTCAGCGCGGTCTGACCCACGAATCCGGCCACCAGACCGGAGCGGTCCACCTCCACCAGCTGACCCTTGCTGAGCACGCCGATGGCCCGGTAGATGCCGGCCAGCAGACGGGCCACGGTGGTCTTGCCGGTGCCGGGGTTGCCCATGAAGACCAGATGCAAACTCATGGGCGGCACAGGCAGGTCGGCCTGCTGACGCAGCTTGCGCACCTTGACCAGATTGATCAGACTTTTGACATCTTCCTTGACCTTGTCCAGACCGCACAGCTCATCCAACTGAGCCAGCAGTTCCTCCAGCGTAGGCTGTGGTTCGGCCGGCTCCTCCGGCGTGTCCTCTTGGGTTGCGGCGGCGGCCGGCTCCACGCTGTCACTGCCTTTCTTCACCACACTGCCGTCGGTGCGGCGGGTGACAAACCGGCTGGCATCGGCGGCTGCCTTGCCCCCGACCACCCCGTGCAGGTCACAGCAGGCGGTCAGCCGGTCGGCACAGTCATTGACAAACCCGGCCTCGTCCTCGCTGACAACGCCGTCCACGGCGGCCAGCAGAAGAAGCAGCAGCGTCAGCGTGTCCGCAAAGCGGCGGGACAGGCTGGTGCCCCGCTCCAGATCAGAGCGCACCATGCGGTGGAAAAACTCGGGAATTTCAAATCCGCCGTACCCGGCCACCTGACTGCACAGGTCCCAGTACAGGGTGGTCGGCACCGGGTTTCCTTTGGTGTAGACGGCGTTGTGGTACTCCACGTGCAGCGGAGTCAGTCCCCCGTCTTCCTTCCACAGACCAACTGTGCAGCGGCGCACAAAGCCGTCGATCTGGGCGGAAAATACGGCACGCATGGCCGGCTCGGTCATCTGCCGGCGGAAGGCGACAACCGTCTCTTCATATTGCTTGTGGACCGCGGCGGCGGTCATGGGCTGCTTCACGGAAACCACCTCATTCGGTTTCATTTTGCCTCATTATACGAAAATTCCTCCATCCGGTCAAGGGCGCCGGAATTTTATGAAATCTTGCTGATTTTATCGTTGACGGAAAACAGGAAACCATGTAGAATTGTATATGTATATGCAATATCTTGCGGTGGATCACTCCGCCGTCCCCAAATATAACGCGAGGTGACTGTTATGGCAACCAAACGTACCCCCGGTTCCCGACCCGGACTGATTCGATGCGACCACTGCGGTGAGGAGTATTCCGACTCCTATCGCCGCTGCCCCTTCTGCGCCGAATATGACGCCGATGTAAAAGACGAAACCCTGCGCATTCGCTCGGAAACTTACGGCGGTCCCCGGCACACCGCTGCCGGCCAGCGCACCGCTCCCACCCGCACCGGCTACAGCCGCGGCGGCAAGCGCGTGGCCTACAGCACCCGCCGCGGCGGCGGATACACCAAGGTGTCGGCCGGCAAGATCATCGCATGGCTGCTGTCCCTCATCGTCATCCTTGCCGCCATCTGGATCGTAGCCACCCAGATCATCCCCCTGGTCAACAACAGCGCGCAGGTGGACCCCGACGCCATGAACACCCCCTCCTCCTCGCCCTCCGCTCCGACAGAGAGCACTCCCCCGGCCGGTGACCCCACGCCCACTCCCTCGCAGGAGCCCGAGGTGTCACCCTCCCCCCAGATTCCCGCCAGTGACACGGCTGCCGGCTTTACGCTGAACAAGTCGGAGTTCTCCTTCAGCAGTGCTTACCCCGATCCCGTCACGCTCAAGCCCATCTTCTCCCCCACCGGCACCACCGCCACCATCACCTGGACCAGCAGCGATCCCGATGTGGTCGCCGTTGACGCCAACGGCCAGGTCACCTACGGTGCCAAGCGCGGCACCGCCACCATCACGGCTTCCATGGCCAACGGCGTCACCCAGACCTGCACGGTCTATAACCAGATGAGGACCGGCGTGGCCTATGTTCCTCCCGTGGAAAACCCCTCCGCTTCCCCCGATCCCGGACCCTCGGCCTCCCAGAGCAGCTACAAGCTGAACAAGACCGACTTTACCTTCTATGACCGGGGCGAGTCCACCAAGCTGTCCGTCATCGGCTACACCGGCACCGTCACGTGGACCAGCAGCAACACCAACGTGGTCACGGTCAGCTCCAACGGCACCGTCAAGGCGGTGGGCACCGGCAAAAAGACCTGTACCATCACCGCCACGCTGGAAGACGGCACCAAGCTGGAAGCCATCGCCCGCATCTCGATCTCCTGATTTCCCCAACCACACCAAACCCCCGAAGGAATGCTCCTTCGGGGGTATTTTTCGTGTATAAATCCTCGTAGAGTTTCGCCGCCGCAGCGGCGAAAGAAGATAAATTCCATGTTCTCCGGCGACATGTGCGTCGGAGAACATACATCTCGGCCTGTAAACGTGCGAATTGGGCGCCGGCGGCGCACGGTTCGTGCGCTGTGACAGGCCGCAACCTTTTGTCGGAAAAGGCTTTGCCTTTTTCGACAGGCTAACTCAAATCCCAAGCCGGTCCAGTGCAGCGTCAATTTCGGCTTCACTGTAGCCGCTCTTTTGCATGGTCTTAAGGTCACAAACTCTTCTTTGGTAATTGCGTATGCCATAATAGACACTCCTTTTGTGTTTTATAAAAAGAATAGAAACATGATGTGCCACAGGGCGAGGGCCCCATACACCGCCGTGCATCCCCGTATACCCCACCGTGCAAGCGGCTCGGTGCAATGGGACAGCCACCAACACAGACCGCCCACCGCAACGACCTTGTAGGCAATCATGATGGGAACGCACCGCATCAGAGGGTTCAGCTCGGTCGCTCCGAGGGACAGGGCGTGCAGAGTGCAGATGAGGTCAAACAGGTTTAAGATGTAGGCGGTCATACCCCGGGAATGGTCAGCGGCTCGACTACAACGGTGATTGTGGTTTTGTCGTTGTAGTAGTCGTTGTAGTAGTCGTTGATAAAAATAGCCGTTGCCGTCGCATTAGCACCACCCATATCACCACCCATCATTGCGAAAGTAAAGTCGATGGAGATGGGAATGCCGTCGCTATTAGTAAAAACGCTTCTTGCACCTGCTTCGACCGTGAGACCGTCACTGTCGTCTGATGCATACATAAAAAACCGCACGGGCTTGTCTGTGGTTACATCTTTCCAAAAGTTTTCGGTGTCGGCCACAACACGAGAACCACCTCCTTGTGAGAAAAGGGCCAGAATTGCCAAATTGAGGTTCACAGCTTCAACAGGCTCGCCGTTATCTAAGAGTGTCCCACCATACTTCGACAGGTCAATCTTTTTCGGTTTGGTCTTTGCCAAAGTAATCATATCCATAAAATATCAACTCCTTTATTCGTATACAAGGATGGGGTCGGAGGCGGCAAGGTAGAGTTCCCCATCAGTGGTGTATATGTCCGTGTTGCTCCAAAACGGGAGAACCCAATCATACCTACCACCCGGGGCAGTAGAGGTACCGTCGTATTCCCACGGAAAGTCCCCATTCATACCGATACTGCTGTATTGAATCCAAGTATGCTCTACTTTGGGGGACAGACCTTCCAGCGTACTATCCGGGCCAACCCCCACGAAGGGCTGTTCTGTCCATAGGAACAGAATTTTTCGACCGAAACCCTGTGATATCGTTGCATACGGATAAGTCTCCTTATCCCACTCCGGCAACGGCTGCAACCGCACCCCGTTATACAGGTACGCAATGGGTTCCTTGCTCGGCATAACTGCCGCCTCGCCCATCTTCAACCCAGTATCACCACCCGGAGCCTCGTTCAAACCCAGCCACTGTTTCAGCTGAACTACGCTGGTTCTGTCACTTGCGTTGATGTTGGCCATTTAACCCCACCTCGCAAACTGACCCAGCCCGATACCGCCGTACAGGTCCTCAATGTCGGCCGATACGGCAGGCAGGCCACCCTTGGCGTGGCCACGCCCCCCGGGTTGCAGGTCAGATACATCCGCTTGGGAAAGGGATTGGCGCCGCGCAGACAGGCGGTCAGCGTGCTGTACTGGTACTCGGTGAAGTGGGTGGCCTCGTCAATGAAGATGACGTCATATTCCTGCCCCTGATACTGGTCCACGTCATGCTCGTCGGCACAGTAGCCGAAAATCAGACGGGAGCCGTTGGGAAAGGAAAAGGCTTTCTCGCTGTCCTTGTACCGGGCCACATCCTTCAAATCCTGTTTCAGCGGCAGAATGTGGTTTTCCCGCAGTTCGGGAAAACTCCGGCGCAAAATCAGCATGCGGATACCGGGATAGTTCAGCGCCAGCAGCTTGGCCTTTTGCCGGATGGCCCAGCTTTTGCCGCCGCCCCGGGCGCCCCCATACCCCACAAAGCGTGCCTTGGCCAGAAAAAATTCCACCTGCTTGGGGTTGGGTTTCAGATTGAGGGTCATTGGGACAGCTCCTTTACCGTCTTGTCCAGCTTGATGACCAGTTCCTCGGTCGCCGGTTTCTTCTCACCCAAAATCTCCCGGACAAATTCCACCGCCTTCATATCTCCGCTAATGGCCTTGTCCACCACGGCGATCAGCATCAGCCGCTGGCGCTCTTCTTCGCCCAGTATGAGGGTCAGTTCCTCCTGCATGGACAGCCGTTTTTTCGCTTTATTCGCAGTCAAAATTTCACCTGCTTTCTTTGGGCGCCGACGGAAGACCGGGAACATTCAAGTCCGGCCTCCCGCCGCGCCGCCGGAGCCAATTCTTGCTCCTTGCTTGGTATTAAATCACAAGGTCATGGCATTTTGACGCCATCCTTCCGCCGCCGCGTTTCTCCGTTTTTGCATACAAAAAACCCCTGATTTCCCGGCGAAAGCCGTGAAATCAGGGGTTTCCTCATACTATTTTCAGTTTTTCAATTTATGCTCAACCGTACCCGACGGCCAGACCGAACAGCAGCAATGCCGAGGTCAGCACCAGATTGGCAAGCTGGAACTTCCACGAGTAGCGCACCCATTTCCCGTAACTGACGTTGGCCAGTCCCAGCGCGATGAGCAGGGCCGCATTGGTGGGATAAAAGACGTTGGAAAATCCGTCACCGAAGGCGTAGGCAACAATGCACAGCTGCTCCGGAATGCCAAACAGCTGGGCCATGGGCACGATCAGAGGGATCAGCAAAAAGGCCTTGGCCGACCCCGAGCTGATAAAGAAATTCATGACCAGCACCACAAGGTAAATAAACAGCAGCATGGCCCAGTGGGGCAGGTGGGCGGCACGCTCCACAGCCCAATGGAGCAGGGTATCCAGAATGTTGGCCTCAGTCAGAGTGTACTTGATGGAGCTGGCCATGAGGATCAGGGCCACGGCGGGCAGAATACTGGTAATTCCCTTGCCGAAGGAACGGCCCAAATCCTTGCCGCTCATGCCGGAGGACAGGGTGGACACGATGCCGGCCACAAGGAACATGACCGCCACAATAATCATGGTGTAATCCTGCAGGAAGGTCAGAAATCCGGAGCAGACCACCAGCACGATGCCCACACCTACGATAAGTACGAACCAGAACAGGCCCCGGTCCAGCTTTTTGTCGCAGGTAAAGCCGCTGCTGCGCCACTCGCCCTGCTGGGTATCCACCTTGCGGGCATGGCGCACCAGAAAGACCATCAGCAGCACATAGATCAGCGCAAAGGACAAGATCCGCAGTCCAATGCCCGAAAACATGGGCAGTCCGGCCAGACTCTGGGCAACGCCCACGGTGAAGGGATTGCACACGCCGGAGGCAAAGCCGCAGCCCACGGCCAGCAGGCTCATACCCATGCCGGTCAGGTCATCCCAGCCAAGGCCCACAGCCAGCGCCACCACAATGGGCACCAGGGGCACGCACTCCTCAAAGGAGCCGATAAAAGCGCCCATAGCCATAAAGAAGACGGTAACCACGGCCATCAGCCGGTAGCGCTGCGCGCCGAAGCGATGCACCAGCTTGTCCAGCAGGTAGCTCATCAGTCCCCGCTCGTCCAGACTCTGGAACACGCCGCCGATGACCAGCAAAAAGGCCAGCACGGCGGCAATCAGTCCGCCGCCCTCGGCACCCAGCACCAGAATGGGGGACAAAATCCACTTCCAGAAGGGCAGTCCGCCCGCCACATAGGAAAATCCGCCCGCCGGGTCAATGACAGTATTGCCCGCGGCGTTGACCGTGCGCTGATATTCCCCGCCGGGCACCAGCAAGGTCAGCACATAAGTACCCACCATCAGCACCAGAATGACGATGATGGCGGTCAGAAAAGATTTCACGCTGACATTCAGCGTTTTTCGTTTGTTTTCTGCCACGTTAAACCACATCCAAAGGTTTGATATGGGTTATTATACAACAATTGGGAATCTTCTTGCAAGTCCCACAAAACCAGCGCCGTCCATTGTGACAATGGACGGCGCTATGGTTCATTCCGCAGATTCTGTTTTCGTCTTTCTCTCCTTGCGCGTGCGAAAATGGTCAATAATCAGACTGACGATCAGAAAGAATACCACCACGTACATAGAAAGTCTCGGCATGAGGAAGTAATTACCCGGTCCGTAAACCGGATCGGTCAGCGCCCAGGGCAGCGTCAGAAGGGCAGATGCCACTGCGAATCCCAGCACACTGAAAATCTTCACCTTGGCCTTCAACAGGCGGCTCATGCAAAGGGTGATGACCAGCAGCGCCCCACAAAAAAAGGGCACCAGAGCGCAAGAGGCATCCTCCAGATATGCGTATGCGTTCACCAGTTTGGACCGGGTCTCCCAAATCAGCATTTCCGCATCGGACATAGGTCCCGGCTCAATGACAAAAAACCGGTTGGCCGTCCACAGCAGCAAAGATGCCGTCAGTTGGGATGCCAGAACCACAATGGCCATGACCAGTGCCGAAATCTTCAATCCCCGATACAGACGCAGTTGTTTCAAAGTCTCGTTGTTTTTCCCCATCCATATCACTCCTTCCGCTTTCAGTGCAGCAAACAGACTTTCCCAAAGTCACGCAACGATATGCTGCGCGGCGTCACCAACAAGCCTATGGCTTATTCCCAGCCTTTCCAGATATCCGGGCAGTACCCCACCGTGGCTTTTTTGCCGTTGCGGACGATAGGGGTTCGCAGCAGTTTGGGATTGTCCAGCAGTTTTTCCACCTTGTCGGCGTCGTAGGCCAGATACTTGAGCAGAGCGGCGTCCGGATTGCTCCAGTCCACCAAATCCTCCATCTTAACGCACTGCATCACGCTTTTCAGTTCCCCGGCGCTGATGCCTTTTTTGGTCATGTCAATGGCCTGAAAATTCACCCGCCGCTCCTTGAAATAGCGCTCGGCCTTTTTGGTGTCAAAGCACTTGGACTTGCCGAAAATCTGAATGTTCATACCTTGCCCTCC
Organism: Oscillospiraceae bacterium; assembly: GCA_045595705.1. Taxonomy (GTDB): domain Bacteria; phylum Bacillota; class Clostridia; order Oscillospirales; family Oscillospiraceae; genus JAJPXI01. The sequence continues at coordinate 9,672 of JAZOBA010000066.1, forward strand.
GCAGTTATTTTGTTCAGTATAGCACACCCCAATTTCAAAGAAAAGGGTTTACCGCCCCACATTTCGGTCAACAATACCCTCAAACAGCCAAACAGGAGGTATCCCCATGGAGCAAACCCGACCTTTTGACGCCGACGGCATCCTCAGCGGCACCGTCGGCACTGACCTGACCGCCCGGCAGGCGGTGGAACTGGGCTTGAGCCTTGCCCCGGCGGGCAAGGTGGCTCTGGGCTGGTCGGGCGGGGACGGCGCCGCCATGCTCGCCCGGGCACTGGGGTCCGGCCTTTGCGCCGGGGGTGCCGCAGTACTGGCCCATGACGGCTGCTGCCCGGCCGCCGGGGCATGGCTGGGTGCCTATTACCGCCTGCCCCTGTCCCTGTTCGTGGAGCAGGTGGGAACACGGGCCTTCCTGCGGGCCTTGGGTCCCGACGGTCTGCCCAAATGCCCCACGGGCAGCGCCCACGATGTGACCGCCGACCGGGTTGGCCGGTGGGAACCGGTCTGCGGAGTCAACAGCACATGGAGCGCCGACGTTTCCCGCCGTCTGGGGGATGACCGTCCGGGCGCCCCCCTTCTGTTCTCCCTCCCCGGTGACAGTCGCTGGGACAGCGTGGCCGCCGACTTGCTGGAGCGTTTGGGCTGCCGGGTGGTGCGCCGTCAGCTGCCCGGTGTGCCGTCCTTCTCGGCTGACCGGGGCGGATTCTGGCTGCAGGCCGTGGACGAAATGGGCCGCGGCGCCGACCCGGCCCGGCTTCTGACCCTGCTCTGCCGTCTGGAACTGGAGCAGGGCCATCCGGTGGCGGTGGAGGGCGGCGCTCCCGCCGTCATCGACACGCTGGGAAAGCAGTACTCCGCCGCCGTTCTGCGCACAGGGCGGGATAAAACCGCCCGGGACGTCTCGGCGGCCGCTCCGTGGCTGCGCTGCGCCCTGTTCGCCGTGGGGTATCTGGCGGTGGCTATGGCAAGCCGCCGCGCCACGCTGGCCCAATTGCTGGACAGTTTGCCCCCCTATGAGCGCCGCCATGTGCGCATCCCGGTGCATCGCAACCCCCAGCAGGTGCTCAGCGACTTTACCGCCCGGTTCCGCCGGGCCGAACCGGCGGGCAGCGGCATCCGTCTGAACACGGCTGACGGCTGGGTCTACGTGGCCCCCAAGGAACATGACGTGCTGCTGCAGGCCGATGCCGACACCGTAGAGTTGGCAGAAGAACTCTGCAGTTTCTATCAGAAGGAATTGTTCCAACTGGACGGGTAATTTCGACCTGCGGCGAACCCGTCCCAAAAAAGTGGTATACATTTCCACAAGCCTGTGATATACTGTATTGGATTGTAACGGCATACAGCATGGCGCGGCCATGCTCGAAATGATACAGCAGAACGAAATATGGAAAAAGACGGTGACTTTCTTTCCCAACGCGGCGATGCAGGGCCGAAGCGGGCGGAGTTGATTCCGTCTGTTTTTCCGTGCGCAAAAATCACGGTTTTTGCGTTGTTTTGTTCTGCCTACATACACAAAAAACAACAACAACCGCGAAGCACAAACAAATCACTGGAACGCACCGGCGAGAAATTTTGCGGCGTAAAAAGGCGCGGACGCGCAGGAATACTTGGTGTATTTCAAGCGGCCGCAACGAATTTAGGGCGCAAAGGGTCCGCCGGACTTCCCACGGCTTCGCAAAATAAGGAGTAAATTATGGCAGAAAAACTGAAAATCATCGCTTTAGGCGGTCTGAACGAAATCGGTAAAAACCTGACCGTCTTTGAGTACGGCAGCGACATCATCATCGTGGACGTGGGCATGGGTTTCCCCGACGATGATATGTACGGCATCGACGTGGTCATCCCCGACTTCACCTATCTGATTCAGAACGCTGACCGCATCCGCGGCATCTTTCTGACCCACGGACACGAGGACCACATCGGCTCCATCCCCTACCTGCTGCGGCAGGTCAACGTCCCCATCTACGCCACCCGCATGACGGCCGGACTGGTGCGTCTGAAGCTGGAAGAACACCGCATTCAGGACAAGGTCAAAATGGTCACCTGCGAGGCGGGCGAGACGGTCCGTCTGGGCAAATTCAGCGTAGAATTCATCCACGTCAACCACTCCATCACCGACGCGGTGGCCTTTGCCATCAAGACCCCGGTGGGCACCGTGGTCCACACCGGCGACTTCAAAATCGACACCACCCCTATCCAGGGCGGCATGATCGACCTGGCCCGTCTGGGTCAGCTGGGCAAGGAGGGCGTGCTGGCCCTGCTGGCCGACTCCACCAACGTGGAGCGCCCCGGCTACACCAAGAGCGAGCGCTGCGTGGGCGCCTCCTTTGACGCCCTGTTCCGGGGCTGCGAATCCCGCATTATCGTCACCACCTTTGCCTCCAACGTGGACCGTCTGCAGCAGATCATCTCGGTGGCCGACAAGTACGGCCGCAAGGTGGCCATCACCGGCCGCAGCATGGAAAACGCCATCAGGGTGTCCTCCGAACTGGGTTACATGGACATCCCCAAGGGAGTTTTGGTGGATCTGGCCCAGATCAAATCCCTGCCCAAAAACAAAATCTGCATCATCACCACCGGCTCCCAGGGCGAAGCCATGTCGGCCCTGGCCCGTATGGCATTCAACACCCACAAGCAGGTGGACATCCTGCCGGGTGACCGCATCATTCTGTCCTCCAGCGCCATCCCCGGCAACGAGCAGGCCATCGGCAACGTCATCAACGAGCTGTACCGCCGGGATGCCGAGGTGGTCAACGAGCGCACCGGCGAGCTGCACGTGTCCGGCCATGCCTGTCAGGAGGAGCTGAAGATCATTCACGCGCTGGTCAAGCCCAAATTCTTCATCCCGGTCCACGGCGAGCAGCGCCATCTGAAGACCCACGCCAAGCTGGCGCAGGACATGGGCATGCGGCCCGACCATATTGTTATCAGCGACATCGGCAAGGTCATCGAGCTGACCGCCAAAAGCGCCAAAATCAACGGCACGGTGCCTTCCGGCAAGGTCTTTGTGGACGGCTACGGCGTCGGCGACGTGGGCAGCGTGGTGCTGCGTGACCGCAAGCATCTGGCCGAGGACGGCATGATCGTGGTGGTGGCCTCCCTGTCCGGGGAGGACGGCAGTCTGGTTTCCGGTCCCGACATCATCACCCGCGGCTTTGTCTACGTCAAGGAGTCCGAGGGGCTCATGGAAGAACTGCGCACAGTGGCGCTGGACGCCATCGAGCGTTGCGAAAACCGCGGCATCATGGACTGGGCCACCATCAAGTCGTCCATCAAGAACGACCTGTCCGGCTTCCTGTATAAGAAAACCAAGAGGAATCCCATGATCCTCCCCGTCATTATGGAGGTTTAGAGCGCGGAGACGCCCGGGAGCAGCGCGGATGGACCGGAGCGAGGACGAGAAACCGAAGAAACACCCTGTGTTTCTGTTTCGAGTCCGAATCGCAGGGAAGCCGCGCGTCGCGGAGGGCGTGCAGCGTGACTGGCTGGAAAGCGCATCAACTCCCAATAAAGCAACGGCCGACCCGTCACGGGCCGGCCGTTTTGCTTTCAATACACAAATAGTTAAATTTCTTTTTATGTCCATTTTGATGTCAAAATGGACGAAAACCACCAAGGGGGGTGCTTCCCTAACGGGGGACCGCAGTCCCCCATAGTGGGCCGTTTTAATAGGGGGTTTGGGGGGAAGAATCGGAGCTTCCCCCCAACGGTTCTTTCCTCCATTTCTGACCGGACAGAAATGGAGCCCCCGGCGGGAGCCGAGCGCCCTCGCTGCCCGCAGGCAGCGAAATCCCCTCAATACATCTTCCCCACCTTTTCAAGGTGTCCCTTAAACTGCTCCACCGCCCAGTCGGGGGAACAGACCTCCACGCCGTCCCCAAGGGCGAACACCCAACCCCAGAACTGGGGAGACACCACCACATTGACCGTAACGGTAAAGGTGCCATCCTGCCCGGGCACCAGCATGACCTCCTGTCCGAAGCGGTCCAGCACGATGTGAGCCAAACCGTCACGCACCTTCAGTTTGACCGGACTCTCGGTGCCCGAGAACATGAAGAAATGCCGTTGGGCGTAGCGTGCCATGTCAAAGTCGGGAACCTTGACCTTTTCGCCCAGATTGATGTCGTTCATCTTGTCCACCCGGTAATGGCGCACGTCGCCCTTTTCGCCGTCCTCGCCCACCAGATAGTAATTTTCATTGTCCCACACCAGTCCGTAGGGGGTCACAGCGTAATACCGACCCGAGCGGCGGAATATCTTTTCCTTGCGGCTGTCGTAGTCAAAATAGCGGAAGTGGACCGTGCGCCGTTCACCCACGGCGGTGTGCAGCTTGTCCACGTTGTAGTAAATGCTCTCGTTCATGGTCTTGACCCGGCCGGACACATAGACCTGACGCTGCAATGCCTTGGCCTGATGGACGCTGGCCAGCCCCTCCAGCTTGCGAATGAGGGAATCGCTCTTCTTTTTGGTGATAAACTTGGAGGACTGCACCGCGTCCACCAGCAGCTTCAGTTCGGCCAGTTCGAACTCCCGCTCCCCGATGAACCACCCGGAGGACACCCCCTTGCGGCTTTGCACATCCAGCCCGAAGGAGCGCAGAGTCTCCATGTCATCGTACAGACTTTTGCGCTCGGCCTTGATGTCATGGCGCTCCAGCTCGTCGATCATCTCTTTGATGGAAACGGGATGCTCCTCATCGCTGTGTTTCTGCAGCAATTCCTGCAGCACCAGCAGTTTCTTTTTCTGATTGGGACTTTTGGGCATAGAACTCCCTCCAAACTTGCATAAGTCCAGTTTATCGGACCATCAAATTTTACCAAAATGCAGGATGAAATGCAAGTATTTTGTATAAAAATTCATTTCTTACTCCTGCGCTTTCCCTTTACAAATGACATATATTATGATAAAATGGGTGGCACATTATTTACAAATTGCATTTTCACTGCATAATTCCTGCAACGCAAAGAAGGTCTTGACAATGAAGATCAAGCGCATTTCCGTGGGTGAGATCAACCTGCCGCTGGCCCGTCCCTTCAAAACCGCCCTGCGTACTGTGGAGCATGTCAACGATATCGTCGTCCGCATTGAGGCCGACGACGGCACAGTGGGCTACGGCGAGGCACCCCCCACCGCCGTTATCACGGGGGACACCAAGGGTTCCATCCTCTGCGCCATCCAGGAGTTCATCGCCCCCAGTCTGGTGGGCATGGATGTGGAGGACATGGAGGGCCTGCAGAAAAAACTGCACTCCTGCATTCTGAAAAACACCTCGGCCAAGGCCGCCGTGGACATGGCGCTGTACGACCTGCTGGGCAAGCGCTTCGGCGTTCCCCTGTATCAGCTGCTGGGCGGCGCCAAAAGCGAGATCGAAACCGACATCACCGTCTCGGTCAACCCCATTGACCAAATGGTGGCCGACAGCGTGGACGCCGTCAAACAGGGCTTCCGCGTTCTGAAGGTCAAAGTGGGCAAAGAGGGCAAGGCCGATGTAGAACGCATCCGCGCCATCCGTCAGGCCTGCCCCGACGCAGTCATCCGCGTGGATGCCAATCAGGGCTGGAACGCCAAACAGGCCATCCGCATCATCAAAGCCATGGAAGACGCCGGGCTGGACATCGAACTGGTGGAGCAGCCGGTGAGCGCCCACGACTTTGAGGGCATGAAGGCCATCACCCGCGCGGTGGAGACTCCCATTTTGGCCGACGAGAGCGTTTTCTGCGCCGAGGATGCCATCCAAATCATCCGCCACGGCGCTGCCGACCTGCTCAACATCAAACTGATGAAGACCGGCGGCATCTGGAAAGCATTGCAGATCTGCTCGGTGGCCGACATCTATGGCGTCAAGTGCATGATGGGCTGCATGCTGGAATCCCGTCTCAGCGTGGCCGCCGGCGCCCATCTGGCCGCCGCCAAGGGCTGCATCACCCTCTGCGATCTGGACGGTCCCTCCCTGTGCTCGGTGGACCCCTACACCGGCGGCCCCATGTTCGAGGGCGCAAAGATCCGCATGACAGCCGACCCCGGCATCGGCGTGGACAATATTCCCTGCATCAATTGGATGTAAGATCCTTCGCCGGTTCCCGTCTCAGGATGACCCAATTCCTGTCATTCTGAGCGCAGCGAAGAATCTGTCTTCGCCGCCCCATGCGGCGCATTTACTGTATGAACTGCACGCAAGTGCTTCATAATCGGCAGCACACTCATATTTTTTCTGTTGCCGAAATCCAAACCGAAAGGAAGAACCCGAAATGAAGAAGCTGATCGCTCTGCTGCTTGCTCTGGCCCTGTGTCTGAGTCTGGTTGCCTGTGGCAACAAGGAAGAGGACGTTAGTGCAGGCAAAAAAGTCAGTGACGACACCACCTTCAACACCCTGTACGCAAGCGAAGTCACCACTCTGAACTACCTGATCACCACTCAGAACAATGAGATGTCCATCATTGCCAATGTGATCGACTGTCTGGTGGAGTATGACTCCTACGGCGCTGTTGAGCCCGCTCTTGCTCTGGAGTGGACCCCCAACGAGGACGCCACCGTCTGGACCTTCAAGCTGCGCGAAGGCGTCAAGTGGGTCGACAAGGACGGCAACGAGAAGGGTGAAGTCACCGCGGAAGACTTTGTGACCACCGCTCAGTACGTCTGCGACGCCGCCAACTCTGCCGCCGGTGTCAAGCAGCTGACCAGCATTGTTGCCGGTGCCAAGGAATACAACGACTGGACCGCTTACCAGATCGCTCTGCCTCTGGCCAAGGACGGCACCGATGAGAACGGCAACCCCTGCAAGGTCATTGTCAACTCCGACGGTGAGGAAGAAGTGCTGGAAGTCGCTGCCGAGGCCAAGGCCGAGGACATTGGCGTTAAGGCCATCGACAAGTACACCGTGCAGTACACTCTGACCAAGCCCTGCGCTTACTTCCTGTCCATGGTCTCCACCGGCGTGTTCATGCCCACCAGCGCTCAGCTGCTGGCTGAAGCCGGCGACAAGTTCGGCACCTCCAACGAGTACCTGTGGTACTGCGGCGCTTACATCCTGTCCACCTACGCTCCCCAGAACATGCGCGTTCTGACCAAGAACCCCACCTACTGGGACGTTAAGCAGGTCTTCATCGACACCATCGAGCAGAAGTACAATGCGGAAGCTTCCTCGGTCTCCACCACCATGTATCTGGACGGCACCGTGGACGACGCCTCCATCTCCTCCGACCTGCTCAGCGCCATGATGGCCGACCCCAAGTATGCCGAGGAGATCCACCCCTCCCGCAATGACACCTCCTACTCTTACTGGTATCTGTTCAACTTCGACGCTCAGTTTGACGCCGAGTTTGAGCCCGAGAACTGGACCAAGGCCGTCAACAACGAAAACTTCCGTCAGTCCATCGTCCACGCTCTCAACCGCGTTCCCGCTCTGTATGCCCACGACACGCTGGATCCCACCGGCAACAAGAGCAACACCATCACGCCCGCCGGCTTCTCCGCCGCCTCCAAGGACTACACCCAGTACGGCAAGCTGGCCAGCTACACCGACGAGTACTACTACGACACCGAGGCCGCTCTGAAGTACAAGGCCGACGCCATGTCCGAGCTGAAGGCTGCCGGCGCCACCTTCCCCGTCAAGGTCCTGCTGACCTACAACCCCACTTCCTCCAACTGGGCCAACGAGTGCCAGCTGGTGGAGCAGGGTCTGGAAGAGGAACTGGGCAAGGATTACATTGACGTCATCGTTCAGGCCGGCCCCGACACCGGCTTCCTGGGCGCTGTTCGCCGCTCCGGCAAGTACGGTCTGATGAAGTGCAACTGGGGCGCCGACTACGCCGACCCCGAGACCTGGACCGATCCCTTCGTGACCGACTCCTCCTACAGCTTCATCTACAAGTCTCAGGATCCCACCACCAAGGCTCTGTTTGAAGAGTATGAGAAGCTGGTCAACGAGGCCAAGGCCATCGCCTCCGACATGGAAGCCCGTTACGAAGCCTTCGCCAAGGCCGAGAACCTGCTGCTGGAGCACGCCTTTGCTCTGCCCATCCACACCAGCGCCCGCTCCTATTCCATGAGCAAGCTGAATGTGTTCGAGGGTCAGTACGCTCCCTTCGGTGTAGCCTCCCTGCGCTACAAGGATCAGTACCTGTACGAGGATTCCATGAGCCTGGCTGAATTCCAGGAAGCTTACGCCGCATGGCAGACCAACCTGGCTGACTAATTCCAGCTCACATTTAACCTAATTAGAAATTATGGGTAGGGAAGTTTCCTCAAAAGAGGAGACTTCCCTCGCCCCGTCTTTCTCCCGAAGCTGATACCCCTGTTCC